>NZ_AP022570.1:2706077-3006752 GCF_010728325.1 Mycolicibacterium poriferae
TGTGGGTGGCGTTCTGGTTCTTCCTGGCACAGCTGAACTTTGTGCTGGGTGCGGTGAACCTGATCCCGCTGCTGCCGTTCGACGGCGGCCACATCGCGATCGCGGTGTTCGAGAAGCTGCGCAACCTGTTCCGGTCCGCGCGTGGCATGGTGGCCGCCGCCCCGGTGAATTATCTGAAGTTGATGCCGGCCACCTACGTCGTCCTGGTCGTGGTGGCCGGATACATGTTGTTGACGGTCACCGCCGACTTCGTCAACCCGATCAGACCCTTCCAGTAGGAGAACGATGACCTCCATAGGTCTGGGCATGCCGGCGCCGCCGGCACCTGTTTTGGCCCCCCGTCGCACCACCCGTCAGCTGATGGTCCGCGATGTCGGGGTCGGCAGCGAGCACCCCATCTCGGTGCAGTCGATGTGCACCACCAAGACTCACGACATCAACTCGACGCTGCAGCAGATCGCCGAGCTGACCGCGTCGGGTTGCGACATCGTCCGCGTGGCGTGTCCGCGCCAGGAGGATGCCGACGCGCTTCCGACGATTGCCAAGAAGTCGCAGATCCCCGTGATCGCCGACATCCACTTCCAGCCGAAGTACATCTTCGCCGCGATCGACGCCGGGTGCGCCGCGGTGCGGGTCAACCCGGGCAACATCAAGGAATTCGACGGCCGGGTCAAGGAAGTCGCCAAGGCGGCGGCGTCCGCCGGTATCCCGATCCGCATCGGCGTCAACGCCGGATCGCTGGACAAGCGCTTCATGGAGAAGTACGGCAAGGCCACCCCCGAGGCGCTCGTCGAATCGGCGCTCTGGGAGGCGTCACTGTTCGAGGAGCACGGCTACGGCGATATCAAGATCAGTGTCAAGCACAACGACCCCGTCGTCATGGTCGCGGCCTACGAGCAGCTCGCCGAGCAGTGCGACTATCCGCTGCACCTCGGCGTGACCGAGGCGGGTCCGGCCTTCCAGGGCACCATCAAGTCGGCGGTCGCGTTCGGTGCTCTGCTGTCCCGGGGCATCGGTGACACCATCCGGGTCTCGTTGTCCGCGCCGCCGGCCGAAGAGGTCAAGGTGGGCATCCAGATCCTGGAATCGCTGAACCTGCGGCCCCGGTCCCTGGAGATCGTCTCCTGCCCGTCGTGCGGGCGGGCCCAGGTCGACGTCTACACCTTGGCCAACGAGGTCACCGCCGGCCTCGAGGGCATGGAGGTGCCGCTGCGGGTCGCAGTGATGGGCTGCGTCGTCAACGGTCCGGGCGAGGCTCGAGAAGCCGACCTCGGTGTGGCCTCGGGCAACGGCAAAGGTCAGATCTTCGTCAAGGGCGAGGTCATCAAGACCGTTCCTGAGGCGCAGATCGTGGAGACGTTGATCGAAGAGGCGCTGCGAATCGCGGAAGAACGCGGTTTGGAGGATGCCAGCGGTTCACCGGTTGTGACCGTAAGCTAGACCACAGGCCCCCCGCGTGCGGGTCGGCTGCTCAGGATTTGTCGCAGAAAGAGTCCAGATGTCGGCTCCTCCGCTTTTCCGTCTCGTCGACGAGCGAAGGGTGTCGGTGGCGCGCGACATCATCGCGGTCCGCGACGTCCTCGACTCCGACCCTGTGGCTGCATGCATGGTCGCCTCCCGCGTCGCCGAGCACGGCATCGAGCCGTCGGCCATCGGCGGGGAACTCTGGACGCGGCGCCGGGCCACCGAGTCGCTCTGTTACGCCGGCGCCAATCTGATTCCGCTGCGGGGCGCGCTGAGTGATCTCAACGCGTTCGCCGACAAGGCCATGAGCAGTCCGCGCCGGTGCTCGTCACTGGTCGGACGCGCAGAACTGGTGCTGCCCATGTGGCAGCGACTCGAGCAGGTGTGGGGGCCGGCGCGCGATGTGCGGTCCCATCAACCCCTGATGGCGCTGAACACCGCCCCCGCCTGCGCGATCGACCCCGCAGTGCGGCCGGTGCGGATGGAGGAACTCGACGCCTACCTCGTCGCCGCCGTCGACATGTTCATCGGTGAGGTCGGCATCGACCCCCGCCTGGGCGACGGTGGCCGCGGTTACCGCCGGCGCGTCGCCTCGCTGATCGCCGCGGGACGGGCCTGGGCACGCTTCGAGCGTGGGCAGGTGGTGTTCAAGGCGGAGGTCGGTTCGCAGTCACCGGCGGTTGGCCAGATCCAGGGCGTCTGGGTGCACCCGGACCGGCGGGGCCGCGGCCTGGGTACCGCGGGGACGGCCGCGCTGGCCGCTGCGGTGGTCGCCGGTGGGCGCATCGCCAGCCTGTACGTCAACAGCTTCAACACCGTGGCGCGGGCGACCTACGCGCGCATCGGTTTCGCCGAGGTCGGCTCATTCGCGACAGTGCTGCTGGACTGACGTTGCTGCATTGACCTGTTGGGCTGACGCTGCTGGGTTGGCGTTCTGGGACGTCGCGCGCATGCCGACTGCGTTGATCGATTGATCGTGCTGGATCGGCCTTGGCGCACGGCATGACACGTACGCTTGCTGTCCATGACCGAGGACATGGCCGGGCACGAGGCCGGTGCTGAACGCAGAGCCATCGCCGATGCCTTGGTGTGCGCGCTGGACCGTCGCCACGAGATCCTCGACGCCGTGGTCGCCTCGGAGGACTACGACGCCGCGATCGACGCCATCGCCGATCTGCTCGACACTTCCGCTCCGGCGGCCGAAGCTGTGCTGAGGTTGTCGTTCGATCGGCTCACCAAGGTCTCACGCAGCCGCATCGCCGCTGAATTGCAGGACCTGAGCAGTCAGTCGGCGATCTTCACCCCGCCCGAGCCTCCCGGCGGGCGGGCCCGGCGGCTGATGTTGCGGCCGTTCACCGCGGAGGAGGACCGCGACATCTTCGCGGCCCGCACCGAGGACATCCGTCTCGCAGGCGATGGCACGCAGGTTCCGGCCGGCGACCTCGGCGACGAAATCGACCGGGCGGTGGCGCGTTTCGCCGCCGAAGAGGCCGCATGGCTGGTGGCCGAGGTGGGTTCGGCCAAAGTCGGCATGGTGTTCGGTGAGCTCGCCGACGGCGAGGTCGACGTCCGGATCTGGATTCACCCGGCGCATCGCAAGCAGGGCTATGGCACCGCCGCGCTGCGCGCGTCCCGGTCGGAGATGGCGGCGTATTTTCCGGCGGCACCGCTGGTGGTGCGGGCGGCGGCCGCCGGCGCGTAGCGGGCCCGGAAGGTTGCCGCTGGCCGCGGGCCGCGACAGCGGGCCGGAGGGCGGGCGCGAGCCGCGACAGCGGCCCGGAGGGCGGGCGCGAGCGTACGGTTTCTGACAGAAATTGGCCGATATTCGTCAGAAACCGTACTTTCGCGGGCTGCCGGCCGCAGGCCGCCGGCCGCGGGCAAGGGGGCGACGGGCCGGGGGCGACGGGCCGATGGGCCGGGGTGACGGGGGCGACGGGCCCGGAGGGCGGGCGCGAGCCGCGACAGCGGCCCGGAGGGCGGGCGCGAGCCGCGACAGCGGCCCGGAGGGCGGGCGCGAGCGTACGGTTTCTGACAGAAATTGGCCGATATTCGTCAGAAACCGTACTTTCGCGGGCTGCCGGCCGCAGGCCGCCGGCCGCGGGCCGCCGGCCGCGGGCAAGGGGGCGACGGGCCGGGGGCGACGGGCCTGGGGTGACGGGGCTGCCGGCCGCAGGCGCCGGGCCGGGTCAAGGGGTGACGGGGGTGACGGGGGCTGACCGTCGGCGCATCGCCCGCTCGCGCGGGCGGAATCGCAGGCGACACGTGCGTCTCGGCGTGCCTGCACCGAAACCGGATCGTTATTTCTTAACATTCGTCTCAATGGCCACATTGATCTCATCCGTAACACGCGCTGTCGCGCTGATGTCCGCCGTCGCGACCGTGGCCGCGCTGAGTGCATGCACCCCCCGTCCCGACGGGCCCGAACCGGTCGCCGAGCGGTTCTTCCTCGCCCTGGCCGAGGGGGACACCTCGTCGGCCAGCGAGTTCGCCGACCGGCCCGAACTGGCCCGCGCCGCGCTCAACGAGGCATGGGCGGGTCTGCAGGCCACCGGCTTGGACGCGCAGATCCTGAGCTCCAAGTACGCCGAGGACACCGGCAGCATCGCCTACCGCTACACCTGGCACCTGCCCAAGGACCGGACCTGGAGCTACGACGGCCAGCTGAACATGATCCGAGACGACGGACGGTGGCAGGTACGTTGGAGCGCCACCGACATCCACCCTCGGCTGGGCGAGAACCAGACCTTCGCCCTGCGCGCCGACGACCCACCGCGCGCCTCGGTCCACGAGCGCAGCGGCACGAACGTGCTGGTGCCCGGCTACCGCTACCACTTCGCGCTGGACGCCCAGCAGGCCGGCAGCGCACTGATGCCCACCGCCCGCGTCGTCGCCGATGTGCTGCGCCGGTTCGACAACACCCTCGATGCCCAGCGCCTGGCCGAGCAGTCCAGTTCGATCAAGGGGCCGCTGAGCCTGATCACGCTGCGCAAGGCCGACCACGACGAGGTCGTCGGAGCCCTGGCCGCCCTGCCCGGGGTGGTCATCACGCCGCAGCCCGAGATGGTGCCCACCGACGAGGATTTCGCGCCCACCCTGATCAACGAGATCAAGAAGACGGTGACCGATGACCTGGATGGGACGCCGGGCTGGCGCGTCGTCACGGTCAACCAGAACGGCGCCGACGTCGACGTGCTGCACGAGGTGCGCGGTGACCCGGCGCCGTCGGTCAGCATCAGCCTGGACCGATCGGTGCAGGAGGCGGCGCAGAACGCCGTCGACATCACCGGTAAGCAGGCGATGATCGTCGTGATCCGACCCTCCACCGGCGAAATCCTGGCCGTGGCGCAGAACGAGGCCGCCGACCGGGAGGGCCCGATCGCCACGATGGGCCTCTACCCGCCGGGGTCGACGTTCAAGATCGTCACCGCGGGTGCGGCCATCGAGCGCGATATGGCGACCCCCAACACGCTGCTGGGATGTCCCGGGCGGATGGACATCGGCCATCGCAGCGTGCCCAACTACGGCGGCTTCGACCTCGGCACCGTGCCGATGTCCCGGGCCTTCGCCAGTTCCTGCAACACCACGTTCGCCGAACTGGCCAGCCGGATGCCGCCGCGCGGGCTCACCCAGGCCGCCGCCCAGTACGGCATCGGACCCGACTACCGCATCGCCGGGCTTCCCACGGTCAGCGGGTCGGTGCCCCCCACGGTGAATCTCACCGAGCGCACCGAGGACGGTTTCGGTCAGGGCAAAGTGGTGGCCAGCCCGTTCGGAATGGCGCTGGCGGCGGCGACGGTGGCGGCCGGGCACACCCCGGTGCCCAAGCTCATCGACGGCCGGGAGACCGAGATCACCGGGGACCGCGCCCAGATTCCGGCCGAGGTCGTGGAAAGCCTGCGGCCGATGATGCGGCTGGTGGTGACCAACGGGACCGCCGAAGATCTCCAGGGCGCCGGTGACGTGCGCGGAAAGACCGGTGAAGCGGAGTTCGCCGGCGGCTCCCACTCGTGGTTCACCGGATATCGCGGGGACATGGCGTTCTCGGCGTTGATCGTCGGCGGTGGCAGCTCGGAGTACGCGGTGCGCATGCTCAAGGGCATGCTCGACGCCCTCCCGCCCGATTTCCTGGCCTGACGGCGGTACCGTGGAAGGGCCATGACCGACATCAACCACGGCAGATCCCACCGCGTCGCCGACGCGTCGTTGGTGCGCGCTCCGGCGGACGCGGTCGAGATGAGGATCTCCGACGCCGACCGCAACGGCACGCTGCGCCGACTGCACAACGCGGTGGCCCTCGGACTCATCGACATCGACGAGTTCGAGGAACGCTCGGCGATGGTGTCGCGTGCCCGACTGCGGTCGGAGTTGGACACCCTGGTAGGGGACCTGCCCGGACCGGGGGCGATCGTCACCTCGGCGGCCGACCGCGTCGAGTTGCGCGGTGTGCTGGGCTCGCTGAGCCGTCAGGGCGAGTGGATCGTGCCGACCCGGCTGGCGCTGCACCGCCGGATGGGCTCGGTCGACCTAGACCTGACCCGCGCCCGATTCGCCGGTCCCATCGTGGTGATCGAGTTGGATCTGGTGTTCGGTGGGCTCGAACTGCGACTTCCCGACGGGGCGAGTGCCTCCATCGACGATGTCGAGGTCAACGTCGGCCGCGCCCACGATCACCGCAAAGACGCCCCCGCCGAGGGGAAGCCGCACGTCATCCTCACCGGCAAGGTGGTCTGCGGTTCGGTCGACGTGCGGGGTCCCCGAAAGGGCTGGCGCCGCAACCGGTTCGCCCGCACTACCTGAGCGGTTCGTCGGCCACGCCGTAGCGCTCCTGGTATCGGCGCACCCGTTCCCGCACCTCGCCGGCGTCGAGACCGGTGTCGGCCCACCGGTAGCGCGCGCCGCCGTGATCGCCGGGATGCGCGGCCAGGTGTTCACGCATCCGGGTTTCGTTGGCGCAGTCCAGTTCTCGGCCCATCGCCGTGTACAGCGTGCGGACAGTGGCCAGCGGGTCACGCATGAAGTCGGCGAAGTGCACGTCGATGACCTGGCTTTCGGGCAGCACACCGGAATCACGCATCTCGGTGGCCCGTTCCAGCCCGACGACGATCTCTTCGCAGGACTGGGCGGCGCAGTCGGTGATCGAGGATTCGTCGGAGGCCAGCCGGCGCAGATGATGGGTCAGCGCGCTGATCGAGGAGATCACGTTGAGGGGGTCGCGATGGGTCTGCACGATCAGGGCGTCCGGATACTCGGCGATGAGCGCGTCGAGATGCCACAGATGCGCCGGCGACTTCAGCAGCCACTGGCCGCCGACCGCGGACTGCAGATGCTGCAGGAACATCCGGTGGTACCGGTAGGCGGGGCCATGGTCGGCGTCGTAGAGCAGCCACCGGTAGTAGTCGGGCAGGCGGTACTGCACCGAGAAGATCATGCTGGTGAATTGGCCGGCGGTCATGCGCACGCATTCCTGGCCCACTCGGGCCCCCATCGGGTGGTGCACGAGCAGGCCTGGCACGATCTGCTCGGACATCTCGATGGCGGCCTGGGTCGCGGCGATGCGGGGGTCGGTCTCGTACTCCCTCGGATCGGGGAGTGGATGCGGGTTGTCCACCTCCCAGGTCAGCGGCGCCCGCAGTGCAGGGTCGGTGGCTAGCAGATCGAACAGGATGGTGGTGCCGGTGCGGGGCTGTCCCACGATGACGATGGGTCGCTCGACCGGTGCGGCGGCGACCTCGGGGTGAGTCCCGCGCCAGGCAGTGATCTGGAGGCGGTGGGTCAGCGCCCGCACGAGGTCGGCGGAGGCGATCTCGACCCCGAGCGCGTTGAGTCTGGCCTGGTTGATCAGACCGTCGCACACCCGGTCCAGCCCCTCGCGCCAGCTGTCCTCCCCGAAGTCATCACAACCCGCGGCGTGGCAGGCCTGCTCGATCAGGTCGGCAGGGCGGAAGCGTGCCGCCGCGCTCACGACGCGTCGCCTCGGTGCCGGACCGACGTGTGCACCGTCGGAGGCGCCGGGTTGTCCAGCCAGCGCAGGATCACGAAGCCGCGGCTCCGGCCGCCGGTGTCCAGCCAGTGTCCGTGTCCGAAGTCCTCGGCGCCGATCGCGATCCGCACCGCGCCGGACCGATCCGGTGCCACGCCCTTGTTGGTGACAGAGCTGTGCCGGTGGCGTGGCTCGAGGCACTCGTGCCAGACGTTTTCCAGCGTGACGTTCCAGAACCGGGTCTGCGGCGGAGTGAACTCCAGCACCAACGATTGATCCGGGGCCAGCGCGAACGAGCCGATCATGTAGAGGTTGTCGGGCGTCGTGTCGGCGGCGCCGAGTTCGGCGGCCTCAGCGGTGACCAGGCGGTTGGGCTGAGCCAGCAGCTCGGGCATCACCGTGCGGTGCAGGGTGGCGAGCTTGACCATCGTCCACGCCATCGCAGTGAACGCCTCGCCGGTGGCCGCATCCGAGGCCGGCTGCAGCGCCTCCGGGTCCAGGCAGTCGATCGCCATGATGGCCGTCGACTCCGACCACCTGTCGGCGATGTACTCGCGCACCACGACCGCGGAGGCGTCGTCGGGAATCGCAACCCACTGCGCGGTGCCGAGTTCGTCTGCGGCCGGTCGGGTGGACGAAAGCAGCAGCTCGAAGGATCCACCCACGCAGTGCAGGTCACGGTCACCGAGATAGGCGGCCATCCGGCGCGGCGTCAGACCGGTGCCGGCGAGTACCTGGAAACCCAGATAGGAAGTGGTGCCGCGGGTTCCGCTGATCCGGTATGTCCGGTCGCCGCGGATCGCGGCCAGCAGGTAACGCCCGTCGGGGTTGGGTCCGCCGATCATCCGGGTGGGCGTGCACATGTCGAAGAACAGCGGACGCTGCGGGTCGGCCTCCACGGACAGTTCGGTGCACAGTGCACTCACCTTGGCCAGCACCCGCAGCCCTTCGAGCAGTTCACGTTCGTCGGCTGCATCGTCGACCACCGTCGCGGTCAGGTCCGCCAGCATCTGACGGACGAATTCCCACCCGGCGAGCGCCGCGGCGCCCACATCGTTGCTTTCTGCATCCACAGTGAGACATAGTCTCATCATGGACGTCGTCTCGAGTCGTGATTCGCGTGAAAGCCTGACCGTGCGCAAGCAGCGCGCGACCAAGGCGCGGATTGCGGAGGCCGCGGCGCGCGCCGTCGCCGACCACGGGCTCGCCGGCGCGACGGTGGAACAGATCGCCGCAGCCGCCGAGGTGGGCCGAGCGACGTTCTTCCGCTACTTCTCGGCCAAGGAAGACGCGGTCGCCGAGGGGATGACCACCCGGTGGCTCGACGTGATCACCGCCGCCCTGGCCACCCAGCCCCCCGACCTGACCGCCGACGCCGCGGTACGCGGCGCGTTCGACGACCTCGGCGACGGGTTCGCGGCCATCAGTGACCAGGTGCGCGAACTGGCCGCGCTGACCCGGTCGTCGCCGGTGTTCAGCGCCTGGACGCTGCAGATCTACCTGCGCTACGAAGCCGCGATCGCCGAGCTGGTGACCCCGCGGTTCACCGACCTGGTGCCAGATGACCCACGCCCGCGGTTGTTGGGGGCGTTGGCTATGGCTTCGGTCCGGGTCGCGCTCGACGACTGGCTCGTCCACGGTGGGTCACTGCCGGCGCGGGTGCGCTCGGCGCTGGCGTCGATCACGGTGGCGTGAGCCGACAGTCTCACTCGGTGGCGTGAGCCACCTGTCCGGCCGGGGTGGCGTGAGCCACCAGTCTCACTTGGTGGCGTGAGCCACCTGTCCGGCCGGGGTGGCGTGAGCCGCCAGTCTCACTTGGTGGCGTGAGCCGTCGGTGTCAGCGCGGGTCGAGTACCGCGAAGCTCAATGTGGCGCGCGCCGCCAGGCGGTCCCGCGCCGCGTCGGTGACGTCGACGGCGATGATCGACAGCCGTCGCCCCGCTCGCACCACGGTGGCCTCGGCCCGGGCGGGACCCTCCAGGATGGGCGCCAGGAAATGGATCGTCATGTCGGCGGTCGTCACGTCCTGACCGGGCCCGACGTGACGGTCGGCGAGACGACCAGCGGCGATGTCGATCAGCGTGGCCACCAGCCCACCCTGTAGCGCACCTCGCCGGTTGACCAGATCGGGACGGTTGTCCAATTCGATCACCAGGCGCTCGTCGGATTCCTCGACGTCTCGGAAGTCCAGCTGTGCGAACAAGTGCCCGGGGGTGACCTGCATGCCGGAACGCTAGCATTGCTACATGTCTGTACGCAGTGCCCTCCGCCCCGGTGAGGTGTCGCCGACGCTGCCGGTGCCACGGTCGATCGAGCGCCCCGAGTACGTGGGCAAGGCGACCGCACGGGAGGGCAGCGAACCGTGGGTGCAGACCCCCGAGGTGATCGAGAAGATGAGGGTCGCCGGGCGCATCGCCGCCGGTGCGCTCGCCGAGGCGGGCAAGGCGGTCGCGCCGGGGGTCACCACCGACCACCTGGACCGGGTCGCCCACGAGTACATGGTCGATCACGGCGCGTATCCCTCGACACTGGGATACAAGGGTTATCCGAAGTCCTGCTGCACGTCGCTGAACGAGATCATCTGCCACGGCATCCCCGACTCGACCGTCATCGAGGACGGTGACATCGTCAACATCGACGTCACCGCCTACATCGACGGCGTGCACGGGGACACCAATGCGACGTTCCTGGCCGGCAACGTCAGCGAGGAGCACCGGCTGCTGGTCGAACGGACCCACGAAGCCACCCTGCGTGCCATCAAGGCGGTCAAACCCGGTCGGGCGCTGTCGGTGGTCGGTCGCGTGATCGAGGCCTACGCGAACCGCTTCGGCTACAACGTGGTTCGCGACTTCACCGGGCACGGCATCGGTACGACTTTCCACAACGGCCTGGTGGTGCTGCACTACGACCAGCCGTCGGTGCAGACGGTGCTCGAACCCGGCATGACGTTCACCATCGAACCGATGATCAACCTCGGCGAGCTCGACTACGAGATCTGGGATGACGACTGGACGGTCGCCACCAAGGACAAGAAGTGGACCGCGCAGTTCGAGCACACCCTGGTCGTCACCGACTCCGGCGCGGAGATCCTGACCCAGCTGTGAGGCATCGGTAGCCTGGGTCCATGATCCGGCACGCGGTGGGCGCGGCGATGGCGGTGGTCGTCCTGACGGGGTGCGGGCAGGCGGTGACCGGCACACCGACGTGGCCCGGCGCCCGTCTCGAGCGAGCTGTGCTGACCGCCGCGGATTTTCCCGTTGGTGTGCGCTTCGAGCGGATCAACCGCGACCCGGGCCAGGGGGACGGCGCAGGCGCGCCGCCGCCGATGCTGTCCACGCCGGAGGGCTGCACCGACGGGATGACTCGCGACATCGCCGACACCGCGGAACGGGGGCCCGGCAGTGCTGCGGAGTACGTCGTCGACTATGACGGTGCGCGCCTGGTGATCACGGTGCTCACGTGGTCGCTGGATCTGGACCGGCTGGCAGCCACTGCCGAACGGTGTGCGACGTACAAGACGTTCTTCGACGCGTCGGATCCGGGGATTCCCATGACCACGACGCGGCTGGACACCCCCCGACCGCAGGCACTGGTGTACGAGCAGACCATGCACCTGGCGGGGGCGGAGCGCAGCGTGTTCTTCTCGTTCGAGAATGTGGGCTCGATGGCGGTGTTCGGGATCGCCTTCCCGACCCCGGATCCCACGATCGACGTCAAAGCCACGCTGCCGCAGACGTTTTTGGAGGTCATGGCCAAGCAGGCCGACAAGGCCGCGCAGGCCGCATGACTGCGCCCATCAAGAGCGGTGAAAGCTGCCCGCTGACAGCGCTGCTGGCTGTAGCGTGACGCAATGCCCTCTCCCATGGTGACCGTCGACGGCTTCGGCGTGCCCGTGGAGGTGGCGGGCCCCGAGAAGGGTTCGGTCGTGGTGGTGCTCGGTGCCGCGCATCAGGCCCCGGCGGCCTACGACCCGGTCTGTCAGCGGTTGCACACCGCGTCGCTGCGCACCGTGGTGATCGGGCCGGATCCGCGGCTGACCGGCAAGTCGGTGGTCGGCATCCTGGACTCGCTCGATGTGCGCTGGGCGCTGCTGGTGGGTGACCGGCTGGGCGGTGAGCTGGCCTGGGAGCTGGCCGCCACCCGGCTCGACCGGTTCATCGGGCTGGTGGCCGTCGACCGCGGACATCCGCGGGTGGCCGACCCGGCCGGGGTCATCCGCGACGAGCACTGCCCGCCGGTGGAGCTGAACACCACGGTTCTGGTCAGTACCAAAGCCGCCCGCGCCATGGCGGTGGCCAGCCAGCGCTTCGTCTACGGCGAGTACCGGATCGTGGACCTGCTCGGCCGGCGCAACGCGGCCGAATCGACGGCCCAATTGGCGACCGAGATCGTCATGCGTACGAGCACGTGGTGATGTTCTACCGCAGCTGATCTCTGGTGCGGGCCGCCTCGTCCGGGGTCCAGGCCTGCGGCAATCCCGGCTGATTCGGAAACAGGAAGTCCACGAATGCTTTTGCGGTGGGCTGCGGCTCGTGGTTGGCCAACCCGGGTCGTTCGTTGGCCTCGATGAAGACGTAGTCGGGCGAGGTGACGTCCGGTACCAGCAGGTCGATGCCGGTCACGGGAATGCCGATCGCGGCGGCCGCGGTGACGGCCACCGCGCGCAGGTCCGGATGCACGATCGCGGTGACGTCGTGAATGGTTCCGCCCTGGTGCAGGTTCGCGGTGCGACGCACACGCAGACGCTCACCCTCGGGCAGTACGTCGTCGAACGACCAGCCCGCCTCGGTGACCGTCGCCTCGGTCACGGCATCCATCGGGATGACCGACTCGCCGCCTGTCGCGGCGGCCCGGCGGCGGCTCTGTGCCTCGATCAGCTCACGGATGGTGTGCCGGCCTGTGCCGGTGACTTCGGCCGGGCGACGCAGTGCCGCGGCGACCACCTTGCCGTCGATGACGACAAGCCGCAGGTCGTCGCCCTCGGCGCGCTGTTCGATGAGCACCTCGGGGTACTGCTCGCGGGCCCGCGCCAGCGCCGCGTCCAGTTCCCCGGAGTCGGTGACCCCGACCGTGATGCCTTTGCCCTGCTCGCCGCGGGTGGGTTTGACGACGACGTCGCCCACCTCGGCCAGGAAGTCGTGGTCGGCCTGGTCGAAGGTCGCCAGCCGGCCACGCGGGACGGCGATACCGGCCTCGGACACGATGCGCCGGGTGAGTCGCTTGTCGTCGCACCGGCTCATCGCGACGGCGGAGGTGTACTCGGACAACGACTCCCGCGTGATGACGCTGCGTCCACCGTGCGACATCTTCATCTCGCCGGCCTCGGCGTCGATCACCTCCACCCAGATGCCGCGGCGGATGGCCTCGTCGGCGATGATCCGGGCGTAGGGGTTGAGGTCGTCGACCGTTTCCGGGGGATGGGTGAACAGCGGCTCGTTGATGGCGTTCTTGCGTTTGACCGCCATGACGGGGACCCGGGTGAATCCCAGCTTCTCGTACAGCGCGATCGCGGCGCCGTTGTCGTGGGCCACCGACAGGTCCATGTAGGCCCGGCCACGTGTGCGGTACAGCTCGGCCAGGGCGAGGGTCAGCGCCGCGCCCACCCCGGGCAGCGGTGCCGCCGGGTCGACCGCCAGCGTCCACAGGCTCGAGCCGTTCTCCGGGTCGCTGAACAGCGCCACGTGGTCTACGCCGGTCACAGTGCCGAGAACGGCGCCGTCGTCGGTGACCGCGATCAGATAGTCCACCGCATCCCGATGTAAGTGGTTGTCCCAGATGACGTCGACGGGGGCGGGCACCATTCCGCACCGGACGTAGACGCGGTTCATCTCGTCGGCTTCCTCACGGCTGCGCAGCGCGCGGATCGTGAATCCGCGCTGCGTCGGTGCGGTGTCGTCGTCGTCGGTGAAACGTAGCCGGTAGGTGTGGCTGGGATCGATGAACAGCTCGGCCGGGGCGCGGGAGACCAGCACATGCGGCTCTCGGGCATAGATGCAGATGTCGCGTCGCCCCTTGGCCTCCTCGCGCAGCACGTCGGCGAGGTTCTCCGGGTCCGCGAACGTCTGGCCGAAAATCAGCCGCCCCCAACCGAGTTCAAGAACCACGTCCTCGGACATCGACTCGACCAGCTCCGGCGGCGAGGCCTGGTGCAGCGACAGCGTGATCGCCTCGGTCTGCTCACCGGTCGGCTCGGCACGGGGGTCGAGTGTGCTCATGCGGCCGGGCCCCGGATGCCGTGCTTCTGCAGCCACAGCTCCAGCAGCGCGATCTGCCAGAGCTCGTTGCCCCTCAGCGGGGTCAGCCGGCCGTTGGGGTCGGCCAGCAGCTGCTCGACGGCTTCGGGCCGGAACAGTCCGCGTTCCTTGGCCTCCGGGGCGTAGAGAGCGTCGCGGACCAGGTCCAGGTACGGCCCTTCGAGGTGGGTCAGTGCGGGCACCGGAAAATACCCCTTGGGCCGGTCGATCACGTCGGCGGGGATCACGCGCCGGGCGGCCTGTTTGAGCACACCCTTGCCCTCGTGGGCGGTCTTGTACTGGGGCGGACACGTGGCGGCCAACTCGACCAGGTCGTGGTCGAGGAACGGTACCCGGCCTTCCAGGCCCCAGGCCATCGTCATGTTGTCGACCCGCTTGACCGGGTCGTCGACCAGCATCACGGTGGTGTCCAGGCGCAGCGCGCGGTCGACCCCGGTTGCCGCGCCGATCCGCGCGAAGTGTTCGGCGACGAACCGCTCGCTGGGATCGTCTTCGGTGGCCACGGCCGCAGACACCAGTTTGGCGTACGCCGACTGGTCGCGGTCGAAGAAGGCCGCGCGGTAGCTGGCGACCGAACCTTCGACCGAGGCTGCCGACGGCTCGCCCATCGGCGGATACCAGTGGTACCCGGCGAAGACCTCGTCGGCGCCCTGGCCGGACTGCACCACCTTGACGTGTTTGGCGACCTCCTGGCTGAGGAGATAGAAGGCCACGCAGTCATGGCTGACCATCGGTTCGCTCATCGCGCCGATCGCGCCGTCGAGGGCGGGCAGCATGCGGTCGGTGCCGATCCGGATCTGGTGATGATCGGTGTCGAACCGTTTGGCGATGATGTCGGAGTAGCGGAACTCGTCGCCCTCGACGCCGCCGACAGACTCGAAGCCGATGGAGAACGTCTTGAGTCCGTGCTGGCCGGCTTCGGCGAGCAACCCGACGATCAGGCTGGAGTCCACCCCGCCCGACAGCAGGCAGCCCACCGGGACGTCGGCGACCAGGCGCCGCTCCACCGCCACCCGCAGCGAGTGCAGAACCGCGTCCTCCCAGTCGCGTTCGGACCAGTCGGCACGTTCGTCACACCGGGTGAAGTCGGGCTCCCAGTAGACCTTCGTGGTCCGCGTGCCGTCGGGTTCGATCACCATCAGCGACGCCGGCGGCAGCTTGCCGACGCCGCGCAGGATCGTCCGTGGCGGCGGCACCACCGAATGGAAGGTCATGTAGTGGTGCAGCGCGACCTGGTCGATCCGGGTGTCGATGTCCCCGCCGGCCAGCAGCGCGGGCAGCGACGACGCGAACCGGATCCGGTCGGCGTTCTCGCTGATGTAGAGCGGCTTGATACCGAGGCGGTCGCGGCCGAGCAGCACTCGACCGCTGTCGCGTTCGACGATGGCGAAGGCGTACATGCCCTTGAGGTGGTCGACGAATTTGTCGCCCCAGTGGTGGTAGCCCTTGAGCAGCACCTCGGTGTCGCTGTGCGAGAAGAACCGGTAGCCGTGGCTCATCAGTTCGTCGCGCAACTGCTCGTAGTTGTAGATGCAGCCGTTCCAGGCGATCGACAGCCCGAGTTCGGAGTCGACCATGGGCTGCGCGCCGGCCTCGGTGAGGTCGATGATCTTCAGTCGGCGATGCCCGAGGGCGACCCGGCCCTGGGACCACACGCCGGCGGCGTCGGGTCCGCGCGGGACCATGACTTGGGCCATCGCGGAGACGGCACCGATATCCGGGGTTCTTCCGTCGAGGCGTACCTCGCCGGTGGCTCCACACACCTGTTCGACCCTACTCTGTGTCGGCTGACATCGACGCCGTTGTCGGCGGCCCTGGTTGCGGCCCGCATCGGCAACGGAATATTTACCCTAGGGGAACTCCGCCAAACCGGCGCAGCGACGTCGGGTTGGCGATCCTGGTCACTCGGCGGGGTGTGCAGCTTGCTTTCGGCCCATATGATTTGAAAAGGTCTGCTGTCCTACCTTTCGGCGGCGGATATCCGGTGAATACCGGCGATGACGATCCCGCGGCGGGTAGCCAATGGTTGACTTGCCAGCACAGACAACCGTGTCGACGGCGTGGCGAGGAGAAGTGATGGGTGCACAAAAAGGCATGCTGACGCAGGCCGAACTGGAGCAGTTGGTTGCTGCGGGCGACATCGACACGGTGATCGTGGCCTTCACCGACATGCAGGGCCGGCTCACCGGCAAGCGGGTCTCGGCGCGGCTGTTCGTCGACGACGTCGCCGAGCACGGCGCCGAATGCTGCAACTACCTGCTGGCCGTCGACGTCGACATGAACACCGTCGACGGCTACGCCATCTCCAGCTGGGAGACCGGCTACGGCGACATGGTGATGACCCCCGACTTCAGCACACTGCGGCTGCTGCCGTGGATTCCCGGCAGCGCGTTGGTGATGGCGGATCTGTCCTGGACTGACGGCAAGCCCGTCAAGCAGGCGCCGCGCAGCATCCTCAACCGCCAGATGGACCGTCTCGCCGAGCGGGGGTTGGTCCCCTACATCGGCACCGAACTCGAGTTCATGGTGTTCGACGACGCATTCCGTGACGCCTGGAAAGCCGACTACCGCGGCCTGACGCCGGCCACCGACTACAACGTGGACTACCAGATGCTGGCCTCCACCCGCATGGAGCCGTTGCTGCGCGACATCCGCCTCGGCATGGACGGCGCGGGCATGTACTGCGAAGGGGTGAAGGGGGAGTGCAACCTCGGGCAGCAGGAGATCGCCTTCCGCTACGACCACGCATTGGTCACCTGCGACAACCACACCATCTACAAGAACGGCGCCAAAGAGATCGCCGATCAACACGGCAAGAGCCTGACCTTCATGGCCAAGTTCGACGAGCGTGAAGGCAACAGCTGCCACATCCACATCTCGCTGCGCGGCACCGACGGCTCCGCCGTGTTCGCCGACGACAGCGACCCGCTGGGAATGTCGGCGATGTTCCGCAGCTTCGTGGCCGGCCAACTGGCCACCTTGCGCGAGCTGACCTTGTTCTACGCCCCGAACATCAACTCCTACAAGCGATTCGTCGACGGCAGCTTCGCGCCCACCGCGATCGCCTGGGGCCTGGACAACCGCACGTGCGCACTGCGGGTGGTCGGCCACGGCCAGGGCATGCGCATGGAGTGCCGCGCCCCGGGTGGAGACGTCAACCAGTACCTGGCCACCGCGGCGCTGATCGCCGGCGGCCTGCACGGCATCGAGCAGGGGCTCGAGCTGCCCGATGCCACCGACGGCAACGCCTACACCAGCGGCGCCGACCGGCTGCCCACCACGATGAGCGAGGCCGCCGAACTGTTCGACAAATCCGAGATCGCTCGCGCCGCATTCGGAGACGACGTCGTCGACCACTACCTGAACTATGCACGTGTCGAGCTGGCGGACTTCAACGCCGCCGTGACCGATTGGGAAAGGAGGCGCTGTTTTGAACGGCTCTGACCTCGAATACCGCCGCAGGCCCGCGATCGGGCTGACCACCTATCTGCAGCAGGCCCAGACCGGGGTGTGGGATGTGCGGGCCAGTTTCCTGCCGGCCATCTACTTCGAAGGGGTCGGGCTCGCCGGTGGCATGTCGGTGCTGCTGCCGCCCCAACCGGTGGACGCGGCGGCCGCCGATGCGCTGCTCGACGGCCTCGACGGGCTGATCATCACCGGCGGCCGTGACGTCGACCCCGGCGCCTACGGCAGCCCACGGCATCCCGCCACCGACGAACCCGCCGACGACAGCCGCATCCGCGACGACTTCGAGTTCGCCCTGCTGCACGCGGCGCTGCGCCGCGGGATGCCGGTGCTGGGAATCTGCCGGGGCGCTCAGGTGCTCAACGTCGCGCTCGGCGGCACACTGCACCAGCACCTGCCCGATGTGGTGGGCCACAGCCGCCATCAACAGGGCAACGCGGTGTTCTCCACGTCCGCGATCACCACCGTCGCGGGCACCCGGGTGCAGGCCCTGGTCGGCGCCACCACCGACGCGCAGTGCTACCACCACCAGGCCATCGACCGACTCGGCGACGGGCTGATCGTCAGCGCCTCGGACACCGACGGCGTGATCGAGGCCGTGGAGACAGACCCGCGCCGCTACCCGGAGCACTGGGTGGTGGCCGTGCAGTGGCATCCCGAGGAGCGGCTCGACGACCTGCGGCTGTTCGCCGGTCTGGTGCAGGCCTCGTCGGCGTACGGGCAGCGAAAAACGCAGAAGGTGAGTGCATGACGACCTGTGAGGTGATCAACCCGGCGACCGAGGAGCTGCTGCGCACCGTCGAGCTCACCGACACCGCCGGCGTCGACGACGCGGTCGCCCGCGCACAGTCGGCTCAGCGGAAGTGGGCCCGGCTGGCACCGGCCGAGCGGGCGGGCGCACTGCGGGATTTCGCGGCCGCCGTCGACGCCCACGTCGAGGAGCTGGCCGCCCTCGAGGTCGCCAACTCCGGTCATCCGATCGGTTCGGCGCGGTGGGAGGCCGGGCACGTCCGCGACGTGCTGCAGTTCTATGCGGGTGCGCCGGAACGACTGTCCGGCAAGCAGATTCCGGTGGCCGGTGGGCTGGACGTGACGTTCAACGAGCCGCTCGGCGTGGTCGGGATCATCACCCCGTGGAACTTCCCGATGACCATCGCGGCGTGGGGCTTCGCTCCCGCGCTGGCCGCCGGCAACGCGGTGCTGGTGAAGCCCGCCGAGTGGACTCCGCTGACCACGCTGCGGCTCGGCGAACTCGCCCTCGAAGCCGGTCTGCCGGCCGACCTGCTGTGCGTGCTGCCGGGCGCGGGCGAGGTGGTGGGGGAGCGTTTCGTCACCCATCCCGACGTCCGCAAGATCGTCTTCACCGGCTCCACCGAGGTGGGCACCCGGGTGATGGCGGGCGCCGCCGCGCACGTCAAGCGGGTGACGCTGGAGCTGGGCGGCAAGAGCGCCAACATCGTCTTCGACGATTGCGATCTGGAACGCGCCGCGGCGACAGCACCCTACGGGGTGTTCGACAACGCCGGTCAGGATTGCTGTGCGCGCAGCCGTATCCTGGTGCAGCGCAACGTCTACGACCGCTTCATGGAGCTGCTCGAACCGGCGGTCAAGGGTGTCGCCGTGGGTGACCCGAACGCCGAGGACACCGAGATGGGCCCGCTGGTGTCCAAGACGCACTGGAGCTCGGTCGCCTCATATGTGCCCGACGACGCCCCTGTCGCGTTCCGCGGTTCGGCGCCGCAGGGGCCCGGCTTCTGGTTCCCCCCGACGGTGCTCACGCCACAGCGCGGCGACCGATCCGTCACCGAGGAGATCTTCGGCCCGGTCGTCGCCGTCCTGCCTTTCGACGACGAGGCCGACGCCGTGGGGCTGGCCAACGACACCGCCTACGGGTTGTCCGGCTCGATCTGGACAGACAACCTGTCGCGGGCACTGCGGGTGTCGCGCGCGGTCGAGGCCGGCAATCTGTCGGTCAACTCGCACTCGTCGGTGCGATACAACACCCCGTTCGGCGGTTTCAAGGCCTCCGGACTGGGCCGGGAGCTCGGTCCCGACGCCCCGCTGTCGTTCACCGAGACCAAGAACGTCTTCATCGCTGTTCAGACAGAGCAGGAGGCTCACTGATGGATCTGACCCAACGCCTCGCCGGCAAGGTCGCCGTCGTCACCGGCGGCGCCAGCGGAATCGGCCTGGCGAGCGTGCGCCGGCTGCACGCCGAGGGCGCCACCATCGTCATCGGTGACATCGACCCCGCGACCGGCAAGGACGTCGCCGATGAGGTCGAAGGCACCTTCGTGCCGGTCGACGTCGCCGACGAAGTCGCCGTCGACACGCTGTTCGACACCGCGGCCAAGACCTACGGGTCGGTGGACATCGCGTTCAACAACGCCGGAATCTCGCCGCCCGACGACGACCTCATCGAGAACACCGGGCTCGAGGCGTGGCAGCGGGTGCAGGACGTCAACCTCAAATCGGTGTTCCTGTGCTGCAAGGCGGCGCTGCGCCACATGGTGCCCCAGCAGAAGGGATCGATCATCAACACCGCGTCGTTCGTCGCGGTGATGGGTTCGGCCACGTCGCAGATCTCCTACACCGCCTCCAAAGGTGGGGTGCTGGCGATGTCGCGTGAGCTCGGCGTGCAGTACGCGCGCCAGGGCATCCGGGTCAACGCACTGTGCCCGGGGCCGGTCAACACACCGCTGCTCAAGGAGCTGTTCGCCAAGGACCCCGAGCGCGCCGCGCGCCGTCTGGTGCACGTTCCGGTCGGCCGTTTCGCCGAGCCGGAAGAACTGGCCGCGGCGGTCGCGTTCCTGGCCAGCGACGACGCATCCTTCATCACCGGCTCGTCGTTCCTGGTCGACGGCGGCATCAGCTCCGCCTACGTGACGCCGCTGTAGTCCACCTGCACCGATGGCCGCCGAACCGGGCTCGCCCGAGCGCACCGACGCCAGCGACGCGCTGCTGCGTCCGGTGCGGCCACTCAACGCGTTCGAGGACACGGTGTCGCGGCTGCTGCAGACGATCCGGCTCGGGCTGCTGCAGCCGGGGGAGTCGTTACCGCCGGAGCGGGACCTCGCTGCCCGGCTCGGGGTCAGTCGGGACACGCTGCGGGAGGCCATCAAGTCGCTGGCCGAGGCCGGGTATCTGGTGTCGCGGCGCGGGCGCTACGGCGGCACGTTCCTGGCCGATGAGCTGCCCGCCCCGACCGGGGACGCCGCTCGGCCCACCCGTGCCGACATCGACGACACCATGCGGCTGCGCGAGATCCTCGAAGTCGGCGCCGCGCGGATGGCTGCGGGCCGGACACTGACCGCCACCGAGCGTCAGGCGTTGTCGGGCCGGCTGGCCGACGTCCGCGGGGCCGACGGCGCCGACTACCGCCGCCTGGATTCACGGTTGCATCTGGCGATCGCCGAGGCGGCGGGAGTGCCGTCGCTGGTCCCACTGGTGGCGCAGAACCGGATGCGGCTCAACGAACTGCTCGACCACATCCCGCTGCTGGCCCGCAACATCGCCCATTCCGACGAGCAGCATGACGCGATCGTCGCGGCGATCCTGGCCGGCGACGCCGACACAGCGGCCGAGACCATGGCCGCGCACGTCCGGGGTTCGGCCACGCTGCTGCACGGCTTCCTGGACTGACGTGCGCGGCGAGCGCGCGGGTCTGCACATCGACACGCCGCGCAGGCTGGCATTTTGCGCGCGCTCGTCGGGGACTAGATTTGCAGGGATGGAGGACGAAGGGCTGGTCGAGCGGGCGTCCTCGGCGCTGGCCGAGGTCGACACCACCGGCTGGGCGCAGCGCTTCGACCTGGTCTCGGACCCGCACCGGTTGGAAATCCTGTTGTGCCTGCACCGCTCGCCCGGGATCTGTGTCAGCGACCTGGCCGCGGCGCTGAGCCGTTCGGAGAACGCGGTGTCGCAGGCCCTGCGGGTGCTACGTCAGCAGGGCTGGGTCACCAACACCCGCGCCGGGCGCTCGGTCACCTACCGGCTCGAGGACGACACCGTGCACGACCTGCTGCACTGGATCGGCGCGCGACACGGCTAACTGCCTGCACCGAATCGTGCGGCCAGTCCGATGATCTCGTCGACCGACCACTGGTCGTCGGCGTGGGCGCCGTACTTCGCGGCGAGCAATACGCCCTGCGGGGAGATCAGGAAGTCGGCCGGCTTGCCCAGATGATCCTCGCCGGGGCCCATTCCGGCGCGCAGCGAGCGCTGTTGCCGGACGCCTCGCGCCGCGGCCCACCAGGCGCTCGGATGCAGCACCGAGGCCAGCGACGACTCCACACCGAACTGTCTGTACAGCGTCTTCTCGGGGTCCGCGACGACGGCGAAGGGCAGATCCGCCTGGTATTCGCGCAGCGATTCGGCCGTCGAGTGGAACATCACCACCTCCGAGACGCCTGCCGCGACGATCTCATCGTGCCGCCGGGCCAGGGAGCGCACATGGAGGTGACAGATGGGACAGCCGGCGAACCGGCGGAACTGTAGGTGCACCAGGTGATCGGAATCGGGTACCGACACGGTGGTGCCGGTGATGGTGTCGAGCCTGCGTGCGGTGATGTCGTCGCCGACCTTCAGCGGTGTTTTCGGCATGGTCGCAGTACACCACGGCACACCGACAACTTCCGGTGGTGTTTCGAGGCCGGTCGGGGTGGGGAACGTGACCACCATGACGCGCCGCACCACCGTCGTTGCACTGTTGTCGGTAGCCGCGCTCGGGGTGGCCGGCTGCGCACTGGACAACCGTGGATCCGAGACGCCGTCCACCACGGCGACCCCACCGCCCCCGCCGGCGGCATTCGGCGGACAGGCGCCCACCCCGCCCCCGTCGAACGACCGCATCCTCCCGGTTGGCTCCCGATGGCTGGAGATCGACGACGTCGACGGATTGGGCACGATCGTCGTCGACGGGGTCGGTCGTACGGTGTACGCCTCGTCCTCGGACGGCCCCGAGCAGTCGACCTGTTACGGAGCCTGCGCCGACACCTGGCTGCCGTTGCTGGCCGACGGAGATCCGGCAGGCGGCATCGGCATCCAAGTGTCCGAGGTCGGGACCTTGGCGCGCCGCGACGGCAGTCAGCAGGTCACCTACCAGGGGCGCCCGCTCTACTGGTACGCCGGTGACGACATGCCCGGGCAGATCAACGGCCACGGAATCGAGCTCTTCGGTGCGGAGTGGTTCGTGGTGACTCCGGACGGAGGCCGGGCGTCGGTCGAATGACGGCCCGACGGCGTGGTGCGGCCTGCCCGGACGGGCAGGCCGGCGCTGGTCATCTGATCAGCTAGACAGGTGTTCAGATGGGGGAATAGGGTGCAGGGTGTGAACGAGCAGTTCCTCGCCATGCACATGAGCGACGGTATCGTCAACGCCCCGATCTCCCTGCTCTTCGTCGGGATCGCCGTGCTGGCGCTCGGTGTCTGCGCCTACCGCGCCCGCACCGAGCTGGACGAGCGGACCGTGCCCCTGGCGGGTCTGGTGGCGGCGTTCATCTTCGCGGTCCAGATGGTCAACTTCCCGATCCTGCCCGGCGTCAGCGGGCACCTGCTCGGCGGCGCGCTCGCCGCGATCCTGGTAGGCCCCTTCACCGGTGCACTGTGTGTCGCCGTCGTGCTCATCGTGCAGGCGCTGCTGTTCGCTGACGGCGGCGTGACAGCGCTGGGAACCAACATCGTCAACATGGCCGTCATCGGCGTAGCGGCCGGGTACGGAACGGCGGTGCTGGTCTACCGGCTGCTCCGCCGCCGGGGCGCGGTCGGTGTGCCAGCGGTCGGGGCCCTCTCGTTCGTCGCCGCGGTTGTCGGGACCGTCTGTGCTGCCATGGGTTTCGTGCTCGAGTATGCCCTCGGCGGTGCTGCCACGACGTCGCTCGGAACAGTGGGGACCTACATGTTCGGCACCCACGTGCTGATCGGGATCGGAGAGGGAATCATCACCGCGCTGACCGTGATGGCCGTGGTCCGGGCCCGTCCCGACCTGGTCTACCTGCTGCGCACCAACCCGGCGGCAGTGGGGGCGAACGCATGACCGAGACGACGCAGCGGCGCTGGTGGTTCTGGATCGGGTTCGGAGTCATCACCCTGCTCATCGCCGGGGGTGTGTCCTATCTGGCCAGTTCGGACCCCGACGGCCTGGATTCGGCCACACTGCAGGGCTGCGAGGTGGTCGAGTCCGCCGACGGTGAGGAACTGCAGGGCGACTGCATCGCCCAGCATGCCGAAGAACACAGCCTGGCCGGCTCCCCGCTGGCCGACTACGCGCTGGGTGGGCAGGACGGCACCGGCGGGCTGGCGGGAATCGTCGGCGTGGTGGTGACCGTGTTGGTGGCCGGCGTGCTCTTCTGGTTCATCGCGCGTTCGCGGGGCAGGGCGCCGACCCAGTCCGGGGACTGACGTGGGAGGCGGCCACTCGCACCCGCTCTACCGCGACGGTGACTCGCCCGTGCACCGGCTGCCGGGCGAGGTCAAGATCGTCTGTCTGGTGGTGTTCGTGCTGGCGGTGGTGGCCACGCCCCGAGAGTTGTTCTGGCCCTTCGGGTTGTTCGCCCTGATCCTGCTGGCCACCTGGTGGGTGGCCCGGATCCCGCTGCGCTGGATGCTGCCCCGGATGCTGATCGAGGTGCCCTTCGTGGTGCTGGCGGTGCTGTTGCCGTTCGCCGAAGGTGGCGAACGCGTTACGGTGGCGGGGGTGGAGCTGTCGGTGGTCGGGCTGTACGCCGCATGGGGAATCGTGGCGAAGGGCACCCTCGGGGTTGCCGCCTCGCTGACCGTGGCCGCCACGACCACCGCGCGCGAGCTGCCCATCGCGCTGAGCAGGTTGGGCGTCCCCGGGGTCATCGTGTCGGTGCTGACGCTGATGATCCGCTACATCGACGTGCTCGCCGCAGAGGCCCGCCGGATGCGCATGGCGCGCATCTCGCGCGGCGACTCACCGCGCATGGCGCATCAGATCGGGGCGACCGCCAAGGGTGTCGGATCGCTGTTCCTGCGCTCCTATGAGCGCGGTGAGCGGGTGTACCTGGCGATGCTCTCGCGCGGTTTCGACGGCCAGATACCGCCGATGGCCGTCGGCGCGGGCTGCGCGATCGCCGCCTCGTCGCGGCAATGGGCGCTGGCGCTGGTGCCTGCCACCGCGGCGGTGGTCGTGACGATCAGCGCCTGGATGGTGCGATGAGTAGCCCTGTGTCAAGCAGCGGGTTGTTGAGCTCGCAGATGGGCTTGGAGTGCGCCGTGGCGGTGGGGGTCGTAGGCGGTGTTGTCTTGCCAGCAGTGCCAGATGACGTAGAGCCAGGCGCGGGCCAGGATGCGTACGGCATGTTGGTGGTCGCGTCCGCGGGATCGGGCTTGGCGGTAGAGGTTGTCGGCCCAGGGGTTAGCGCGGCGGGAGTCGGCGGCGAAGTCGGTGACGGCGTCGCGCAGGTGTTTGTCGCACGACCAGCGGAATCCGACGGTGCGCATGGTTCCCGATTGGCGGGTCGAGGGGGCCACGCCGGCCAGGCAGGTCAGGGACTCGGGGGTGGGGAATCGTCCTCGGCAGTCGCCGATTTCAGCGAAGCTTGGCGGCTCTGATCTTTCCGGATCTGGGCAGGCTGGTGAAGATGTGTGCGTCGCAGTGCGCGGCGAGTTGTTCGGCGATCTGGTCGGACAGGCTGGTGATTTGTTTGACCAGAGTGGTGAGGGTGGCCAGCAGGGCGTGGGTGATCCGGGCGTGCGTGGCGCCTTCGTGGCCGGTGGCGCCGCGGGGTGCAGTGATGAGGCGGGTGTGCAGCACGGCGGGGTCGGTGCGGCCGGTGTAGCCCACCGAGGCCAGCCAGTTCGCCATTCGTGCGGGGGTCAACCAGTCGGCACGGTCTTGGCAGTCGAAGCGGGCCAGGAAGGTCAGGCTGATTGGGGAATCGAGGTCGGCGAACAGTCCTACGGCGCCGGGAAACACGCGGTTGAGGTGTTCGCGCAGCTGGTTGGTTACCGCGACGCGGTGTCTGATGAGTTCTTTGCGGGCTCGGCACGTGCTGCGCAGCGCTACGGTGGCGGGGCTGTCGGGGACCAGTGGCCGCAGTCGGGTGCGGTCGGTGCGCAAGGTGTCAGCCAGGACGAAGGCGTCGAAGCGGTCGTCTTTGTTGCCGGCCGAGCCGTAGCGGCCCCGCAGGTTCTTGAGCTGGTTGGGACTGATCACCACGACGGTGAACCCGGCCTCGAGCAATGTGTCGACGACGGGCCCGTCGGGACGTTCGATAGCGACTTCGCTGACCCCGGCACGGGTCAGCGTGTCGACCAGTGTGCGCAGTCCCCTAGCGCTGTGGTCAGTGAGCTCGCGCAACACTTCGGCGCCTCGAGAATCGACTACCGATACCGCCTGATCGTCACGAGACCAGTCCAGGCCAGCGGTCACCCGTTGGCCGGTTCTGCCGCCAAGACGGCAGTAGGGGCATAATCCATCACAGCCTCCTCGCTGCTAGACCCAGTGGGGAGGCACCCAAACTTCGGTGCCGAGGTGTGGCTGCCGCTTCGCTCACTGATCGGCGCTCGGTGGCGCGCAGCCCTGTCGACGGTCGGCACACCCCGGGTAACCGTCGAGTCCCGCGAAACTCATCGTGGACATCGATGCGTCAAGCGCTTGTGGCGGTAACTCGACGGCACCTCGGGTGCATCGGCAACCCATCCAAGATCACCGACACACAAATGGTGCACCAGTGAGCGCTTGCGCCGCGACGAGCGCGCGCGCGAGGAGCCGTCGATGAAGAGCCGAGGGCAGCGATGAGCGTGCCGGCGGTGCAGGTGCGAGGACTGCGATACACCTATCCCGACGGTCATATCGCGCTGGACGGCATCGACCTCGACGTCGCGGCGGGGGAGCGGGTGGCGTTGCTCGGCCCCAACGGAGCGGGCAAGACGACGCTGATGCTGCACCTCAACGGTGTGTTGACCGCGTCGGCCGGCTCCGTTGCGATCGGCGGGAAAGCCTTGTCGCGCAGCACATTGCGGGATGTCAGGCGCCGAGTCGGGTTGGTGTTCCAAGACCCTGACGACCAGCTGTTCATGCCCACCTTGGCCCAGGATGTGGCATTCGGCCCGGCCAATTTCGGTCTGCGGGGCGAACAGCTCGCCGAGCGGGTCCGCCACGCTCTCGAGGTCGTGTCGATGACGGAGCTGGCGGACCGCAGCCCGGCGCACATGTCGGGTGGCCAACGTCGACGCGCGGCACTGGCCACCGTGTTGGCTTGCGAGCCTGAGGTTCTGGTCCTCGACGAGCCGTCGGCGAATCTCGACCCGGTGGCCCGCCGCGAGCTGGCCCAGACCTTGACGACCTTGGAGTCGACGATGTTGATCGTCACCCATGATCTGCCCTATGCCGCACAGCTGTGCGACCGGGCGATCGTGATGGACCACGGCGTGATTGTCGCCGACGGCGCTGTGGGCGAAGTGCTTTCGGACGCAGAGCTGCTGGCTGCGCACCGGCTCGAACTGCCGTGGGGTTTCACCGTCGCACCCCGCTGATCCAGGCTATCCGGCTGGGGCGGGCTCGCTGACGGAGGTTCTCAACGGCAGCGTGATGCTGAACGTCGTCGCACCCGGCGCGGAACGCGCAGTGATGATGCCTGCGTGGGATTCGACGATGGAGGCCGTGATCGACAATCCCAGACCGAAGCTGCCGGTCTCGCGGGACCTGGACTTGTCGGCACGCACAAAGCGTTCGAACAAATGAGGAAGCACGGCGTCGTCGATGCCCGGCCCGTCATCGGTCACCGTCAGCTCGACTCCGGGTGTCCCGTCAGGGGCCTGCGTCGTCCTCAGTGCCGCGGTCACCGTGGTCCCCGCCGGCGTGTGCACCCGGGCGTTGGTGAGCAGGTTGGCGATCGCCTGGTGGAGTCGGGCCCTGTCGGCGCGCACCCAGACCGCCGTGTCGGGCGCATCCATCGACCAGTGGTGCGTCGGAGCCGACACCGCGGCGTCGTTGACCGCATCGACGACGATGTCGGTGAGATCGACGTCGCTGGCCTGCAGATCGTCGCCTTCGTCGAGGCGAGCCAGCAGCAAGAGGTCAGCGACCAGCGAGTTCATCCGTTGCGCCTCGGCCTCGATGCGCGCCAGCGAGTACTCGGTCGTCTCCGGCAGGATCGCGCTGTCCTGCCGGGTCAGCTCGGCGTAGCCGTTGATCGCGGCCAGCGGGGTGCGGAGTTCGTGGCTGGCGTCGGTGATGAACTGCCGCATCCGCCGGTCCGAAGCCGCCACGTCGGCGAGTGCGTGCTCGACATGATCGAGCAGCCGGTTGAGGGTGTCGCCGACGAGACCGACCTCGGTGCGCGGATCGGTGTTCTCCGCGGGAACCCGCGGCGTGATGGTGTGATTGTCACGGTCCAGCGGTAGCGCCGCTACCTCTGCCGCAGTCATGGCGACGCGCCGCAACGGGCGCAGGGCGAAGCGAACGACCGCCAGTGTGCTCAGGGCCGTGATCACCAGGGCAAGTACCGTCAGCCCGGAGACTATGAGGGTTTCGCGGATCATCGCCTCCCACGCGGGCGTGCGGGACACGCCCGTCACGAGGATCTCGTTGTCGTCTGCGGGCCGGCTGGTCATGCGATACCAGCCCAGTCCGGGTAGTTCGAAGGTGCGCGGCTCGGCACGCCACGGCGAAGTGGCAAGCACCTCGATAGCGGCGGCAGGTAACGGCTCCGCCCCACCTTCGACGAAGTGCGCCGAGTCGACGACCCGGCCGCTGCGAATGATCGCCACGACATTTCCCGGTGCCTGGCCTGTCAGGTTCGCCATCGGCTTCATCGCCCCGGGTGGCGGCAGCTCCCCGCCGGGCATTGGTGTGCTGCGGTACTTCGCTACCCCAGCGCTGAATCCGTCCGCCGCACCGGCGAGTTGAGAGTCGAGGATGCCCAGCACGGAGGATCTCAGCGAGATCACCGACATCGCACCGGTCGTCGCCACGACCACCATCACCACCAGAGAGACCGCGACGGCCAACTGCTTCTGCAGTGACCAGCTCCGCCAGCGGCGCGTCATCGCGGGGACCGGAGCATGTAGCCGACACCTCGCACGGTGTGCAGCAACGGCTCACGTCCCGCGTCGATCTTCTTGCGCAGGTACGACACGTAGAGATCCACGATGCTCGACTTGCCGCCGAATTCGTACTCCCATACCCGGCGCAGGATCTCCTGACGGGTCACTGCCTTGCCCTGGTTACGCATCAGGTAACGCAGCAGTTCGAATTCCGTCGACGTCAAGGCGACTGTGTCGTCGCCACGCTTCACCTCGCGGCTGGTGGCGTCGAGGAACAGGTCGCCGACGCGCAGCGTCTCGTCGTCGGACGGCGTCAGGTAGGCCGAGCGGCGCAGCAGTCCGCGCAGCCGCGCGACGAGCTCCTCCAACGAGAACGGCTTGGTCATGTAATCGTCGCCGCCGGCGGTCAGGCCGGTGACCCGGTCGACGACCGAATCGCGCGCGGTCAGGAACAGGATGGGGGTGTAAGGCCCGGATGCTCGGATTTCGGCGAGCACACCGAAGCCGTCCATGTCGGGCAGCATGATGTCCAGGACCAACAGGTCGGGCGGGTTGGCGCGGTACATCGCGACTGCCTCGGCGGCATCGTGCGCGGTGTCGATCTCCCAGCCCTCGTAGCGCAACGCCATGCGGACGAGGTTGGTGAGGGCACGCTCGTCGTCGACGAGCAGCACCCTGATCGGCGATCCGTCGGCGCGGTACATCCTGGGCAACTGGCCCAGGATCGCGCGGCGCGGACCCTGTTCGTTCACCGGTGCGGATGTCACCAGACCATTGTCGCGGCTGCCGCCCGGGCTTTCAGGACCTTCATAGACATCTCATATGTCAGGTCGTGACGCCCGGGCGCACGCGCATGTGCATTCGCTATGAGAACCGCGCTGCCGACACCGCCGACCAGGAGACTCAGGCGCGTCGACCCCTCTGACGAAAGGCCCGGATGATGACCGCTACCGCTTCGCTCGACACCCGGCTGACTGCACACTCAGCCTCTGCCCTCGGAGTCTTCCGGATTCTCACCGGCCTGATGTTCACGATGCACGGCACCGTGAAGCTCTTCGGGTGGCCGACCGGTTCGCCGGCTGCGATGGCGGCGTGGCCGATGTGGTGGGCGGGTGTGCTCGAGGTGATTCTCGGTGTCCTCGTCGCGATCGGCTGGTACGCCCGCGCGGCGGCCTTCGTCGCGTCGGGCATGATGGCCGTCGCGTACTTCTGGATGCACTTTCCCGCGGGATTCTGGCCCGTCGTCAACGGGGGTGAGACCGCGGTGCTCTACTGCTTTGCCTTCCTGCTGTTCGTGTTCCACGGCCCCGGCGCCCTCCGGGTCTCCAGGCGATGACCTCGTCGCCGCCGTTGCGCCGGGTATTTCGGCCGTTCTTGTGAGTTCGCTATGCGAACCTGGTGCTGTGGCGTCTCGCCAATAGGCTGGAAGGCACTGGTAATCAACATTTTTGGAGGAACGATGGCCACCTTGACCGCCATGGCAGACCATCCCGAAACCATGCGGTTCGAGCGCGACGTACTACCGCTGCTCGACCAGCTCTACCGGGCCGCGCGCAGGTACACCCTCAACATCGCTGACGCCGAAGACCTGGTGCAGGACACGATGGTGAAGGCCTACAAGTCATTTCACACCTATCGGGACGGCACCAACGTTCTTGCGTGGCTGCTGAGGATCATGACCAACACGTGGATGAACTCGCACCGGCGAGCCCAGTGTCGACCCAATGAATTGCTCTCCGAGGACATCACCGATGCGCAGTGGGCGGCGCACGCTGAACATCAGTCCACCGGCCTGCTGTCCGCCGAACTCGCCGCTCTGGAGGCGCTCGGCGACGACGAAGTCAGGGACGCCTTCGCGAGGGTGCCCGAAAGCCAGCGCCTGGCCGTGTACTACGCAGACGTCGAGGGCCTGCCCTATCGCGAGATCGCGCACATCCTCGACATCCCGGAGGGGACTGTCATGTCACGGGTGTTTCGTGGCCGACGCGTGCTGCGCGGTCTGCTGGTCGGCGTGGCGACGGCTCGCGGTTATCTGCGCGCCGCATGAGCCGATCGTCGCCTGTTCAGTGCCGGCGCGGCGGTGGCCACGGCGGCTCGCCGCACAACGCCAGCAGCGCGTTCTCCACCACCTCCGGTAGCGCCGGATGGATCCAGTACTGACCGCGGGCCATGTCCTGAGCGGGAAGGCCGAACGCCATCGCCTGGATGAGCGGCTGGATGATCGACGAGGCCTGGTGGCCCATGATGTGGGCGCCCAGCAGCAGGCCGGTGTCGTCGTCGACGATCAGCTTGGCGAATCCGGTGGAATCCTCCATCGCCCAGCCGTAGGCGACGTCGCTGTAGTCCTGGACCTTGGTCTTGAAGCGGTAACCGGCGGCGCGGGCCTGGTTCTCGGTCAACCCGACCGACGCGATCTGCGGTTCGGTGAACACCGCCGAGGGCACATTGGCGTGGTTGGCCGGCATCAGGTTGTCGGTGTCGTCCCACGGCTGCAGCAGGTTGTGCTTGACCACCCGGGCCTCGTGGTTGGCGACGTGCTTGAGTTGATAGGGCGAGCTGACGTCGCCGAGCGCGAACACGTTTCGCGCCGTGGTGCGCTGGTACTCGTCGACGGCGACCAAGCCTGCCGATACCTCCACACCGGCCAGGTGGGCGTCGAGTTGATCGCCGTTGGGCACGCGGCCCGTCGCCACCAGCAGCGTGTCGGCACGCACGGTGGACCCGTCGTCCAGATGCAGGGTGACACCCGAGTCGTCCGACGACCCACCCACCAGGTTTCGCCGGCTGCGGATCTCCCATTTGCGGCTGGCGATGTCGGTGAACCGCTCGCAGATCGTGTCGTCGGTGTGGGTGAGCATCGTCGTGCCGCGCAGCACGATCGTCACGTGCGATCCCAGCGCGGAGAAGACATGGGCGAACTCGGCTGCGACGAATCCGCCACCGACGATCACGATGTGCTCGGGCACCTCCGAGATCCGCATGATCGTGTCGCTGGTGTGGAAGGCCACCCCGCACTCGGCGATCGCAGAAGGCACCGTGGCCCGCGCACCGGCGGCGATGACCACCTGCTCTGCGCTGAACTCGTCGCCGTCGTCGGTGTGCAGCTGATAGCTGCCGTCGTCGTTGCGCGCGGCGAAGCGGGTGTGGCTGGCGAAAACCTCGACGTTCGGTGAGGAACGCCGGTACTGTTCCCCGCCGGCGGCCAGCGGATCGATGCGGCCGAACACCCGGGACACGATGTCGGGCCAGCGCACCCCGTCGATGTGGGCGTCGACCCCGAAGCGTGCCGAATCACGGATCTGCTGGGCCACCCCGGCCGCGTAGACGAACATCTTGGTGGGGATGCATCCGACGTTGAGGCAGGTTCCGCCGAACACCCCCTTCTCACAGATCGCGACGCGTTTGTCGACGTAGCGTTCGTCGAGCAGCGAGTTGCCCGAACCGGTCCCGATGATCGCGATGTCGAAGTCAGCCATGCCCGTCGCTCCCGTCGTTGTCGGCCGGTGCCGTGCACTCGCCTCGATGCTCTGTCCGATACCACTGCAGCCAGCGGTCCAATTCGGTGTACGCCTGCCGTCGCGCCTCGGGCACCGACAGGAACACGTCGTGCTTGGCGTCGGTGATCGGCACGATCGTCGTCCGGTTGCCGATGCAGCCCGCCCAGCGGGCGATCTGGGTGACGTCGAGCACAGCGTCACCGCGTTGGATGGCTGCGGGATCGGCCACCTCGCGCACGCTGCGGTCCGAGCGCAGGATCAGATTGGGCACCCCGACGTCGAGGCCCCGGTGCAGCCTGGCCTGCCCGCGTCGGATGGCGTGGATCCAGCCCACCTTCACCGGGAATCCGCCGATCGGCTTCCAGGTCAGGTTGTAGTCGAAGTCGCCGTCGTAGTCGCGGTGCAGGGTGGTGCCGTACCCGCCGGTGCCCGGACGACGCACCACTGTGTGTTTGCGCAGCCGCCCCAGGGCCGACAGCGCCGCCGAGGTCGGCGCCGAACGCAGCAGCGCATGGCCCTGCAGGTCCAGCCACGGGCTGTTGAGCACCAGCCCGGCCACCCCGGCGCGGGCGGTGCCGCCGCTGCGTCGCAACCGGTCCAACCACAGTGACGTGATCAACCCACCCGCGGAATGCCCGTAGATCAGCACGCGCGCCCGGGACACGGCCGCCACCGTCGCCAGCGCCCGTTCGAGTTCGACGTCGTAGCGGGCCAGGTCGGTGGTGAAGTGCGGGGTCTGACCGTCGCGGTGCGAGCGCCCACATTTGTGCAGGTCCAGTGCGTAGACCCGGAAACCCTGCGAAGCGAGATGATCTGCGAGTTCGGTGTGGAAGAAATAGTCGGTGAATCCGTGCACCACCAGTACCGCGTCGCGCGCGCGGTGGGCGGCGTCCTCGTCGGGGTGACCCCGGCTCACCAGCGTCGCCACGAGCTCGCCCTCGCCGTCGGGGTCGGGGCCGAGTTCGAAGGTGCGCTGCCAATATCCGGGCAGCACGTCGGGCTCCCATCCAGGCACGGATGCCACCCTAATGCCGAAAGCGGGTAGACCGGTGCGGTGCGGGGCAGTGGTCGCCACGTGGTGACCACGGCCCGCGGGATAACCTGAACATCGGTAAGCCGTGATCCACGGGCCGCGACGCGAAGGATCGACGAGGTGTCTGAACCAGAGAAGACCGACGTCCTGCTGGTAGGGGCGGGGATCATGAGCGCGACGCTCAGTACGCTGCTGCGTCTGGTAGAGCCGGACTGGTCGATGACGCTGGTCGAACGGCTCGACGGCGCCGCCGCCGAGAGCAGTGACGCCTGGAACAACGCCGGCACCGGGCACTCGGCGTTGTGTGAGTTGAACTACACCCCGGCCCGCCCTGACGGCACCATCGACATCTCCAAGGCTGTCAACGTCAACGAGCAGTTCCAGGTTTCGCGACAGTTCTGGGCCTACGCGGTCGAGAACGGGGTGTTGCCCGACGTCCGCAGCTTCCTGAACCCGATCCCGCACGTGAGCTTCGTGCAGGGCGCCGACAACGTGGACTATCTGCGCCGGCGCTACGAGGCGTTGGTCTCCAATCCGCTGTTCGCCTCGATGGAGTTCATCGACGACCGCGACGAGTTCACCCGCAGGCTCCCGCTGATGGCCGCGGGCCGCGACTTCTCCGAGCCCGTCGGGCTGAACTGGACCCAGGACGGCACCGACGTCGACTTCGGCGCGCTGTCGCGTCAGCTGATCGGTTTCGGTGCCAAACAAGGCATGTCGACGTTGTTCGGCCACGAGGTCTCCGACCTGAAGCAGAACTCCGACGGAACGTGGCGCGTGCAGGTGGTCAACCGCCGCACCGATCGCAAGCGGACCTTCCACGCCAAGTTCGTCTTCGTCGGCGCCGGCGGTGGCGCGCTGCCGCTGTTGCAGAAGGCCGGCATCAAAGAGGCCAAGGGATTCGGTGGGTTCCCGGTGGGCGGCCAGTGGCTGCGCAGCGGCAACTCCGCGCTGACCGCCGGGCATCAGGCCAAGGTGTACGGGCTGCCGCCGCTGGGTGCGCCACCGATGTCGGTGCCTCATCTGGACACTCGCGTCATCAACCGGCGTTCGTGGCTGCTGTTCGGACCGTTCGCGGGCTGGTCGCCGAAATTCCTGAAGCAGGGCAAGGTCACCGATCTCCCGTTCTCGGTGCGGCCGGACAACCTGGTGTCGATGCTCGGTGTCGGTATGACCGAGATGGGTCTGCTGAAGTACCTGATCGGCCAGCTGTTGCTCAGCGAGTCTGCGCGGGTGGACACGCTGCGTGAATTCGTGCCCAGTGCGCGAGATTCCGACTGGGAGCTCGACATCGCCGGCCAGCGCGTGCAGGTCATTCGCAAGGCGAAGGGCAAGGGTGGTGTGTTGGAGTTCGGCACCACCGTGCTCTCGGCGTCCGACGGCAGCATCGCCGGCCTGCTCGGCGCCTCGCCCGGCGCCTCCACCGCGGTGCCGGCCATGCTCGACGTCATGCAACGGTGTTTCGGCGACCGCTACGAGGGCTGGCAGTCCAAGCTCACCGAGATGGTGCCGTCGCTGGGTACTCCGCTGTCGGGTGAGCCCGCGCTGTTCGAGGAAGTCTGGTCGTGGGGGACCAAGGTGCTCAAGCTGGACAAGCCGGCCAGCGGGGTACCCGACGTGCCCGGTGACGTGTCGGTCGCGGGAACCGGTCATTCGGCCACCTCGGCGACCGCATGACGGTGACTGCTTGATGACAGTCGCGCTGCGCCGCAGCTGGGCCAAGGATCTCGACGCCGCCACGCTCTACGAGTTGCTCAAATTGCGTGTCGAGGTGTTCGTGGTCGAGCAGGCCACCCCGTATCCCGAGTTGGACGGGCGGGACCTGCTGGCCGAGACGCGCCACTTCTGGCTGGAAAACTCTGAGGGACAGGTGGTTTCGACGTTGCGATTGATGGAGGAGCACCCCGGCGGGCAGAAGGCGTTCCGGATCGGGCGGGTGTGCACCAAGCGCAGCGATCGCGGACAGGGACACACCGCACGACTGTTGACGGCGGCGCTGGCCGAAGTCGGCGACTACCCCTGCCACATCAACGCCCAGACCTATCTGGTGGAGATGTATGGCAGGCACGGATTCGTCCGCGCCGGTGACGAATTCCTCGACGACGGCATTCCGCACGTGTCGATGGTGAAACCATGACCGTCGCCGACCGTGTCGACGTCAGCTACCCGTTCAGTGCGCTGGTCGGGCACGACCGCCTTCGGCTGGCGCTGGTGTTGTGCGCAGTGCGGCCCGACATCGGCGGAGTGCTGATCCGCGGCGAGAAGGGCACCGCGAAGTCGACCGCGGTTCGCGGGCTGGCGCAGGTGCTGACCATGGCTTTTCAGGCCTCCGGTGGCGGTCACCTGGTGGAGTTGCCGATCGGGGCGACCGAGGACCGGGTGATCGGCTCCCTCGACTTGCAGAAGGTGCTGCGCGACGGTGAGCACGCCTTCTCGCCGGGCCTGCTGGCCCGTGCACACCGCGGTGTTCTCTACGTCGACGAGGTCAACCTGCTGCACGACCACCTCGTCGACATCCTGCTCGACGCCGCCGCCATGGGCCGGGTGCACATCGAACGCGACGGGGTCTCGCACAGTCATGAGGCCCGATTCGTGTTGATCGGCACCATGAATCCCGAAGAGGGGGAGTTGCGTCCACAGTTGCTGGACCGTTTCGGGCTCACCGTCGACGTCGCGGCCTCCCGCGATGTCGACGTGCGCACCGACGTGATCCGGCAGCGACTCGCGTTCGAAGCCGACCCGGCCGCCTTCGCCGCGAGGTATGCCGACGAGGATGCCGCGCTGGCCGCCCGCATCGCCGAAGCGCGGGCCCTGCTGGCAGAGGTGTCGTTGCCCGACAATGAGTTACGGCGCATCGCGGCGTTGTGTGCGGCGTTCGACGTCGACGGCATGCGCGCTGATCTCGTGGTCGCGCGAACCGCGGTGGCGCACGCCGCGTGGCGCGGGGCCACCACCGTCGACGAGCAGGATATTCGCGTAGCCGCCGAACTGGCGTTGCCGCACCGCCGTCGCCGCGATCCGTTCGACGACCCCGGTCTGGACCCCGAACGTCTCGACGATGCCATGCAGCAGGCCGCCGATGCCGCCGACGAGCAGCCCGAGCCTCCGCCGGACCCGCCGGGGGGTGGCCAGGACGCTGCTGAAGAGCAGAACGCCCAAGCGCCGCAACAGGATTCGTCCTCCTCGTCGCCGCCGTCGGAGTCGCAGCCCCGACCGAACGGTGCGGGGGCGCCGCCACGCACGAGTGCTCCTCCGTCGGCGCAGTTCCGTACCCGCGCGCTGGTCGTGCCCGGGATCGGCGAGGGCGCGCCCGGTCGGCGCTCGCGCGCCAGAAACCGCACCGGCACGGTCGTGTCGGCGGCCACCGATTCCGGCGCCGGACACGGCGTGCATCTGTTCGCGACCGTGCAGGCCGCGGCGGGACGACAGACCGGGATCGGTCGACTGCGGGTGGTGCCCGACGATGTGCGCCGGGCGGTTCGGGAGGGGCGCGAGGGCAACCTGGTCATCTTCGTCGTGGACGCCTCGGGTTCGATGGCTGCCCGCGACCGGATGTCGGCGGTGGGAGGCGCGACGCTGTCGCTGCTCCGGGACGCCTACCAGCGACGGGACAAGGTCGCGGTCATCACGTTCCGCCAGCAGGATGCGCAGGTGGTGCTGCCTCCGACGTCGTCGGTGCACATCGCCAGCCGGCGGCTGGCACAGTTCCAGACCGGCGGGCGAACCCCGCTGGCGCAGGGCCTGCTCGCCGCCCGGGACATGGTGGTGCGGGAACGGGCCCGCGACCGGGCGCGGCGCAGCCTGGTGGTCGTGCTCACCGACGGGCGTGCCACCGGTGGGGTCGACCCGCTCGACCGTGCCCGCGCCGCGGCGACCCGGCTGGTGGCCGAGGGGGCGGCGGCCGTCGTCGTGGACTGTGAGACATCCTTTGTCAGGTTGGGTTTGGCCGAAGACCTGGCCCGACACCTCGACGCTCCGGCGGTACGGCTGGATCAGCTGCGTGCCGACGATCTCTCCGTCCTGGTGAAATCTCAGGCCGGCCGGGGCGCCGCGTAGAAGTTTCGGCGATGCCAGTGCGTAGAAAGGTGCGGCGATGCCACAGGGTCAACCATTGGCTGTTCCCCGTGACGGATTGACGACGCGTCAGCGGCGCAACGCTCCACTGTTGGCCGTGCACACCGGCCCGGGGAAGGGGAAGTCGACGGCCGCGTTCGGAATGGCGCTGCGCGCCTGGAATCAGGGCTTCGACATCGCGGTCTTCCAGTTCGTCAAGAGCGCGAAATGGAAGGTCGGCGAAGAGACCGCGCTGACCGAACTCGGTCGAGCGCATGAGGAACGCGGTGTCGGTGGTCCCGTCGAGTGGCACAAGATGGGCTCCGGATGGTCGTGGTCGCGCAAGGCGGGCACGGAGGATGATCATGCCGCCGCGGCTGCGGAGGGTTGGGCCGAGATCGCCCGCCGACTCGCCGAGGAGCGGCACGACTTCTATGTGCTCGACGAGTTCACCTATCCACTGAAGTGGGGCTGGGTCGACGTCGACGAGGTGGTTGCCACGCTGGCCGAGCGTTCGGGCACCCAGCATGTGGTGATCACCGGCCGCGACGCACCGGCGGCGCTGCTCGATGCGGCGGATCTGGTGACCGAGATGACGAAGGTGAAGCATCCGATGGATGCGGGCCGCAAAGGCCAGAAAGGGATCGAGTGGTGAGCGCAGCGAACCACGACAGACAGGCGGGCGAGTGGTGAGCGCAGCGAACCACGACAGACAGGCGGATGAGTGGTGAGCGCAGCGAACCACGACAGACAGGCAGGCGAGTGGTGAGCACCCCGGCGGTCGTGATTGCCGCTCCCGCCTCGGGCAGCGGCAAGACCACGGTGGCGACCGGCCTGATGGGCGCGTTGCGCGCGGCCGGCCGCCGAGTGGCGCCGTTCAAGGTGGGGCCGGACTTCATCGACCCCGGCTATCACGGGCTGGCGTCGGGACGCCCCGGCCGCAACCTGGATCCGGTTCTCGTTGGCGACTCGTTGATCGGCCCGCTGTTCCGGCACGGCAGCGACGACGCCGACATCGCGGTCGTCGAGGGCGTCATGGGTCTGTTCGACGGCCGCATCAGTCCGACCGCCCCCGGTCCCGCCCACGGCTCCACGGCCCAGGTGGCCGCGATGCTCGGGGCTCCGGTGATCCTCGTCGTGGATGCCCGCGGACAGAGCCACAGCATCGCCGCGCTGCTGCACGGCTTTGCGACCTTCGACCAGAGCGTGCGGTTGGCGGGGGTGATCCTCAACCGCGTCGGCTCGGCTCGCCACGACGAGGTGCTGCGCCAGGCGTGTGAACATGCCGGCGTACCGGTGCTGGGGTCCATCCCGCGGGCCGACGAGCTGACGGTGCCGTCCCGGCATCTGGGTCTGGTGACCGCGGTCGAGCACGGCAACCTGGCCGGCGCGGCAGTGGATGCGATGGCGGGACTGGTCGCTCGCCACGTCGATCTGGACGCGGTGGCCGCGGTGGCGGCCAGCGGCGTCGCCGCACCGCCGTGGGACGCGGCCGTGCACGAACCCGTTGCCGGCGGGGTGACCGTGGCCATGGCCGCGGGCAAGGCCTTCACATTCAACTATGCCGAGCACGTCGAGGTGTTGCGGGCCGCAGGCGCGACGGTCGTGGACTTCGACCCGCTGACCGATCCGCTGCCCAAGGCGACGGCGGCCCTGGTGCTGCCCGGCGGTTTTCCCGAACAGTTCGGCCCGCAGTTGTCGGCCAACGACATCGTCCGCTCCCAGATTCGGGCGCTGGCGGTGCGTGGGGCGCCGGTGCACGCCGAGTGCGCGGGCCTGACATACCTGGTCGACGACCTGGACGGGCAACCGATGTGCGGGGTGCTGGCGGGCTCTGCGACGTTCACCGACACGTTGACGCTGGGATACCGCGATGCTGTCGCGGTCGGTGACTCGCCGCTGCACCGCATCGGCGACCGGGTGGTCGGTCATGAATTCCATCGCACCGCGGTCCAGTTCACCGGAGACCGTCAGCCGGCGTGGCGGTTCGCCGGGCGCGGCGGCCACGTCGTCGACGACGGCGCTGTCCGCGCCGGCGTGCATGCGGGCTATCTGCACACCCATCCAGCGGCCCATCCGGACGCCGTCGCCCGGTTCGTCTCCGCGGCGGCGGCAGCCTCTAGGCTCGCCGGGTGACCCCCGCCCACGTGAGGAGCGAAGCGAGCTCCGAGAACGCGTACCTGGTGGGTTTACGGCTCACCGGCAAGAAGGTCGTCATGGTCGGCGGCGGTACCGTCGCGCAGCGCCGGTTACCGCTTCTGGTCGCCAGCGGCGCGGACGTGCACGTCATCGCCATCTCCGCGACGCCCGCAGTCGAGGCCATCGACGGGATCACGCTGAACCTGCGGGAGTTCCGCACCGGCGACCTCGACGGTGCCTGGTACGCCATCGCCGCGACCGACGACCCCGACGTCAACGCGGCCATCGTGGCCGAGGCCGAAGCCCGGCACATCTTCTGCGTCCGCGCCGACATCGCGCGCGAGGGCACGGCCGTCACCCCGGCCTCCTTCGAGTACGAGGGGCTGGCGGTGGGCGTGCTGGCCGGTGGGGAGCATCGGCGGTCGGCGGCGATCCGTTCGGCCATCCACGAAGCGCTACAGCAGGGTGTCATCGCCAGGGACGACTCGGTGACCCCCGGTGTGGTCCGCGGCGGTGTCGCACTGGTCGGTGGTGGCCCGGGCGACCCGGAGTTGGTGACTGTGCGCGGACGCCGGCTGTTGGCTCACGCCGATGTCGTGGTCGCCGACCGCCTCGCGCCGCAGGAACTGCTGGCCGAATTGTCCCCGGACGTCGAGGTGATCGACGCGGCAAAGATCCCGTACGGCCGCTCGATGGCCCAGGACGCGATCAACAGCGTGCTCGTCGACCGCGCCAAGGAAGGCAAGTTCGTGGTGCGGCTCAAGGGCGGCGATCCGTTCGTCTTCGCGCGCGGCCAGGAAGAGATCATCGCGTGCGCCGAGGCCGGGATTCCGGTGACCGTGGTACCCGGTGTGACCAGCGCCATAGGGGTTCCTGCGCTTGCCGGGGTACCCGTCACGCACCGGGCGATGACGCACGAGTTCGTGGTGGTCAGCGGACATGTTGCGCCGGAGCACCCCGAATCGTTAGTGAATTGGGATGCATTGGCCGCGATGCGGGGCACAATCGTCTTGTTGATGGCTGTCGAGCGGATCGAACTGTTTGCCAGAGTCCTTCGGGAGGGGGGTCGTCCTGCTGATACCCCTGTTCTAGTGGTGCAACAGGGCACGACGTCTGCTGAACGAACTTTGCGGGCGACGCTTGCCGATGCGCCGGAGAGAATCCGTGCCGAGGGCATCAGGCCGCCGGCGATCATCGTCATCGGGGCGGTGGCAGCGTTCGGCGCCTAAAGGATTCTTAAGAGTACTGTAAGGTAACCTGTTATGACGGCTCTCAACGATGCGGAGCGTGCCGCCATCCACCGTGATTCTGAAGGCGAAAACCAGCGAGGCTCGAGGCGAGCCGGTGACCGTGCGTTGCCGGACCGTGCGCCCACGCTGGGCGGGCAGGGTGCCGACACTCAACGACCTGGCAGGTCGCCGGCGGCGTGGCTGCCGTCGCGGCGCTTCATCGCTGCGGTCATCGCGATCGGCGGCATGCAGCTGCTGGCCACGATGGACAGCACCATCGCCATCGTCGCGCTCCCCAAGATCCAGGACGAGCTGAACCTCTCCGACGCCGGTCGAAGCTGGGTCATCACCGCCTACGTGCTGACGTTCGGCGGGTTGATGCTGCTCGGCGGGCGGCTCGGTGACACCATCGGCCGCAAGCGCACCTTCATCGTCGGCGTCACGCTGTTCACGATCGCGTCGGTGTTGTGCGGCATCGCCTGGGACGAGGCGACGCTGGTCATCGCCCGGCTGCTGCAGGGTGTGGGCGCCGCGATCGCCTCACCGACCGCGTTGGCGCTGATCGCGACCACCTTCCCCAAAGGGCCCGCCCGCAATGCGGCCACCGCGGTGTTCGCCGCGATGACCGGTGTCGGCTCGGTGATGGGACTGGTTGTCGGCGGTGCGCTGACCGAGGTCTCGTGGCGGCTGGCGTTCCTGGTCAACGTGCCCATCGGCCTGCTGATGATCTACCTGGCCCGCAAGACGCTGCGGGAGACCAACCGCGAGCGTCTCAAGCTCGACGCCGCCGGCGCGCTGCTGGCCACGCTGGGATGTACCGCCGCGGTGTTCGGCTTCTCGATGGGGCCCGAGCAGGGCTGGTTGTCGCCGTTGACGCTGGGTTCCGGCGTGATCGCGGTGGCCGCGTTGGTGGGCTTCCTGATCGTCGAACGCACCGCGGAGAACCCGGTGGTGCCGTTCAGCCTGTTCCATGACCGCAACCGGGTGGCGACCTTCGCGGCCATCTTCCTGGCCGGCGGTGTCATGTTCACGCTGACAGTGCTGATCGGTCTGTACGTGCAGGACATCATGGGTTACAGCGCGCTGCGGGCGGGCATCGGTTTCATCCCGTTCGTCATCGCACTCGGTATCGGCCTGGGGCTGTCCTCGGCGCTGGTGTCGAAGTTCCCCCCGCGTGTGTTGGTCATCGCCGGCGGCGTGCTCGTGCTCGGCGCGATGATCTACGGATCCACGCTCGACGCCGACATCCCGTACTTCCCGAACCTGGTCTTCCCGATCACGATCGGTGGACTCGGCATCGGCATGATCGTGGTCCCGCTGATGATCTCGGCCATCGCCGGAGTCGGCTTCGACCAGATCGGTCCCGTGTCGGCGATCGCGCTGATGCTGCAGAACCTGGGTGGACCCGTCGTGCTCGCGATCATCCAGGCGGTCATCACCTCGCGCACCCTCTACCTCGGGGGCACCACCGGGCCGGTCAGTGACATGAACGCCGCCCAGCTGCACGCCCTCGATCAGGGCTACACCTACGGCCTGCTGTGGGTGGCCGCGGTCGCCGTCGTCGTCGGCGCCGCTGCGCTGTTCATCGGCTACACGGCTCAGCAGGTGGCGCATGCGCAGGAAGTCAAGGACGCGATCGACGCCGGAGAGCTTTAGCTCGACATTGGGCTGGGGAGAGCTTTAGCTCGACATTGGGCTGGGGAGAGCTTTAGCTCGACATTGGGCTGGGGAGAGCTTTAGCTCGACATTGGGCTGGGGAGAGCTTTAGCTCGACATTGGGCTGGGGAGAGCTTTAGCTCGACGTTGGGCTGGGGAGAGCTCCGGCCCCCACCAGTAAGGTGGTCGCTCGTGATCACCCGCATGTCCGAGCTGTTCCTGCGCACCTTGCGCGACGACCCGGCCGACGCCGAAGTCCCGAGCCACAAGCTGCTCATCAGGGCGGGCTACGTCCGCCCCATCGGGCCCGGGCTGTACAGCTGGTTGCCGCTGGGTCTGCGGGTGCTGCGCAAGATCGAGAAGATCGTGCGCGACGAGATGACCGCGATCGGCGGCCAGGAGATCCTGTTCCCCGCTCTGCTGCCGCGTGCGCCGTACGAGACGACGAATCGCTGGACCGAGTACGGCGACAATCTGTTCCGGCTGGCTGACCGCCGCGGCAACGATTACCTGCTGGGCCCGACCCACGAGGAACTCTTCACGATGACCGTGAAGGGGGAGTACAGCTCCTACAAGGACTTCCCGCTGCTGCTGTTCCAGATCCAGACCAAGTACCGCGACGAGGCCCGGCCTCGCGCCGGCATCCTGCGCGGGCGCGAGTTCATCATGAAGGACTCGTACTCGTTCGACGTCGACGAGGACGGCCTCAAGAGCGCCTACCACGCTCACCGCGACGCCTATCAGCGCATATTCGGCCGCCTCGGCGTGAACTATGTGATCGTCTCGGCGGTCTCGGGGGCGATGGGTGGCAGCGCGTCGGAGGAGTTCCTGGCCGAGAGCGCCGTCGGCGAGGACACCTTCGTGCGGTGCATGCAGTCGGGTTATGCCGCCAATGTCGAAGCGGTGCTCACCGCGGTTCCCCCGACGATCGACATCGAAGGCCAGCCTGCGGCCACGGTCTACGACACTCCCGACGCACCGACGATCGCCACGCTGGTCGACTGGGCCAACTCGGCCGGCCTGCCACAGTTCGCCGACCGCGAGGTGGTCGCCGCGGACACATTGAAGAACGTGCTGCTCAAGGTCCGCGAGCCCGGCGGCGACTGGGAGCTGCTGGCCATCGGCGTGCCCGGTGACCGCGAAGTCGACGACAAGCGCCTGGGCGCCGCACTCGAGCCGGCGGAGTACGCACTGCTCGACGACGCCGACTTCGCCAAGCATCCGTTCCTGGTGAAGGGCTACGTCGGACCCAAGGCACTGCTGGCCAACGGTGTGCGCTACCTCGTCGATCCCAGGGTGGTCGACGGCACGTCCTGGATCACCGGCGCCGACGAGCCGAACAAGCACGTTGTCGGCCTGGTGGCCGGGCGTGACTTCACCGCGGACGGCACGATCGAGGCCGCCGAGGTGCGCGACGGAGACCCGTCCCCGGACGGAGCGGGGCCGCTGGTGTCGGCGCGGGGCATCGAGATCGGCCACATCTTCCAACTGGGCCGCAAGTACACCGACGCGTTCTCCGCCGACGTTTTGGGCGAGGACGGCAAGCCGGTCCGGTTGACGATGGGGTCCTACGGAATCGGCGTGTCGCGGCTGGTGGCCGTCATCGCCGAGCAGCACCACGACGAGCTCGGGCTGCGTTGGCCCTCGACGGTGTCGCCGTTCGACGTGCACCTGGTGATCGCCAACAGGGACACCGAAGCACGTGCGGGCGCCCTGGAGTTGGCCGCCGATCTCGATGTGCTGGGCACCGAGGTGCTGCTCGACGACCGGACGGCCTCGCCCGGGGTGAAGTTCAAGGACGCCGAGTTGCTCGGGGTGCCATGGGTGGTCGTCGTGGGCCGCGGCTGGGCCGACGGTGTGGTGGAGCTGCGTAACCGGTTCAGCGGCGACAAGCGCGACGTTCCGGTCGACTCGGCGGCAGCGGAGATCGCCCGGGCGCTCGCCTGACGAGCGCGGCCTACTCCGAGCCGCCCGGGAAAGCCACAGTGACCGGCGTCTCGCCCATCAGGCGTCGCCACCGGGCCGCGGTGACCGCGCATTCGGTCAGTGCGTTGACCCCGAAGGCCCGCACCGTCTGGTCGTCGGCCTGCTCGATGACTGCCCGCCACGCCACGGCGGCGTCCTGTTCCATGGTGACGGCCAGTTCGGCGGCTTGGCGTGGATCGTCGACCTCGCCCGGCAGCCGGTAGCCGGCGGCGGGCAGCGGGGCGGCCACGCCGCGTTCCTCCATCAGCGCGATCGCGGCTTCGCGGCGGGCCCGGTGTTCGTTCATCGCATCGGCGACCAGGTAGTTCCGGTCGAAGGTCGAGTGCGCCGACACGATCCCGTAGCCGTAGATGGCAGCGTGCTCGACCTCCAGTGCGTCGTAGAGCGCGCCGTCGGTCGCCCCGTCCGGGCGGGGCGGTTCCGGCTGCGCGGACGGGGAGGTCGTGGGCGTGGTCATGACGTCTCTCCGAGCGGGGTGAGCGCGACGGTGTAGGCGGCGGTACACGCCGCGGCGATCGAGCCGAGCAGCCCGGCCCGGTAGCCGGACAGCGCGGTGGCCGACGTGGTTGCGCTCTCCGCCGAGGTGCGCAGGGCGCCGACGACGTCGTCGACGGTGGGCGGTGGGTCTGCGACCGAGGACGTCGACGAGGTGGTCGTCGTGGAGGTGCTGACCGTGACGCTGGTGGACGGGGCCGCCTGTCCGGTGAGCCGCACGATCTCATCGGCGAGCGCGTCGGCGTGCGCGGAGCGTTGCGCCGCGATCGCGCCGAGGGCCTGGGCGACGGGGCCGCGCATCCGCTCGGCGACCTCGGTCGCCAGCTGGCTGTCGGCGAGGGCCCGGTCCAGTGCGGTGGTCAGGTCGTCGAGGTCGGGGGGCGGCGGGGCGGTGCCGCAGGCCGCCGCTGCCAGCCCCGCGGCGGCCAGCGCCGTGGCGCCGAGCAGCAGGCGTCGACGGTTGACGGTCGGGGCGGGGCTCGGCACGAGCAACATCCTGCCATTGGGTCGGTGACGCTCCGGGCGGCGCCGGTGGTCGTTTCCTTTTGGCGTTTGGGCCCCCCCGGCTGGCGTATCGTGGTGACTCGGGTTCGCGGGAGCACGATCGATCCTGCGCGCCGGGTCCGGACAACTCAAGACGAGGAGCTCGCCGTGGTAGAGCGGTCCAGTCGACTGCCGTCGCAACGACAGGTGATCGAACTGCTCGAGGGCGAGTTCGCGCGCGCAGGCTACGACATCGAAGATGTCGTGATCGACACGTCCGCCCGTCCGCCGCGCATCGCGGTGGTGGCCGACGGCGACGACGGGCTGGACCTGGATACGATCGCCGCGCTGTCCCGGGCAGCGTCGGAGTTGCTCGACGACCTGGACACCTCGCCGTACGTGCTCGAGGTGACGTCCCCGGGAGTGGACCGCCCCTTGACGACGCCGACGCACTTTCGGCGGGCGCGGGGACGTCGGGTGGAGATCACGTTGACCGACGGCGCGACGGTATCCGGCCGGCTCGGTGACTGCGGCGACGAGACGGTGGCGCTGGTGGTGCGCGAAGGCTCCCGGGCAGATCTGGCCGTGCACGAGATCGCCCTGAGCACGATCGTCAACGCCGTCGTCCAGGTGGAGTTCTCGCCGCCGAATCCGCGGGAGCTGGAATTGGCCGGCCTGGCCGGAGAGGAAACCTGAGCGTGAACATCGACATGGCTGCCTTGCATGCGATCGAGGCGGACAAGGGGATCTCGGTCGACGTCGTGGTCGAGACCATCAAGTCAGCGTTGCTGACCGCGTATCGGCACACCGAGGGGCACGAGCCCGACGCCCGCATCGACATCGACCGCAAGACCGGTGTGGTCAAGGTGATGGCGCGCCAGACCGACGAGGACGGCAACGTCCTGCACGAGTGGGATGACACCCCGGAGGGTTTCGGCCGCATCGCGGCGACCACCGCGCGCCAGGTCATCCTCCAGCGGCTGCGCGATGCCGAGAACGAGAAGAACTACGGCGAGTTCTCCGCCCGTGAGGGCGACATCGTCGCCGGTGTCATCCAGCGGGACGCCCGGGCCAACGCCCGCGGCCTGGTGGTGGTGCGGATGGGGAGCGAGACCAAGGGCTCCGAAGGTGTCATCCCGGCGGCCGAGCAGGTGCCGGGGGAGCGCTACGAACACGGTGACCGGTTGCGCTGCTATGTCGTGGGCGTGACCCGGGGCGCCCGGGAACCGCTGATCACGCTGTCGCGGACGCACCCGAACCTGGTGCGCAAACTGTTCGCGCTGGAGGTCCCCGAGATCGCCGACGGGTCCGTCGAGATCATCGCGGTGGCCAGGGAGGCCGGGCACCGCTCCAAGATCGCCGTGACGTCGCGGATGCCGGGACTCAACGCCAAGGGCGCCTGCATCGGCCCGATGGGGCAGCGGGTGCGCAACGTCATGAGTGAACTGTCCGGCGAGAAGATCGACATCATCGACTACGACGAGGACCCCGCCCGGTTCGTCGCCAACGCGCTGTCGCCGGCCAAGGTGGTCTCGGTCACGGTGATCGACGAAGCCAACCGCGCCGCGCGGGTCATCGTGCCGGATTTCCAGTTGTCGCTGGCCATCGGCAAGGAGGGGCAGAATGCCCGCCTGGCCGCCCGGCTCACCGGCTGGCGCATCGACATCCGCAGCGACGACGCGGACAGCCAGCGTCCGGAGCACCGCCGCGAACCGCGCCCGGACGCCGCGCACGGCGCTGTCGGCGAGCGCTGATCCACGCCGCGTCCGACCGGTTTTCAATTTGGTGACGCGGTGACGGTAGACTCAGCCGTGGTCCAGCGCGAGGAATCGGCACGGATGCAGCGAAGCAAGCCCCCACCAGGGCCGGTGCGAACCTGCATCGGATGCCGGAAACGAGAGCTGGCCGTCGAATTGCTTCGAGTAGTAGCTGTCGACAGTGGGGACGGCCCTGGGAATGGCCAGGTCGTCGTGACTGTTGACACAGCGAAAGCACTTCCGGGGCGGGGTGCCTGGTTGCATCCCCGGTCGGAATGTCTGCACGCGGCGGTCCGGCGGCGAGCGTTCGGCCGGGCGCTGCGGATCACCGGTTCACCGGACATCACCGCGGTGATCGAGCGCTTCGATTCGTCGGAGCGTCCGGACACGGCGGCACCTAGAGAACAGGTAGCGAAGAACATGAGCACACCGTGAAGTCCCGATGACCATGCGTCATAGCTAAACCGAGGCGCGGCGCCTACCACCGCTGTCGCCTCTAGACAGGAGATGTAGTGGCAGGTAAGGCCCGTGTGCACGAGTTGGCCAAGGAACTCGGTGTCACCAGTAAGCAAGTGCTCGCCCGTCTGAGCGAACAGGGCGAATTCGTCAAATCCGCGTCCTCCACCGTGGAGGCCCCGGTAGCGCGCCGGCTGCGCGAGTCGTTCGGCGGCAACAAGCCCGCCGGCGACAAGGGCCGCAGCGGCGGCGCCGCTGCCGCGAACGGTGCACCGGCCCAGGCGGCTGCGCCTGCGGCGCCCGAGCGGCCCGCCGCGCCCAAACCCGGCCCGCCGCAGGTGACCAAACCCGGTCCCACCCCGGCCCAGCCCCCGGCCGCCGCGCAGCCTCCGGCCGCCGCCCCGCCGCCGCGGCACCGCCCGCCGCACCACAGCCGCCCGCCGCTGCCGCTCCCGGCGCGCCCCCGCGGCCCGGGCCCGCGCCGGGTCCCCGGCCCACTCCCGGACCGAAGCCCGGACCCCGGCCCGCCGCGCGCACCCCGCGCGTCGGCAACAACCCCTTCTCCTCGCAGCAGCCTGTCGAGCGTCCGGCGCCTCGCCCCCAGGGCCCGCGACCGGGTCCCGGCGCAGGCGGACCCCGCCCCGGCGGCGGCCCGCGCCCGGGCGCGACGCCCGGCAACATGCCCCCGCGGCCCGGCGGTGGCCCTCGTCCCGGTGGCGGTCCCCGTCCCGGTAGCGGTCCGCGTCCGGCCCCCGGTGGCCGGCCGCAGCCCGGCGGCGGCGGTCGTCCCGGCGGCGGTGGAGGCAACTACCGCGGCGGCGGACCCGGTGGAGGTCCCGGCGGCGGTGGCGGTGGTTTCCGTGGTCGCCCCGGCGGCGGCGGTCGTCCCGGCCAGCGCGGCGGCGCCGCGGGTGCGTTCGGACGCCCCGGTGGCGCACCCAAGCGGGGTCGCAAGTCGAAGCGGGCCAAACGCGCCGAATACGAGAACATGCAGGCTCCGGTCGTCGGTGGCGTCCGGCTGCCCAAGGGCAATGGCGAGACCATTCGCCTGGCTCGCGGTGCGTCGCTGAGCGACTTCGCCGAGAAGATCGACGCCAACCCGGCCTCGCTGGTGCAGGCGCTGTTCAACCTCGGCGAGATGGTCACCGCCACGCAGTCTGTCGGCGACGACATCCTGGAACTGCTGGGCGGCGAGATGAACTACAAGGTTCAGGTCGTCTCCCCGGAGGACGAGGACCGCGAGCTGCTGGAGTCCTTCGACCTCACCTACGGCGAGGACGAGGGCGGCGAGGAGGACCTCGAGTTCCGCCCGCCGGTGGTCACCGTGATGGGTCACGTCGACCACGGCAAGACCCGGTTGCTGGACACCATCCGCAACGCCACCGTCCGCGAGGGCGAGGCCGGCGGCATCACCCAGCACATCGGCGCCTACCAGGTGTCGGTCGAGCACGACGGTGCCGAGCGGCCCATCACCTTCATCGACACCCCGGGTCACGAGGCGTTCACCGCCATGCGTGCGCGCGGCGCCAAGGCCACCGACATCGCGATCCTGGTGGTCGCCGCCGATGACGGCGTGATGCCGCAGACGATCGAGGCGGTCAACCACGCTCAGGCGGCAGAGGTGCCGATCGTGGTCGCGGTCAACAAGATCGACAAAGAAGGTGCCGACCCGTCGAAGATCCGCGGGCAGCTCACCGAGTACGGGTTGATTCCCGAGGAGTACGGCGGCGACACGATGTTCGTCGACATCTCGGCGAAGAACAACGTCAACATCGAGCAGTTGCTCGAGTCGGTGCTGCTGACGGCCGATGCCTCCCTGGACCTGCGGGCCAACCCGGACATGGAGGCTCAGGGCGTGGCGATCGAGGCGCACCTGGACCGCGGTCGCGGCCCGGTGGCCACCGTGTTGGTGCAGCGCGGCACGTTGCGCGTCGGCGATTCCATCGTCGCGGGCGACGCTTACGGCCGCGTGCGGCGCATGGTCGACGAGCACGGCGAGGACGTCGAGGAAGCGCTGCCGTCGCGGCCGGTGCAGGTCATCGGTTTCACGTCGGTACCGGGCGCAGGCGACAACCTCCTGGTCGTCGACGAGGACCGGATCGCCCGACAGATCGCCGACCGGCGCAACGCGCGTAAGCGCAACGCGCTGGCGGCCCGTGCGCGCAAGCGGATCAGCCTGGAGGACCTGGATTCGGCGCTGAAGGAAACCAGCCAGCTCAACCTCATCCTCAAGGGCGACAACTCCGGTACGGTCGAGGCCCTCGAGGAAGCCCTGCTGGGTATCCAGGTCGACGACGAGGTCGAACTGCGTGTCATCGACCGCGGCGTCGGTGGCGTCACCGAGACCAACGTCAACCTGGCCTCGGCCTCGGATGCGATCATCATCGGCTTCAACGTCCGCGCCGAGGGCAAGGCGACCGAGCTGGCCAACCGCGAGGGCGTGGAGATCCGGTACTACTCGGTGATCTACCAGGCCATCGACGAGATCGAGAGCGCGCTCAAGGGCATGCTCAAGCCGATCTACGAGGAGCGCGAACTCGGCCGTGCCGAGATCCGGGCGATTTTCCGGTCGTCCAAGGTCGGCAACATCGCCGGCTGCCTGGTGCAGTCGGGCATCATGCGGCGCAACGCCAAGGCTCGGCTGTTGCGGGACAACGTGGTGGTCGCGGAGAACCTCACGGTGTCGTCGTTGAAGCGCGAGAAGGACGATGCCACCGAGGTGCGCGAGGGTTACGAATGCGGTCTGACGTTGACGTACTCCGACATCAAGGAGGGCGACGTCATCGAGACCTACGAGCTGGTCGAAAAAGAGCGGGTCTGAGTGGGATCCGGGACCGAAAGGTGAGCACGCGCCATGGCTGACCCCGCACGGGCGAAGCGGCTGGCCAAACGCATCTCCACGGTTGTCGCCTCGGCGATCGAGTACGAGATCAAAGATCCTCGACTCGCCGGGGTGACGATCACGGATGCCAAGGTCACCAACGATCTGCACGACGCCACGCTGTTCTACACGGTGTTGGGTCGGTCGCTGGACGAGGAGCCGGACTATCCGGGCGCGGCCGCCGCGCTGGAGAAGGCCAAGGGCGTGCTGCGGACCAAGGTGGGCGCCGCGACCGGGGTGCGGTTCACCCCGACGCTGGCGTTCGTCCGGGACATCGTGCCCGACGCCGCGCACCGCATGGAGGAGCTGCTGGCCCGTGCCCGGGCGGCAGATGAGGATTTGGCGAGAGTTCGTCAGGGTGCCAAGCACGCAGGCGAGGCGGACCCGTACCGTGTAAGCGGGGCGGAGGCAGCCGGGGAGCTCGAGGAGCCCGCCGGGGAACCGTGGGACGGGCCGGACGCTGAGGACATGGGTGACTTCGACACACTCGACGGCAGACGCGGCGACTGACGCCGTCGGCGCGCGGGTGGACGCCCGTGGCGCCGCTGAAGTGCTGTCGTCGGCGGCGACGGTCAGCGTGGTCTGTCACGTCTTCCCCGATGCCGACACCATCGGGGCCGGGTTGGCTCTCGGTTTGGTGCTCGACCGGCTGGGCAAGGATGTCCAGGTCGGCTTCGCCGCGCCGGATGTACTCCCCGAATCGCTGGGCTCGCTACCCGGATGCCACCTGCTGGTGGCGCCGGAGGCGATGCGCCGCGACGCCGACCTGGTCGTCACCGTCGACATTCCCAGTGTGGACCGCTTGGGCGAGTTGCGTGAGCTCGCGGCCCCGGGGCGCAGCGTGCTGGTCATCGACCACCATGCGTCGAACCTGATGTTCGGCTCCGCGAACTACGTCGACCAGTCGGCGGACTCGACGACGATGCTGGTCGCCGAGCTTCTCGACGCGTGGGACATCCCGATCGACGCCGCGGTCGCGCATTGCGTGTACGCCGGGCTGACCACCGACACGGGATCGTTTCGGTGGGCCAGCGCGCGGGCGCACCGGCTGGCGGCGCGGCTGGTCGAACTCGGCGTGGACAACGCGACCGTCAGCCGCACACTGATGGACACCCATCCGTTCGCCTGGTTGCCGATGCTGTCGCGGGTGCTCGGTTCGGCCCGCCTGGTCGCCGACGCCGTCGGCGGGCGCGGATTCGTCTACGCCGTCGTCGACCACGATGAATGGGCCGCGGCGCGCTCCGAAGAGGTCGAGAGCATCGTCGATATCGTGCGCACCACCCGTCAGGCCGAGGTGGCGGCGGTGTTCAAGGAGATCAAGCCGCAGTTGTGGTCGGTGTCGATGCGGGCCAAGACGATCGACCTGGCGGCGGTCGCCACCACCTTCGGCGGCGGTGGCCACCGGCTGGCGGCGGGTTACACCACGTCCGGATCTGCCGCCGACGTGGTCGCGGCATTGCAGAGCGCGCTTGACTGACGCCCTCGAGCCGGCCACCAGCCGGCGCATCGCTGCGTTGGCGTTCCCGGCGCTGGGCGTGCTGGCCGCCGAACCCCTGTACCTGTTGTTCGACCTTGCCGTCGTGGGCCGTCTCGGAGCGGTCAGCTTGGCGGCTTTGGCCATCGGGGCGCTGATCATGGGCGTGTTGAGTTCGCAGCTGACGTTCCTGGCGTACGGCACCACAGCCCGCGCGGCCCGCTTCTACGGGATCGGTGACCGCCGCGCGGCGATCGGCGAAGGAGTGCAGGCGACCTGGCTGGCGCTGGGGATCGGCACCGCCATCGTGCTCACGGTTCAACTCTTCGCGCGACCGCTGGTCTCGGCGCTGGCCGGCGCCTCGGCAGGCGGTGAGGTCGCCGACGCCGCCGTGCCCTGGGTGCGCATCGCCAGCCTGGCGGTACCGGCGATTCTCGTGGCGGCGGCGGGCAACGGCTGGATGCGCGGTGTCCAGGACACGGTGCGTCCGCTGCGCTATGTCGTGGTCGGGTTCGCGCTGTCGGCGGTGTTGTGTCCGACGCTGGTCTACGGGCTGATGGGTGCCCCGGAGCTGGGTCTGTCGGGTTCTGCGGTGGCCAACGTCGTCGGGCAGTGGCTGGCCGCGGGACTGTTCATCCGCGCGTTGATCGTCGAGCGGGTCCCGCTCGGATTGCGGGCGTCGGTGCTGAAGGCGCAGGTGGTGATGGGCCGAGACCTGGTGTTGCGGACGATGGCGTTTCAGGCGTGCTTCGTGTCCGCCGGTGCCGTCGCGGCCCGCTTCGGGGCGGCCGCGGTGGCCGCCCATCAGGTCGTCCTGCAGCTGTGGAATTTCCTGGCGCTGGTGCTCGATTCGCTGGCCATCGCGGCGCAGTCGTTGGTCGGTGCCGCATTGGGGGCGGGTCAGCTGACGCACGCGAAGTCGGTGGCCTGGCGGGTGACGGTGTTCTCGGCGGTCGCCGCGGCGGTGCTGGCCGCGGTGTTCGCGCTGGGGTCTTCGGTGTTGCCGTCGGTGTTCACCGACGATCGCGCGGTACTCGGCGAGATCAGTGTGCCGTGGTGGTTCCTGGTGGCCCAGCTGCCGATCGCCGGGGTCGTGTTCGCCATCGACGGGGTGCTGCTCGGCGCCGGCGACGCGCGGTTCATGCGCACCGCGACGCTGGTCAGCGCCCTGGTCGGGTTCCTGCCGCTGATCTGGTTGTCTCTGGCGTTCGGCTGGGGGCTGCTGGGCATCTGGTCGGGGCTGACGACGTTCATGGTGCTGCGGCTGGCGTTCGTCGGCTGGCGGGTGCTGTCCGGCCGCTGGCTGGTCGCGGGCACCTGAGCCGCGGTTTAGCCGAGCTCCATTCGGCCGAGCTCGCGCGTCTGCACGGCGACACACCGATATTGCCGTACCGCGGCGCGCGCTCGATCATGGCCGGCGCGCGCTCACTGCCCACACGGCCCGCTTACCGGCCTGTCTGGTCGTCGCGTCGACGTCGACCAAGCCGGCCGATGAGCACAGCGCCGCAAAAGACTCGGCCTGCTGCGCGGTCCAGCCGTGGCTGGCATAACCCGTCGCCCCGGGTTCGGTCCGGCGCTCGATGGCCAGCAACCGGCCACCGGGGGCGAGCACGCGGCGGATCTCGGTGAGTGCGGTGGGGACGTCACGCCAGTGGTGCACCGTCGACAACGCCCAGACGTGGGTGGCGCAGGTGTCGGCGACCGGCAGCGCTTCGGCGCTGCCCTGGGCCCAGGTGGCGGCTGCGTCCCGGGTGACGGTGCGTGCGACCCGCAACATTGCGGCAGACGGGTCGACACCGGTGGCCTGTGCGCCCCGCCGGACAGCCGCGCGTACGGCGTTGCCCGGGCCGCAGCCGATGTCGACGACGTGGTCGCCGGCCGCCGGGTTGGTCAGCTCGGCGGCCAGAGCGGCTCCGGCGCGGCCGGCAAGCAGGAACACCGCCGCGAACAGTGTGCCGGTGATTCCGGCGAAGCCAGGATGATCGCCGTGATGGTTGACCGGCATCGGTGTGGTGTCGTCCATACGACGACCTTGCCGGTTCAAGTCGGGGTGAAGTCAAATGTCGGAATGGACATGATCACGATCGGCGAGGCCGCGACACGCTTGCAGATGGCGCCGTCGGCGTTGCGGTACTACGACGAGCGTGGCCTGGTGCGGCCCACGGCCCGGCGAGCCGGGACCCGGATGTACGGTACCGAGGAGCTACGGCGACTGGCCTTCCTGAAGATCGTTCACCGCCTGGGCGTTCCGCTCGACATCGCCGCAGCGGTGCTGGATGCACCCAGCGAGCAGTGGCGCGACTCCGTCCGCGATCAACTGGCCGATCTCGACCGCGTCATCGCCCAGGCGCGCGCCGCGCAACACTTCCTCACCCACGCCCTGAACTGTCCGACCGATCACCCCGCACAGGAGTGCGCGACGATGACCGGTGCGCTCGACCGGCTGGTCGACGGCATGAGCGTGGAACAGTTGGCGGCCGAACAGATGTGATGACGCGGCGAGGGCGCGCATCTGCACGCGACACACCGGTGTCGGAGTGTGCAGACATGCGCCCTCGCGACGCGGCCGGAGGTGGGTCAGTCGGCGGCCGAGGAGCTGCCGAGCAGTTCACGCACCCGGTTGGCCACCCGGATGAACTCGGGGCGTTCCATCGTCTCGCCGTAGTCCCGTTCAGCGGGTAGGTCGACGTCGAGGGTCTCGATGATGCGCCCCGGTCGCGGGCTCATCACGACGACCCTGTTGGCGAGATACACCGCCTCGGCGACCGAGTGGGTCACCAACACGACGGTGGTGCCGGTCTCGCGCCAGATGCGATGCAACTCGACGTTCATCTTCTCCCGGGTCAACGCGTCGAGCGCCCCGAACGGTTCGTCCATCAGCAGCACCCGAGGCTGGTGCAGCAGCGCGCGGCACAGCGAGACACGTTGCTGCATACCGCCGGAGAGCTCATGGGGGAGGGCCTGCTCGAATCCGGTCAGACCGGTCATCTCGATGAGCTGGTCGCAGCGCTGCTGGGCGACCTGACGGGGCATGCCGCGCATCTCGGCCTGCAGCAGGATGTTCTTGCGTACCGACCGCCACTCCAGCAGCGCGGCCCGCTGGAACACGTAGCCGATCTCGCGCTGCGGCCCCTGCACCCGGGTCCCGCGCAGGCGCACGTCACCGGAGGACGCGTCGGTCACCCCGGCGACCACCTTCAGCAGTGTGGACTTGCCACATCCCGAAGGTCCTGCGATGGCGACGAACTCGCCGTCGGCGACCCGCAGATCGATGTCCTCCAGTGCGGTCACCGTGGCCCGCTTCGAGGAGAACGTCACGGTCAGACCGTCGATCGCGATCACGTCGGAGGACTCGGTGGTCTCACTTCTCACTGGGTTACCCGCCGGGGTGATGGTTGCGGTGGTCATGGCGAGGATCTCCTACTGCTGTCCGTCGGGGGCGAAGGACGAATCCCAGTACTCGGCAGGGTCTTTGGCGCTCTCCAGCAGCCCGGCCTCGTTGAGGGTGGCGATGGTGGTCTCCCAGTCCTCCTTGGCGTTGTTGCCCGGTGCCTGATCGGCGGTGGCCGGTGTGGACAGCAACGGGATGGTCTGCTGCCACTGCTGCAGCAGCACCTCGCGCGGCGGCATCTGAGGGTCTTTGCCGGCCATGGCGTCGACGGCGGCCTCCGGGTTCTCGGTGGCCGCCGCGAATGCCTCGCTGGTGGCATCGACCATCGCCTGCACCAGTTCTGGATTGTCGGCGATCATGGCGTTGTTGACGATCAGACCGTTGCTGTAGAAGTTCAGGCCGGCATCGGAATAGCGTAGGTAGCGCACGTCGCGGTTACTCTTGTCGGCGATCGTCGGACCCTGGTCGTGGGCGAAGCCGATCAACCCGTCGACGCGGCCCGACAGCATCGCCGCCATCTTGCCGGCGGCGTCGAGGCTCTGCTGGGTCACCTGGTTCTCGGGCACCCCGACCTTGTCCAGATAGATGGGGAAGGTCGTAGTGGGTGCATCACCGGCGGACACCGCGATGGTGCGGCCCGCGAGGTCCTGGGGGTCGTCGATGCCGGAGTCGGCGAACACCTGCACCGCTGAGGGCGTGGTCTGCAGGAAGACTCCCGCGCTCTTCACGTCGACGCCCTTGTCGATGTTGCTCAGTACGGCAGGGGTGTCGGCCCACCCGAAGTCCGCCTGGCCGGTGCCGATCGCCTGCACGGTCTTGGTGGATCCCTGTCCGGCGTCGATGGTCAGGTCGATGCCGTGGTCGGCGAAGATGCCTTCCTGCACGCCGTAGTAGAAGGGGGCGTGCTCGCCGTAGGGGTACCAGTTGAGCATCAGCGTCGCCGGGGTGGCAGAACCGTCGGCGGCGGGTGCGTTGTCGGGGCTGCTGCCGCCGCAGGCCGACAGGGTGAACAGGGCCGTGGTGGCGGCGATGGCGGCCGTGGTGCGGCGTCGGGAGAAGGACATCATGAACTCCTGGAGAGGTCGTGGATGGGTCGGGTTTCGGTTACCGGTCAGGCGCCGGTGGTTGCGGAACCGGCGGTGCGGCGCGAGGAATGCCACGGGATGAGCAGTTTCTCGGCGATCTCGATGATCGCGAACAGGACGATGCCGAGAACCGACATGATGATCAGGGCGGCGAACAGCATTGCGGTGTCGACGTTTCCGTTGGCTTGCAGGATGACGTAGCCCAGACCTTCGTTGGCGCCGACGAATTCGCCGACGACTGCGCCGGTGACCGCGAGGGTGGCAGCCACCTTCAGTCCCGACATCAGCTGCGGCAACGAGGCCGGGAACCGGATCTTCATGAATGTCTTGAGTCGGCTGGCGCCCATGGTCGAGCTCAGTTCGAGGATCTCGGGGTCGACCGAACGGAGGCCGGCCAGGCCGGAGATGACGATCGGGAAGAAGGCCATCAGCACCGCGACGAGGATCTTGGGCGACGGGCCGAAACCCAGCCACACGACGAACAGCGGTGCGATCGCGATCTTGGGGATCACCTGGGCGAACAGGATCAGCGGGTAGACGGTCTTCTCCAGGCTCGCCGAATACACCATGATCACCGCGACCAGTTCGCCTACGACCGCCGCGATGACGAACCCGACGACGGTCTCCCACGTGGTGACCCAGGTGTTCTGGGCGAGGTAGGCCGCGTTCTGTTGCGCGGTGTGCCAGGTGTCGATCGGGGAGGGGAGGATGTAGGGGGCGACGAGCTCGGCCGCGGTGACGGCCCACCAGCCCGCGAGCAGGGCGATCACCAGCGCGGCGGGCCGCCAAATGCTCGCTGCTACGCGTCGGGCGGAGAACGACGGCCGCCAGGAGCGTGTCGGGCGGGAGGGGGCCGGAGGGGGCCCCGACGAAGAGGGGCGCACGCCGGCTGATGCGGTTACCGCCATGGAATGTCCTAAGTTCGCTGGAGCTCGAGTCGAGAGACTCGACTGGGAATGCGCTTTCCGAAGCAATTCCGACCCTAACGTGACTCAGCGCACACTGTCAACGTCGGTAGTGCCGCCGTTCCATCGGGAGTCGCGTCACGGTAGGCGGGTGCTGTCCCGCAAGACCACGTGGCCGGGGACGCGTTCGCGCAGGTCATCACTGCCCGAGCGCAGGGCGAGCTGCACGGCTTGGGCGCCGATGTCTTCCAGCGGCAGCACCACCGTGGTCAGGCTGGGAGTGTGGTCGCGCAGCGTCGGGATGTCGTCGAACCCGGCGACGCAGACGTCTCTCGGCACGACCAGGCCCATCTCCCGCCACGCCGCGATGGCGCCGATCGCCATCACGTCGGTGACCGCGAAGACGCAGACCGGCGTGGCGCCACTGTCGGGCTGCAGCTGCAGCGCCGCAGCCAGGCGTCGTGCTGCGGCGTAGCCACCGTCGCGGGTGAACGGCCCGGACACCTCGACCAGTGTCGTCAAGCCTCGCCGGCTCAGTGCCTCGACGAAGCCGTTGCGTCGGTCGACCGCGGTACGGATGTTGCCCGGGCCGCCGATCACGGCGAACTGTGTGTGCCCGGCGTCGACCAGCGCGTCGGCCAACTGGCCGGAGGCGCAGTGGTTTTCGGGCTCGACCGCCGATCCGAAGGCCAGCGGTTGGCCGATCACCACCACCCGTCCACCGTTGGCCCGGTAGTAGTCGAACTCAGCCTCCAGGGCGCGGTCGAGGTGCCCGCTCTGGCGGGAGCCGGCCAGCACGATCGCATCCGCCCGATGGGAGATGAACGTGCTCACCGATTCGCGTTCGATGTCGAAGTCGCGGTCGGTGCTGGCCAGCAGCACCTGTTTGCGGGCGGTCCGGGCCGCGGTCTGCACGCCGCGCACGATGGAGGAGAAGTACGGGTCGGCGATGTCGTGCACGACCAGACCCAAAAGGCCGGTGGAGGCTCGCGCCAGGGCTTGGGCCTGCGCATTCGGCTTGTAGCCCAGTTCTCGCGCGGCGGCGCGGACGCGGTCGGCCACTCCCTCACCGGGGATTCTCGTGGACCCGTTGAGCACCCGCGATGCGGTGGCCTGGGACACGCCGGCGCGCGCTGCTACGTCCTGAAGTCTGACCGCCGCCATCGCTGCCGCTCCTGAACTCGCCGAATGCTCGTCGTTTGTTGTCGGGCCGCGTTGTGGGTTGACCGCGACGTGCGCACAGCTTACCGTGGAAAGCGCATTCCGAAGTGCTGACACCACGCAACCTCGTCGCCGGGGCGCGCGCCGGTGCAGGTCACCCGACAGCACATGCCGTGACGGCGTCGTCCGTCGCCGCTCTTTCCAGACAAGGAATCTCCCAGATGACCTCAGCGACTTCGCCGCGCAGAACTCTGCGCATCGCGATGAACGGCGTGACCGGACGGATGGGCTACCGCCAGCACCTGCTGCGTTCCATCCTGCCGCTCCGCGATGCCGGCCTGGTCCTCGAGGACGGCACGCGGGTGGCTGTCGAGCCCATCTTGGTCGGCCGCAATGCCGACAAGATCGCCGACCTGGCCGCCGAGCACGGGGTGCAGGAATGGACCACCGACGTGGCCGCGGTGATCGCCGACCCCACGGTCGACGTCTACTTCGACGCCCAGGTGACGTCCCGGCGCGTGGAGGCGCTGGCGGCGGCCATCAAGGCCGGCAAGCACGTCTACACCGAGAAGCCGACCGCCGAAACGCTGACCGAGGCCATCGAACTGGCCCGGATGGCGCACAATGCCGGCGTCGTCGCAGGCGTCGTGCACGACAAGCTCTACCTTCCCGGGTTGGTCAAGCTGCGTCGCCTGGTCGACGAGGGATTCTTCGGACGAATCCTGTCGATGCGCGGGGAGTTCGGTTACTGGGTGTTCGAGGGCGACGGGCAGCCCGCTCAGCGGCCGAGTTGGAATTACCGCGCCGAGGACGGCGGCGGGATCACCGTCGACATGTTCTGCCATTGGAACTATGTGATGGAGGGACTGCTGGGCGCGGTGCGGGCCGTCACCGCCCGCGCGGTCACCCACATCCCCACGCGGTGGGACGAGGCGGGGCAGGCGTATTCGGCTACCGCCGACGACGCGGCGTACGGCATCTTCGAAATCGACGGCGGCATCGTCGCGCAGATCAACTCGTCCTGGGCGGTGCGGGTGTACCGCGACGAACTCGTCGAGTTCCAGATCGATGGAACCCACGGTTCGGCCGTGGCCGGGCTGCGGCGCTGTGTGGCCCAGCAGCGTGCACACACCCCGAAACCCGTGTGGAATCCGGATCTCCCGGTCACCGAGCGATTTCGTGACCAGTGGCTCGAGGTACCCGCGAACGCCGATCTGGACAACGGTTTCAAACTGCAGTGGGAGGAGTTCCTGCGCGACGTGCTCGCCGAGCGGCCACACCGCTTCGGATTGCTCTCCGCAGCCCGCGGTGTGCAGTTGGCCGAGCTCGGACTGAAGAGCTCGGCCGAGGGCTGCCGGCTCGACGTTCCGGAGATCGTGCTGTGACCGCGAGCGTCACCTCCGCCTCTGTGGTGCTGCCGATCGACGGGCAGCTCGACCGTTACCAGCTGAGCGAGCCGGGCGACTGGCGCCGGCCCCGCGCGCCCATCACGTCCCGGATCGCCTACGCGGCAGCGCATGTGGTGCCGAACGTGCTGGGCGACAACACGCCCGGTGCGCCCGCCGACGTCGACTGGGACGCCACGCTGTCCTACCGTCACGAGCTGTGGTCCTACGGCCTCGGCGTCGCCGACGCGATGGACACCGCGCAGCGCGGCATGGGCCTGGACTGGAATGCGACCAGGGAGCTGATCACCCGCTCGGGACGTGAGGCCGCCGTGGTGGGGGGTCGGTTGGCCTGTGGTGCCGGCACCGACCAACTGGCGGCGCAGGATGTTCCCGCCGGGGCGCGCGGGCTGGCGGTCATCACCGATGCCTACCGGGAACAGATCGACGTGGTCACCGCAGCGGGGGCGAACGTGATCCTGATGGCGTCGCGCGCGCTGGCGCGGGTGGCCTCCTCGCCCGAGGACTATCTGTCGGTCTACGGCACCCTGCTCTCTGAAGCCGACCGTCCCGTGATTCTGCACTGGCTCGGGGAGATGTTCGATCCGGACCTGCGCGGCTATTGGGGAAGTGCCGACCTCTACAGTGCCACCGCGACATTCGAGGCGCTGGTACGGCAGTACGCCGACAAGATCGACGGGGTGAAGGTGTCGCTGCTGGACGCCGCGCATGAGGTGGCACTGCGCCGCGCGCTACCCGAGGGCGTACGGCTCTACACCGGTGACGACTTCAACTATCCCGAGTTGATCATCGGCGACGGCCAGTATCATTCCGATGCGCTGCTGGGTGTCTTCGCGGCGATCTACCCGGCCGCCTCGACTGCGCTGCAACACCTGGACGCCGGCGACAGCGCCTTGGCCCGGCGGATTCTCGAGTCGACCGGGGCGCTCGGTCGGCATCTCTTCGCCGCGCCCACCTATTACTACAAGACGGGTATCGCATTCCTGTCGTGGCTCAACGGCCACCAGCGCGGCTTCAGTCTGATCGGCGGGCTGGCCAGTGGGCGGTCGGTCGCCCACCTCAGCGAGGCCTTCGTTCTCGCGGACCGCGCCGGTCTGCTGGCTGATCCGGAGCTCGCCGCCGATCGGATGCGAACGTTCCTCGCGCTCAACGGAGTCGGCTGATGTCGGCCTGGTGTGACCGTCTGTCGTTGAACACCATGACCACGAAGGGCTGGACCCTGCGGGAAGCGGTCGAGGCCACCGCCGCGGCCGGTTTGCCTGCCATCGGGGTGTGGCGTGACCGGGTCGCCGAGGCCGGCGTCGACGAGGCCGCGAAGATCGTGCGTGACAACGGTCTTCGGGTTTCCACCTTGTGCCGGGGCGGCTTCCTGACCGGACTCGACGACCCCGGCGCCATTCTCGATGACAATCGGCGCGCGATCGACGAGGCCGCTGCGCTCGGCACCCACGAGCTGGTGATGGTCGTCGGCGGGCTGGTCGGGCGTGATCTCGTCGGTGCCCGCGCGCGGGTAGCCGAGCGCCTCGCCGACCTCGTTCCCTACGCGGTCGAGCGTGACGTGCGGTTGGCGCTCGAACCGCTGCACCCCGTGTTCTGCGCCGAACGGGCAGTCATCAGCACGCTCGGCCAGGCGCTGGACCTGGCCACACCGTTCCCGGCGCATGCCGTCGGCGTCGTCATCGACACGTTCCACGTGTGGTGGGACCCCGGTCTGGCCGAATCGGTGGCCCGGGCCGGTGCCGCCGGCCGGATCAGCAGCTACCAGATCTGCGACTGGCTGGTGCCGATGGCGGCCGATCCGCTGGTGTCGCGCGGCATGATGGGCGACGGCGTCATCGACTTCGCCGCGATCAGCGCGCTGGTCGATCAGGCCGGTTATCGGGGAGACATCGAGGTCGAGATCTTCAACGAAACCGTCTGGGCCACCGACGGCGTCGCGGTCTTGGAGACCATGAAGGAGCGCTACCGGGACCTGGTCTGGTCGTCACTGCAGAGCTGACCGGCACTGCGGGCGCGCCGGCGGTCGACGAGCGCGCGCGACGCGCCACGACACGCCGGCGCCGACTGCACAGACACGCGCCTTCGCGGGGCGAAACGGGGTCAGCGCACCTGGGAGCGGCCGCGTTCGATGACCGAGCCGCGGCTGGCGGCGATGTCGTCGCCGCTGGTGGACTTCATCCACTCCCGCGCCGACGCGGCCTCCATCCACAGCCCTGAGCTGTTCTGGGCCTCGTCGATCTGGTGATACGACGCCATCAGCGCCCGCACCGCCTTCTGGTTGTTGCCGACGATCGACGTCGCGATCCGGCGCGCGGTGTCGAGCAGCTCGGCGTGCGGCACGACCTGGGTCACCAGCCCGGTGCGCAGTGCCTCGTCCGCCGACAGGTAGTCACCGGTCATGCTCATCCGCCGGGCCATACCGATCCCGACCTTCTGCGGCAGCCGCACCGACAGACCCCAGGTCGGCAGCAGACCGACCCGGGCGTGGGTGTCGGCGAAGCGCGCCTGGTCGGAGGCGATCAGGATGTCGCAGTACAGCGCGATCTCCAGGCCTCCGGTGACGGCCGCACCGTTGATCGCGCCGATCACCGGCTTGGTCATCGGCGGCCACTTCGGGGAGATGTCGGGCAGCTCGGTGGTGTCGCCGAGTTCCTTGAGGTCCAGTCCGGCGCAGAACACCGGGTCGGCGCCGGTGAGGATGACGACGTCGACGTCGTCGTCGTTCTGGGCATCGCGCAGTGCCGCGAACAACCGGGTGCGCAGCGCCACCGACAGCGCGTTGCGGGCCCCGGGCCGATTCAGTGTCAGCGTGCGGATCCGGTCGGTGGTCTCGACCAGCAGGACATCGGACGTTTCGGTCATCCGCTCACCGTATCGACACCCGTCAAGCGCCTATCGTGGAGGTCATGTGCCGAAACATCACCGAGCTGCGCGGGCTGCAACCGGCAGCCACCGCCGTGGAGATCGAGGCCGCGGCGCGCCAGTACGTCCGTAAGGTCAGCGGCATCACCAAGCCGTCGGCGGCCAATGTCGACGCGTTCGAGACCGCGGTCGCCGAGGTCACGGCGACCACGGAACGCTTGCTGGCCGGTCTGGCGCCGCGCAGGCAGCCACCGAAAACGGTTCCGCCGCTGCGCCGCCCGGAGGTCCGGGCACGGCTCGGCCTGGCGTGACCGGCGAGGTGAGACCGAGCTCCGGGCCGCTCGCGGGGCAGACTCCAGCGCCGGCCTCGACGCCGGCCTCGCGGCCGACTTCGGTGTTGACCCCCGCGCTCAAGGAATGGAGCGCGGCCATCCACGCGCTCCTCGACGGCAGGCAGACGCTTCTGCTGCGCAAGGGCGGCATCCACGAGAAGCGGTTCGAGGTCGCCGCGTCGCGATTCCTGCTGTTCCCGACGGTCGCACACAGCCACGCCGAGCGGGTGCGGCCCGAGCATCGCGACCTGCTGCAGGAGTCGGCGCGCGACAGCACCGACGACGAGGTGCTGGTGCGTGCCGGCGCCCGCGTGGTCGCCGTCGTGGAGGTCCGCCGACCGGAGAACCTCGAACAGCTCGCGTCGCTGCACATCTGGACCGACGAGTCGGTCCGCGCCGACCGGCTGGACTTTCGCCCCCGGCACCGGCTCACCGCCGTGGTGGTCTCGGCGGCGGAGTTGCGTGAGCCGGTGCGTGTGCAGCGCACGCCGGATCACCGCGGCTGCGCGAGTTGGGTCCAGCTGCCGGTGCGACCGGACTGGGCGGACCCGGTGCACGAGGAGACCGCCCTGGAGGGGATCGCCGACCGGGTGCGCAGCTCAGTCGGTTGACGGTGGCCGGGTGTCAGCCGGCAGCACCAGACGTGTTTCACCACCCAGGTGCACGGTGTGACGTGCCGTCGCCAGCGCGGTGCCGGTCGCGACGGATTCGCCGGTGCCCAGGTTGCGCACGAAACGCGGGTGCGACCCGCCCGCGATCAGCACCCGGATCCGGGATCCTGCCGGAAAGGTGTGTGCGACGGCGTCGAGTTCGAGGCGCACCGTGCCGGTGTCGGGTGCTGAAGCCAGGTAGCCGTCGCTGATGTTGCGCGACCGGCCCTGCGCGTCCACCTGGCTGACCCGGACGAACAGATCGTTGTTCGGGTTGGTGCAGGAGTGTGACAGTTCCACGACGGGGGCGCCGACGACACACAGGTCGGTGGGCAGCGGCGTGCTGGTGAAGGTCAGCACGTCGGCGCGGCGCGCCAGTTCGGTGTCGTCGCGGTAGCCGCCGACGGGGGACAGCAGCCGTCCTCCGACCGTCGGGGTCGGGTCGGCGGGGTTGTACACGAAGACCTCGCCACCGCCCCGAGCCGGTGCAGCAGCGGCCAGGGCACCGCCGGGCTGCAGGTACAGCACCTGCTCGGGCATCGGCGGCGGCCAGTCGGCGAGCTCCAGCCAGCCCTGCCCGCCGACATGCACCCGTACCGGACTGGGACGTCGGGAAGGCTGGTCGCCCAGATGCGTGCCGAGCCAGTCCAGCGTCTCCCGGATGACCGTGGGCGCGGCCTTGGTCATCATGTGTCCGTGGGTCCACGGTCCGACGGTCAACCCGACGGGCACGTCGCGGTCGCGCAACCTGGCGAACTGGGTCAGCGTCTGTTCGAGGAACAGGTCCTGCCAACCGGACAGCAGCAGCACCGGAATGTCGGTGCGCTCCAGGGCCTCTCGCAGATGCAGCCGCGTCCAGAACTCGTCGTCGGCGTCGGGGTGCTCGAGCCAGGACTCGAACCACAACGCACCGTCACCGAGCAACGCGCGGCTCGATTCGCCCAGCGGCAGTCCGTAGGACGCGCGCGTCACACGGCGTTGCGCCCGCGCCTGGCGCAGCAGCGTCAGCAGTCGGTTGGGATCTTCCTGGTGTGCGACCAGGTCGCTCCAGCCGAGGAAGTCGTTGAGGCCGAACGACCCCGTGCCCCAGCGTGGCCCGCTGACGTCGTGCGGGCCGACGGTGATCACGGCCGCCTTCATCTCGGGTGGGGGATCGCTGAGCAGCGCCCACTGGGTGAAGCCCAGATACGACAGCCCGACAGTGCCGAAGGTGCCGGTGAACCAGGTTTGTTCGCGCAGCCACGCGACGGTGTCGGCGCCGTCGGGGATCTCGTGCACCATGGGCGAGAACTCGCCGCCCGAACCGAACGTGCCCCGCACGCTCTGCACCAGCACGTGATAGCCGCGGGCGGCGTAGACCGAGCCGAACAGCGCCGCGAACGGGAAGCTGCGCCCGTAGGGGCCACGCACCAGCAGTGTGCCGGCCGGGGTGGCGAGCTGCGGCTCGTAGTGGTCGGCGATCAGGTCGACGCCGTCGCGCATCGGAACACGCAGGCCGCGGTGGACGGCCACCTCGGCCGTGGGTGACGGCACCCCCAGCAGCGCCCCGAGCGCGCGCCGGGCGGCGCTCGCGAGGCCGGGCCGGGTCGAGGGGGTGGTCTCGGCGTCGGTGGGGGCGCTCATTTGCGACAGGCTACCGAGGCGCGCCTGCTCGCCGATCAATAGATGTAGAACGGGCTCAGTTCATGCGCGCGCTGCAGGTTGGTCTGCATGCAGTCCGGGTCGGGCTCGGAGTAGATCGGCGAGTAGAACAGTGACTGCTGGATGACGCCGTAGCTGGTCTTGAAGGCCACCATGCAGGTGATCCACCAGCGGTTGTTCCAGTCGGTGGGCTTCATCACCCAGTACTGCGCCGCGCGGTGGCCGTTGATGTCGAGTTCGATCGCATCGGGTGGCAAGGTCTGTTCGAAGGTGCGCCAGACGAACGCCTCGACTGCCATCTGGTAGTTCCCGGCGTCGTATTTGCAGCGCAGACTGTCCTCGGGCGTGGGCGGGGTGAAGGCCAGGCCGATGCGCTGCACCACGTTCAGCGGGATGTCTCGGCAGGGATCGAACGGATCCGGGTCGACGAGGTCGATCACCGGATACTTGATGGTCGTCGACACCGCCGGCAACGGCGCGCCGGTCGCACGCAGTTCGACGCGGTCGCCGGCCACCGGGCCGGCCGGAGTCGTCTGCCAGACCACCACCACCGCGGCGACCAGCGCGCACAGCGCCGAGAAGAGCCGCAGCTTGGCGACCATCGCACCCCCTCGAGGTTCCGGGCCGGTCACGTGTCCGGTCCCGCTCGCATCGTCCGTCCTGCGGGGCAGTGTAACGGCCGCCACGCGCCGGGGGACCGGAAGCCTAGAACACGTTCTAGTTGCCCGGCGAACGTGCGGCGAGCGCGTGATGAGCGCACCAGTACCCTGGTCTGTTGTGACCAGTGACGACCGACGTCCGACGCTGTGGGCGGTCAGCGACCTCCACACCGGACACACCGGCAACAAGCCTGTGGCTGAGTCGCTGCATCCTGCCTCACCTGAGGACTGGTTGATCGTGGCCGGCGACGTCGCCGAACGCACCGACGAGATCCGGTGGGCACTGGACCTGCTGCGCAAGCGGTTCGCCAAGGTGATCTGGGTGCCGGGCAACCACGAGCTGTGGACCACCAATCGCGACCCGATGCAGATCTTCGGTAAGGCGCGTTACGACTACCTCGTCAACATGTGCGACGAGATGGGCATCCTCACCCCGGAGCACCCCTATCCGGTGTGGACCGAGGAGGGAGGCCCGGCGACGCTCGTGCCGATGTTCCTGCTCTACGACTACTCGTTCCTGCCGCAGGGTGCGGGCACCAAGGCCGAGGGGTTGGCGATCGCCAAGGAGCGCAACATCGTCGGCACGGACGAATACCTTCTCTCGGCCGAGCCGTACTCCACTCGCGACGCCTGGTGCCGCGAGCGGGTGGCCTACACCCGCAAGCGGCTCGAAGACCTGGACTGGATGACGCCGACCATCCAGATCAACCACTTCCCGATGGTCCGTGAACCCTGTGACGCGATGTTCTACCCGGAGTTCGCGCTATGGTGCGGCACGACGGCGACCGCTGACTGGCACACCCGCTACAACGCGCTCTGCTCGGTGTACGGACACCTGCACATCCCGCGCACCACCTGGTACGACGGGGTCCGCTTCGAGGAGGTTTCGGTCGGCTATCCCCGCGAGTGGCGCCGTCGCAGGCCCTACCGGTGGTTGCGGCAGATCCTTCCGGATCCCAAGTACGCGCCCGGCTATCTCAACGAGTTCGGCGGGCATTTCCAGATCACCCAGGAAATGCGTGATCACGCAGCCAAGGTGCAACAGCGGATCGTGAGCAGGCGGGCATGATCGCCGCCACCCTGCTGGCCGGGGTGCTGCCCGGTTCGATCAACGCCCTGGCGGCCGCCGAGCTGTACACCGACCCCAAGGAACTCGCTCCGCTGCCTGAAGAGGAGCCGCTGATCGCCAAGTCGGTTCCCAAGCGGCGCAACGAGTTCATCACCGTGCGGTACTGCGCCCGTCAGGCCCTGGTTGATCTCGGTGCCGACCCTGTCCCCATCCTGAAAGGGGAGAAGGGCGAACCCTGTTGGCCTGACGGCATTGTCGGCAGCCTGACGCACTGTGAAGGATTTCGCGGTGCTGCGGTGGGCCGCCGCGAAGAGGTGCGGTCCGTCGGGATCGACGCCGAGCCGCACGACGTGTTGCCCAACGGGGTGCTCGACGCGATCAGCCTGCCCGTCGAACGGCACGAGCTCGCCGCGTTGCCCGACGACGTGCACTGGGACCGGGTGTTGTTCTGTGCCAAGGAAGCGACCTACAAAGCGTGGTACCCCTTGACGCGACGGTGGTTGGGCTTCGAGGACGCACACATCCGCTTCGATGTCGACGGGTCCGGACACGCGGGGACGTTCACGTCCCAGATCCTGATCGACCCGGAAGCGCTGTCGGGTCAGCCGCTGACGGCGCTGACGGGTCGGTGGTCGGTGCGCAACGGGATCGCGTTGACGGCGATCGTGCTGTGACGGCGGTGCCACCGGGCCTGGTGGTGGTCGACAAGCCCGGCGGGATGACCAGTCACGACGTCGTCGGCCGGTGCCGGCGGTTGTTCGGCACCCGCAAGGTCGGGCACGCGGGCACTCTGGATCCGATGGCCACCGGCGTGCTCGTGGTCGGCGTGGAACGCGCCACCAAGATCCTCGGTCTGCTGACGGCCACGGCGAAGTCGTATTCGGCGACGATCCGGCTCGGCGAGGCGACGACCACCGAAGATGCTGAAGGCGAACTCGTGCAACGCGTTTCGGCTGTCGCTGTGACCAACGACCACATCGCGGCCGCTGTCGCTGCGCTACGCGGCGACATCGAGCAGGTTCCGTCAGCCGTGAGCGCCATCAAGGTGGACGGTAAGCGGGCCTACCGGATGGTGCGCGAGGGTGAGATGCCCGAACTGTCACCCCGCCCGGTGCGGATCGACCGTTTCGAGGTGCTCGCGGTGCACCGGGACCGCCCGAATGAGGTCGTCGACGTCGACGTCGAGGTCGACTGCTCCAGCGGCACCTACATTCGGGCACTGGCTCGCGACGTCGGGGGAGCACTGGGCGTCGGTGGTCACCTCACGGTGCTGCGGCGCACCCGGGTCGGCGATTTCGGCCTCGAGCATGCCCGGACACTGGAGCAGCTCGCCGAGGCGCCGGAACTGTCCTATTCCCTCGACGAGGCGTGCCTGCGGGCTTTTCCACGCCGTGACCTCACCGCGGCCGAGGCCATCGACGCCGGCCACGGACGTCCGCTCACGCCCGCCGGCATCCCCGGTGTCTACGCCGCGGCGGCCCCCGACGGCACCGTGATGGCGCTGTTGCAAGACGCCGGAGCGAAGACCAAGTCGGTGGTGGTGATCCGGCCGGCGACGCTGTGAGTCAGCAGTACAGCCGCTCGAACTCTCGGATCGACCTGTCGATGTCGCCCTTGACCGCCCGCGCCGCCGCGGAACCGATCGGTCCGAACAGCGGTGCACCGCCGAGGTCCATGCGCACGGTGAACGTGCAGCCCTCGTCGGTGGAATCGACCTTCATCGACAGCGTGTAGCGCGTTCCGCCCACACCCTCACCGCTGACCGACAGCGCCGTCGGCGGATCGAACTGGCGCACCGTCCACGTGACCCGATTGCGCATACCCTTGGCGCCGGCCACGCCCACGACGGTGGTACCCACCTCGATCACCTCGGGCACCTCCGAGCGCCAGCCCTGGTGCATCGTCATCCAGTCCCCGAGGCTCGACAGGTCCGACGCGTGGGCCCATGCCTGGTCGGCCGACAACGGCAAAGAGCGCGACATCTCCAGCTTGGCCATCCGAGGATGCTAGGCGATGACCCAGATGGCCTCGGCGGCTGGGCTTCCCAGATCCACCGTGGTCTCGGGCGGCTCGCCCGCACCGTCCGGGCCCGGTTGCGTGACCGCGACGGAGATCATGCCGGCAAAATCGCGGCGCGCGACCACCCGCAGCCGCGCATCCAGGCTGATCCCGACGGTGTCGAAATAACGCAGCATCTCCGGGTCGGCATCGGAGATGCGCGCGACGGTGCCGGCGTCACCGTCCTCGCAGACCGACAGCTGACGCGCCGGCGGGGTGGGCACCTGGCCGTCGGCCGCCGGGATCGGGTCACCGTGCGGGTCCCGGGTCGGGTGACCGAGCTTGGCGTCTATCCGGTCGAGCATCCGGTCGGAGACCGCGTGCTCGAGCACTTCGGCCTCGTCGTGCACCTCATCCCAGCTGTAGCCGAGCTCGCGCACCAGGAACGTCTCCATCAGCCGGTGTCTGCGCACCATCGCCAGCGCCGCGCGCCGACCGGCGTCGGTGAGCGTGACCGCGCCGTATTTCTCATGGTCCACCAGCCCCTGATCGGCGAGTTTGCGGACCGACTCCGAGGCGGTGCTGGCCGATACGCCGAGGCGCTCGGCCAGCAACTTGGTGGACACCTTCTCGTGTGACCACTCCTGCGCGGTCCAGATCACTTTGAGGTAGTCCTGGGCCACCGTCGACAGATCAGCGGGGTCGGCGGGACTGCCTTCAGGGCTCACAACTGGAAAGTTTAGGCAATCATCACCTGATCTGGGTGGTGCTGATGGGCCGGCGTTGACGTCGGGTCGTAGGCTTTGGCTGTGCAGCGCTGGCGAGGCCAGGGGGAGATCCCGACCGACTGGGGCCGATGTGTGGTGACCATCGGCGTCTTCGACGGTGTCCACCGCGGGCATCAGGAGCTGATCGGTCGTGCGGTCAAAGCCGGCCGGTCGCGCGGCGTGCCCACGGTGTTGATGACCTTCGACCCGCACCCGATGGAGGTCGTCTTTCCGGGCAGCCACCCGGCGCAACTGACCACGCTGACGCGTCGCGCCGAGCTGGTCGAGGAGATGGGCATCGACGTGTTCCTGGTCATGCCGTTCACTTCGGACTTCATGAAACTCACCCCCGAGCGCTACGTCCACGAACTGCTCGTCGAACGCCTCCACGCCGTCGAGGTCGTGGTCGGCGAGAACTTCACGTTCGGCAAGAAGGCGGCGGGCAACGTCGAGTTGCTGCGCAAGGCGGGCGAACGGTTCGGCTTCGCCGTGGACTCGGTGAACCTGGTGGCCGAACATCACCGCGACGAGACGGTGACGTTCTCGTCGACCTACATCCGCTCGTGCGTGGATGCCGGTGACATGGTCACCGCGGCGGAGGCACTGGGCCGTCCACACCGGGTGGAGGGTGTCGTGGTGCGCGGCGACGGTAGGGGCAAGGTGCTGGGCTTCCCGACGGCCAACGTCGCCCCGCCGATGTACTCGGCGATCCCCGCCGACGGTGTCTACGCCGCGTGGTTCACCGTGCTCGGACATGGCCCGGTGGTCGGCAGCGTCACCCCGGGGGAGCGCTACCAGGCCGCCGTCTCGGTCGGCACCAACCCGACGTTCTCCGGACGCACCCGCACCGTCGAGGCGTTCATCCTGGACACGACCGCCGACCTGTACGGCCAACACGTCGCGGTCGACTTCGTGGCCCGGCTGCGCGGCCAGGAGAGGTTCGACTCGGTGGACGATCTGGTGGCGGCGATGGGTGCCGACACCGAACGCGCACGCACCATCCTCTCCGCCCACTGACTGGCGGCCCGCCGCGGTGTCTGTCTGCGCGGCCCGCCGCGGGGTCTGTCTGCGCGGCCCGCCGCGGGGTTTGATTCGCGGCCCGCCGCGGTGTCTGTCTGCGCGGCCCGCCGCGGTGTCTGTCTGCGCGGCCCGCCGCGGTCGATTCGGTGGCGCCGCAACTCGCTGCTAAACTCCCTGCCGACCCGGCGCGCGCTGCAGTTCGCGGTGGCCGTGCCCCCGGAGTTTCCTCCGGATTCGTGATCGCGGACCGAATTGATGGAGTTGTTTCGTGGCGCTTACCGCCGAACAGAAAAAAGAGATCCTCGGCCAGTACGGCCTGCATGACACCGACACCGGCTCGCCGGAGGCCCAGGTGGCGCTGCTGACCAAGCGCATCATCGACCTCACCGAGCACCTCAAGATGCACAAGCACGACCACCACTCGCGCCGCGGCCTGCTGCTGCTGGTCGGCCGTCGTCGTCGGCTGCTGAAGTACGTGGCGCAGGTCGACGTCGAGCGGTACCGCTCGCTGATCGAGCGCCTCGGCCTGCGCCGCTGACCTGGGCTGTCACCTGCGCCGGGCCCCAGCAGTGCGTGCCCTGCTCGTCGCGTTCGCGACGACCGTGGCGGCAGGTCTGCTGACCGGGTGCTCGTCGTCGACGCCTGCCACGGAGCTCGTCGTGGGGGACTGTGTGCAGATGGGCGGGCCTCCCGACCGTCCTGAGGCGGCCGAAGCCCCATGCGGGTCGGCGGAGTCCAACTACAAGGTGGTGGCGGTGTTCTCCGGCTCGGCCGACACCGCCGAGGAGTGCCCGTCGGACGTCGACTCCTATTACTCGATGCGCGGGTCGTTCTCCGATTCGCGCACCACGGTGTGCCTGGACATCGACTGGGTGGTCGGGGGATGCATGAGCATCGACACCAAGAGTGGGTCGGACCCCGTGCGGGTCGACTGCGGTGACGCGCAGGCGCCCAGACGTCAGCGCGCCACCCAGATACTGACCGATGTCGCCAACGCCGATCAGTGCGCCAGCGGCGTTGGCTACCCCTACGAGGAGCGCGCCTTCACCGTGTGTGTCGAGGACGTGGCCTGAACCGGAGGGATTAGGGGTTTGCGGTGTACCGGGATGTACCATGGGTGCGTTCGGCTGCCGCAGGCGCGAACAACCGGGTGCGGTCCTCGCAGATCCGCAGGGATCGTTCCCGCGTGACACGACAGGAACCGCCCGATCGCGCGGTCTTCGGTAGTGGCTGCCGGAGAGAACTCCGGCCGCTTCGATCGACGGCCGTCGACGCATCTGGGCTGGGGCTGCTCCGGGTTGACCCGGAGGCGGGACTTCGCGCGTGCCCACGCAAAACAGGTGAATGATGACCCCAGAGAGGCCGTACGGACGTTTATGTCTGTCGTAGAAATTGATGAAGGCGTGTTCGAATCGACCGCCGTGATCGACAACGGGAGCTTCGGCACCCGCACCATCCGCTTCGAGACCGGTCGGCTGGCCCAGCAGGCCGCCGGCGCCGTCGTCGCCTACCTCGACGACGAAACCATGCTGCTGAGCGCGACCACGGCCAGCAAGAGCCCGAAGGACCACTTCGACTTCTTCCCGCTGACCATCGACGTCGAGGAGCGGATGTACGCCGCGGGCCGCATCCCCGGTTCGTTCTTCCGGCGTGAAGGCCGGCCGTCCACCGACGCGATCCTGACCTGCCGCCTGATCGACCGTCCGCTGCGTCCCACGTTCGTCTCCGGGCTGCGCAACGAGATCCAGGTCGTCGTGACGGTGCTGAGCCTGGATCCCAAGGATCTCTACGACGTGCTGGCGATCAATGCCGCGTCGGCGTCCACGCAGATCTCCGGCCTCCCGTTCTCCGGGCCGGTGGGCGGTGTACGGGTCGCCCTCATCGACGGCCAGTGGGTTGCGTTCCCGACCGTCGAGCAGCTCGAGCGCGCCGTGTTCGACATGGTCGTCGCCGGCCGCAAGGTCGAGGAGTCCGATGACGTCGCGATCATGATGGTCGAGGCCGAGGCCACCGAGAACGTGATCGAGCTGGTCGCCGGCGGTGCCGGTGCACCCACCGAGGCCGTGGTGGCCGAGGGTCTCGAGGCCGCCAAGCCGTTCATCGCGACGCTGTGCGACGCGCAGGCCGAGCTGGCCGGCAAGGCCGGTAAGGAGACCGCCGAGTACCCGCTGTTCCCCGAGTACGGCGAGGACGTGTACTACTCCGTCGCCTCGGTGGCCACCGATGCGCTGTCCGAAGCGCTGGCCATCGCGGGCAAGAACGAGCGCAACGAGCGCACCGACGAGATCAAGGTCGAGGTGCTCGACCGGCTGGCCGAGCAGTACGCCGGCCGCGAGAAGGAGATCGGGGCGGCGTTCCGGTCGCTGACCAAGAAGCTCGTCCGGCAGCGCATCCTGACCGATCACTTCCGCATCGACGGTCGCGGCATCACCGACATCCGCGCCCTGTCGGCCGAGGTCGCCATCATCCCGCGGGCGCACGGCAGCGCGTTGTTCGAGCGCGGCGAGACCCAGATCATGGGTGTGACCACGCTGGACATGATCAAGATGGCCCAGCAGATCGACTCGCTGGGGCCCGAAACCAGCAAGCGCTACATGCACCACTACAACTTCCCGCCGTTCTCGACCGGTGAGACCGGCCGGGTCGGTTCGCCCAAGCGCCGCGAGATCGGCCACGGCGCGCTGGCCGAGCGGGCGCTGTTCCCCGTGCTGCCCAGCGTCGAGGAGTTCCCCTACGCCATCCGCCAGGTCTCCGAAGCGCTCGGCTCGAACGGGTCGACGTCGATGGGCTCGGTGTGTGCCTCGACGCTGTCGTTGCTCAACGCCGGTGTGCCGTTGAAGGCCCCGGTCGCGGGCATCGCGATGGGCCTGGTCTCTGACGACGTGGAGGTGGAAGGCGGCGGTGTCGAACGGCGTTTCGTCACGCTGACCGACATCCTCGGCGCCGAAGATGCGTTCGGCGACATGGACTTCAAGTGTGCCGGCACCAAGGACTTCGTCACCGCGCTGCAGCTCGACACCAAGCTCGACGGCATCCCCTCCAAGGTGCTGGCCGGTGCGCTGGCGCAGGCCAAGGATGCGCGGATCACGATCCTCGAGGTCATGGCCGAGGCGATCGACGAGCCCGACGAGATGAGCCCGTACGCGCCGAGGATCACGACGATCAAGGTGCCGGTCGACAAGATCGGCGAGGTCATCGGGCCCAAGGGCAAGATGATCAACTCGATCACCGAGGAGACCGGCGCCCAGATCTCCATCGAGGACGACGGCACCGTGTTCGTCGGTGCGGCCGACGGGCTTTCGGCGCAGGCCGCGATCGACAAGATCAACGCGATCGCCAACCCGCAGCTGCCCAAGACCGGCGAGCGGTTCCTGGGCACCGTGGTCAAGACCACCGATTTCGGTGCGTTCGTGTCGCTGCTGCCCGGTCGTGATGGTCTCGTGCACATCTCGAAGCTGGGCCGCGGCAAGCGGATCGCCAAGGTCGACGATGTCGTCAAGGTCGGTGACAAGCTGCGGGTCGAGATCGCCGACATCGACAATCGCGGCAAGATCTCGCTGATTCTCGTCGACGAGGACGCCGACACCGAGAAGGCGGACAGCCCGGCTGACGCTCCTGTTGATGCCGCGACCGCCAGCAACTAGAGCGACAGCGCTGCGACGCGGGCGCCGCGGCGAGGACACCACCGCCGCGGTGCGCCGCACCGAACTGTCCGGTGGCCTTCGTGTGGTCACCGAGCACATTCCGTCGGTGCACTCCGCGTCGGTCGGGGTGTGGGTCGGTGTGGGGTCCAGGGACGAAGGCCGCACCGTCGCCGGTGCGGCCCACTTCCTGGAGCACCTGCTGTTCAAGGCGACGCCGAACCGCACGGCGGTGCAGATCGCGCAGGCGGTCGACGCCGTCGGTGGTGAGTTGAACGCCTTCACCGCCCGTGAACACACCTGCTACTACGCGCATGTGCTCGACTCGGACCTTGCGCTGGCGGTCGACCTGGTCGCCGATGTCGTCTTGCGCGGGCGATGCCTGGTCGACGACGTCGAGGTCGAGCGTGACGTGGTGCTCGAGGAGATCGCCATGCGCGACGACGATCCCGAGGACACCCTCGGTGACGTCTTCCTGTCGGCGATGTTCGGTGAGCATCCCGTCGGCCGGCCGGTGATCGGCAGCGTCGACTCGGTTTCGGCGATGACCCGTGACCAGTTGCACTCCTTCCACGTGCGCCGCTACACCCCTGATCGCATGGTGGTCGCCGTCGCGGGCAACGTGGACCACGACGAGGTCGTGAGCCTGGTGCGTGAGCACTTCGGACCGCATCTGGTGCGGGGCCGCACCCCCGTTCCGCCGCGCAAGGGTGCCGGCCGGGTCAGCGGTCGTCCGTCGCTGCAGCTGATCCGGCGCGACGCCGAGCAGACCCATCTGTCGCTGGGCGTGCGGACGCCGGGTCGGCACTGGGATCACCGTTGGGCGCTGTCGGTGCTCAACAGTGCGCTCGGTGGGGGGCTGAGTTCCCGTCTGTTCCAGCAGATTCGGGAGGAGCGCGGGCTGGCGTACTCGGTGTACTCCACGGTGGACACCTTCGCCGACAGCGGTGCGCTGTCGATCTACGCCGGGTGTCAGCCCGAACGGTTCGACGAAGTCGTGCGGGTGACCACCGATGTGCTGGCCGAGGTGGCGCGTGACGGCATCACCGCCGACGAGTGCCGCATCGCGAAGGGGTCGCTGCGCGGTGGTCTGGTGCTGGGTCTGGAGGATTCGGGTTCGCGGATGCACCGGATCGGGCGTAGTGAGCTCAATTACGGTACTCACCGCAGCATCCCCGACACCTTGGCCAAGATCGAGGCGGTGACGCTCGAGGAGGTCAACGCCGTTGCCCGCCAACTGCTCACGCGCCAGTTCGGCGCCGCTGTGCTGGGCCCGGTGCGCACCAAACGCTCGCTGCCCAAACCGCTGCAGACTCTGGCGGACTGACTCGGCATGACATCTCTGTCACGTCGGCGTCTGATGGTGGGCGGCTTGTCGGTGACCGCGCTCGCCGCGTGTGGTCGTGCCGAGCCCCCTGTCCGCGACGATCCTCCTGTTCGTGACGACCCCACTTCGCCGGTTGCGCCCACCGACCCCCGGATCGAGGCGCTCGAGAGGCGCGAGGGGATCATCGTCGGGCTGCACGCCGTGGACCTACCCACCGGCCGCCGGCTCGCGCACCGTGCCAAGGACCGTTTCGCGATGTGCTCGACGTTCAAGGGTTACGCCGCGGCAGCTGTGCTCAGCCGCGTCGACCGTGGGCTGCTGGCACTGACCGACACCGTGACGATCGCGCCCGCGGAGCTGGTGACGTATTCGCCGGTGACAGAACCCCGGCTGGGTCAACCGATGACGCTGGCCGAGTTGTGCCAGGCCGCGGTGCAGCAGAGCGACAACAGCGCGGCCAACGCCCTGCTGCGCGTGCTCGGTGGTCCGCCCGCGATCACCGAATTCGCGCGCTCGATCGGGGACGAGGTGTCGCGGCTGGACCGCTGGGAGACGGCGTTGAACTCGGCCGTGCCGGGCGATCTCCGCGACACCAGCACGCCGGTGGCGTTGGGCACCGGCTACCGCGCACTGTTGGCCGGTGATGCGTTGGGCGGGTCGAGCCGTCAGACCCTGCAGGACTGGATGCAGGCCAACGAGACGTCGAGCATGCGGGCCGGCCTGCCCGGGTGGTCCACCGCCGACAAGACCGGCAGCGGCGATTTCGGCACCGCCAACGACGTGGGGATCGCATACGGACCGCAGGGCCAGCAGTTGCTGTTGTCGATCATGACCCGTTCTGCCGGCGATGATCCGGAGGCGCCGAGCCGGCGCGACCTGATCGGCGAGCTGGCGGCCCTGGTGGCGACCGATCTGTATGACGGGCAGTAGGCCCTAAAGCGTGTCGAACAACTGGGTGCGGTCGAGTCGGCGTAGCAGTAGGGCGATCTGGCTGAGGTAGAGGAAGCCTTCGTGTGCTTTGAGGGTGACTTCGTAGTGGCGGTCGAGTCGTCGGCAGTGGTTGATCCAGCCGTTGGTGCGTTCGACCACCCAGCGTCGCGGTTGGACGATGAACCCGCGGCCGGGTTTCGGCCCGGACACCACGTCCACTGTGACACCGGCCCTGGCCGCGGCGCTGGTCACGGCCTGACCGGTGTAGCCCTTATCCACCCACACGTGGCTGATGGTCGGGGCGATGCGTTTTGCCTTGTGTAGCAGCGTGGGGAATGCCGCGCGGTCGGCGACGTTGGCAGCGGTGACGACGGCGGCGACCAGAACGCCGCCGGAATCGACGAGCACATGACGTTTGACGCCATCGACCTTCTTTGCCCCGTCGAACCCGCGCGGCCCGGCCACCGGGGACGCCTTGACGCTGGAGGAATCAACGACGGCCGCGGTGGGTCGTCTGCGGCGGCCGGAGCGGGTACGGACCTCGCCGCGGACCGTGGTCAGGATTCGCGCCCATGTGCCGTTGCGGCACCAGCGCAGGAAGTGTATGTGCGCCGCTGACCACGACACGGTGAAGTCGTGCGGCAGATGCCACCACGCGCACCCGGTGCGCAGCACATACAAGATGGCGTCGAGGTACTCGCGCCACCGCTGCGGTGGGCAGGGCCGCCCACCTCTGGGATGTTTCGAGACGAGGAAGCGGGCGATGCGCGCCCACGCGGTATCGGACAGATCGGAGCGGTACCGGCGGCGCCGATCAGGTTTCGGGTCACATGACCACAAATCGTCATCACGGGTACCGACACGACTGCGCTGGCCAGCGCAACTTGTCAGCCAGTCATGAGACGCTCAATGGTGATGGCGCGCCACACCACGTTCCGGCTCTGTCTCGACCCCACGGTCGAGCAGTGTGAGGTGCTGGCCCGTCATGCCGGGGCGTCGCGGTTCGCGTTCAACCAGTGCCTGCGGATCGTCAAAACCAGCCTGTCTGGCCGGCGAACCGACCCGGGCACCACGGTGCCGTGGACGGTTTTCGACCTGATCAACACCTTCAATGGGTGGAAGAAGACCGAGGATGCCGGCCGGGTGTTCGCTGTCGATGCCGACGGTGGCGTCGAAGTGGTGGTGACAGGCCTGTCTTGGCGGGGCGATGTGTGCCAGCAGGTGTTCGAGGAAGCCGCCGTTGACCTGGGTAAAGGGTTGGCGGCATGGTCTGATTCGCGCTCGGGCAAGCGCAAAGGCCGCCGCGTCGGGTTCCCACGGTTCAAGAAGAAAACCGGCGACATCCCGTCGTTTCGGCTGCGCAACAAGCACCCCAAGGGTAAACCCGCCGCGATCCGTATCGGCGACAACGACCGGCCCCGTTCGCTCACGCTGCCCGGCATCGGCCAGATCGCCGTCCATGACGACACCCGCCGACTGCGACGCATGCTCGCCAAGGACCGGGCCAAGATTCTGTTCGCCACCCTCAGTCGTCACGGGGGCCGGTGGTGGATCGCACTCAATGTCGAGGCCGCCGATCTGCACTCAGCTCATCAGCACCCACCCCGCCGCGACGACGGTGGCGGCTGGGTGGGGGTGGATCGCGGCCTGTCGGCGTTCCTGGTCGCCGCGACTGTAGACGGCACCGAGGTCGCCCGCATCGATGACGCCCCCAAGGCGCTGGCCGCCGGCATCGCTCATCAGCGGCGGTTGTCGAAGTCGTTGTCTCGCAAGAAGAAGGGATCACGAAACCGCAAGGATGCCGCGGCCCGGTTGGGGCGGCATCATCATCGTGTCGCCAACGTGCGCCGCCATTTCCTGCACCAGGTGTCGGGCGAGCTGGTCAAGACCCACGACCGGATTGTCATCGAAGACCTCAACGTGACCGGAATGCTGCGCAACCATCGGCTGGCCCGCGCCATCTCCGACGCCAGCTGGTCGGAGTTCGCGCGGCTGTTGCGGTACAAGCAGGCGTGGCGGGCCGGGCAGCTCATCGAAGCCGACCGGTGGTATCCATCGACCCGTCTGTGCCCTGAGTGCGGGGACATCGACAGTTCGATGACCTTGGCGGATCGGGTGTTCACCTGCGGATGCGGGCATACCGCCGACAGAGACGCCAACGCCGCGCGGAATCTGGCCCGCTGGGGCCAGGGCCACCAGCACGACACCTCAACCGATCCCCGGACCCCCAAGCAACGGGGCCGGGCCGCCAAAGCCCGCCGACGGGACGGCGCTGGCCAACACCCTCGTGTTGGTGAAACCAGCCCGAATGACGCGGGAACCGACGTTCACACCGCACCCGCGGCCTGAACCGACGACGCCCGAGAAGGGCGGTGCCGAACATTCAATAGAGTTGTTCGACACGCTTTAGACGACGGGTAGTGAGTCGTCGCGCCGCAGCAAGAAGAAGTACGGCCGCCTGATGCCGCGCAGATCCATTGCGCCCAAAACGGTTTGATCGTCGAGCTTACGGAAGACGTCGTTGATCGGGAGCTGGTCGTAGATCATGGTCGCGGTGTCCACGCCGCGGTAGCGGGTGGTGCGCAGCCGGGCCTTGGCACCGCGCGCCGCTAGTATCGGACGCAGCGCGGCGATGGTGCCGGCGAAGTTGCGGTTCTTCACCCCGGGAACCTTGGTGGCGACGCCGAGACCGCCGAACGCGAGAGCGGGATTGAGGGGCCACAGCGCGCTGCCGTCGGAGGTGGGGAACAGCAGGGGGTGCACGGTTTCGGCGTCGCGGAACTGCTTGCCCCACCAGCCGCTTGCGGCCAGCATGCCGTCCAGCGGGTGAGCCGTGGGTACCTCGGCACCATGCCAGGTCCCGATCATGAACTCCGGTTCCACGGCAGGCAGTGCGTCGTAGCGTTGCAGCGCGTCGTCGGTGGTCGTCGGAGTGTCGGGCAGAACGTCGGCGAGCATCAACATGCCCTCGACTTTACTTGACACCCGTCAATTGGGGCACACTGTCTGTGTGCAACCCGATGGCCTCTGTCCCTGCGGAAGCGGCGAGGTGTTCGGACGCTGCTGTCTGCCGCTACACCTGGGCGAGCGGCAGGCGCACACCGCCGACGAGCTGATGCGCTCGCGGTACAGCGCCTACGTCGCCGGCGACGCCGACTACCTGTGGCGCACCTGGCACCCCCGCACCCGCCCGGAGGACGTCGCAGTCGGCGCCGTCACCTGGTCGCGTCTGGAGATCGTCGACCGAGTCGGTGGAGGCGTCGATGACGACGCGGGCGAGGTGGAGTTCCTGGCCCACCACCGCGCCGGGGTGCTGCACGAGCGCTCGCGCTTCAGTCGCCGAGCTGGGCGCTGGTTCTACGTCGACGGCGACATCGATGGGTGACTCTCAGCGCAGCGCGTGCGCCGGATCGGTGAACGGCAGGTCCAGGTCCGCGGCGACCTGCTCGGACAGCAGCGCGCCCTCGTGGGTGGACAGGCCCTTGGCCAGCGCGGAGTCGGCGCGGCACGCGTCGCGCCAACCCTTGTCGGCCAGCTTGAGCACGTACGGCATGGTCGCGTTGGTCAGCGCGTAGGTCGACGTACTCGGCACCGCGCCAGGCATGTTGGCCACGCAGTAGAACACCGTGTCGTGCACGCGGAAGGTGGGATCGTCGTGCGTGGTGGGGCGGGAGTCCTCGAAGCACCCGCCCTGGTCGATCGCGATGTCCACCAGGACGGCACCGGCCTTCATCTCGGCCACGGTCGAATTCAGCACCAGCTTGGGGGCTTTGGCGCCGGGCACCAGCACCGCGCCGATGACCAGGTCGGCCTGCTTGACGGCGTCCTCCAGGTCGAGCCGCGACGAGTAGCGCGTCTCGATGGCGCCGCCGTACTCGGCGTCGATCTTGCGCAGGATGTTGATGTTCAGATCGAACACGGTGACGTGCGCGCCCATGCCCCAGGCCACAGCGGCGGCGTTGTCGCCGGCCATGCCGCCGCCGATGACCACCACCCTGGCCGGAGCGACGCCGGGCACCCCGCCCATCAGGACGCCGCGTCCGCCCTGGGTGCGCATCAGGTGGTAGGCGCCGACCTGAGCGGAGAGCCTGCCCGCGACCTCACTCATCGGGGCCAGCAGCGGGAGCGCTCCGTCGGCAGTCTGCACCGTCTCGTAGGCGATCGACGTGGTGCCGGAGGCCATCAGTGCGTCGGTGCACGGTTTCGAGGCGGCCAGATGCAGATAGGTGAACAGTGTCTGCCCTTTGCGCATCCGGGAGTACTCGGGCTCGATCGGCTCCTTGACCTTGAGCAGCAGCTCGGCGTCGGCCCACACCGCGTCGGCTCCGTCGACCATCTGGGCGCCGGCGCGGGTGAAATCGTCGTCCGTGATCGCCGAGCCCTCGCCTGCGCCGGCCTGGATCAGCACGTCGTGGCCGTGGCGCACCAATTCGGAGACGCCCGCCGGGGTGATCGCGACGCGGTACTCGTTGTTCTTGATCTCGGTCGGAATTCCGACACGCATGATCGCTCCTCGCGCTTGGTCAGGAAGATGGAAAAGTCCTTCAAAGTGTGAAGAAACCTCGACTCTGACGCAATATCAATGATCATTATTCGCTAGCATCCGGCCATGCCAGCAGAATCGTCGGCCGACGAGCCCGGCCGACCGCAGCCGCCGAAGGATGTTCGGACCGTTGCTCTCGACGACATCGACCGTCGCATCCTCACCGCACTGCACGCCGACGCGCGGATGTCCAACAGCGCGCTGGCCGACCTGGTCGGCATCGCCGCCTCGACGTGCCACGGACGGGTGCGCCGGTTGCAGGAGGCCGGCGTGATCCGCGGCTTCTACGCCGACATCGACCCCGCCGCGATCGGCCTGACGCTGCAGGCGATGATCTCGGTCAGCCTGCAGTTCAACGCGCGCGGCAAGATCCGTGACTTCATCGCCCAGATCCGGGCCAAGCCGCAGGTGATGGACGTGTACTTCCTGGCCGGTGCCGACGACTTCATCCTGCACGTCGCCGCGCGCGACACCGACGATCTGCGGGCGTTCGTCGTGGAGAACCTCAACGCCGACGCCGATGTCGCCGGGACGCAGACGTCACTGATCTTCGAACATCTGCGCGGCGCCTCTCCGCTGTAGGCGCTTCAGGCCTCGGCGGCGAAGCGCCGCACTCAGATGCCGGCGGCGAAGCGCCGCACTCAGATCTCGGCGGCGAAGCGCCGCAACCAGGCGAACCAGTCGGCCATGCCCTCTCCGGTGCGGGCGCTGACCGCCAGCACGGTGGCGGTCGGATTCACCTGTCTGATCCGCTCGGTGTAGGTCGCGACGTCGGCGTCCAGATACGGCGCCAGATCGATCTTGTTGAGCAGCACCACATCGACGGCGCGAAACATCACCGGGTACTTCAGCGGCTTGTCCTCGCCTTCGGTGATCGAGTACACCATCGCCTTGGCATGTTCGCCGACGTCGAATTCGGCGGGGCACACCAGGTTCCCGACGTTCTCGATGATGACGAGATCCAGTGCGTCGAGCTCGAGACCGGCAAGAGCGCGGTTGACCATCGGTGCGTCGAGGTGGCATTCACCGCCGAATCCGTTGTCGGTGTTCAGCAGTGAGATCTGCGCGCCGCGTCCGGAGAGCCGCGCGGCGTCCAGGTCGGTGGCGATGTCTCCCTCGATGACCCCGACGGCCAGCTCGCCGGCTAGTTCGTCGAGGGTGGCAGCCAGCACCGTGGTCTTGCCGGAACCGGGCGAGCTCATCAGGTTCAGTGCTCGAACTCCGTTCGATTCGAAGGCTTCCCGATTGATCGATGCGCGGAGGTCGTTCTCGGAGAAGATGGCCTGGAGAACATCCACCCGCTCGGTGGCGGTGGCGTAGCCGCTGTGGTCGCCGTGCTGATCGGTGCCGTCGTGCTCGTGCACGGTGTCGCCGGCGTGGCTGTGCACGAGGTCGCTGCCGTGGCTGTGCACGGTTCCGCCGTCGTGCTCATGCACGGTGCCGTCATCGTGGCGATGAAACCTACCCACGACCGGCCCCATGCTCGACGACCTCGTCGTGGTTGCGCACATCGATCGACGTCACCAGGAACTCCTCACCACGTATCACCTCGACGGAGCCGCTGCCGCACGCCGGGCAACACACCGAGAAGCGCGACGCGATGTCCGATGTCGCGCCACACACGCCGCACTCCACTGCGGCGGACACCGACTCGATCTGCAACTCCGCGGCACCCAGCCCCTCATGGTCACGCACGATGCTCCAGCAGAAGAGCAGCGAGTCCGGGACCACCTGCCGCAGCGCACCCACCCGCACCCGGACGACCTCGACCGGTCGTCCCTCGGCATGCGATGTCACGACTCCGGCGATCGCATGACACAGCGACAACTCGTGCACATCCGCAGGGTAATCCTGTGACCACAGCCTGCGCAGGGCCCACGGTCAACGGAAAAGCGCAGACCTGTCTGCGAGATTGCGATTGTTGGCCCTCCAGGCGAGGGATAGCCTTGATCGGGCCGATCTGTGTCGACAGCCCACTGACGCAGAGCTGAGGAGACCCGCGCCCCATGAGCGCATGTGCTGAAACCGACGGTGTGGCCCGCGTCGCTGACACCGTGCGTCTCCGGCTGCGCATCACCGGCCTGGTTCAGGGCGTGGGGTTCCGCCCCGAGGTCGCCCGCATCGCCGCCGACCACGGGGTCACCGGCTTCGTATTCAACGCCTCCGGGGCGGTGCACTGCGAGTTCGAGGGCCCCGGCGAGCGGGTAGCCGCGGCACTGGTCCGGCTCCGCGACGCACCGCCGCCGCTCGCGCGCATCGACGCGATCGACGTCGAAACCACCGCGCCGCAGGGCGACACGACGTTCGCGATCCGACACAGCGACGACGCCACCACCACAGCAGCGCGCACCCTGGTTTCGCCCGACATCGCAGTCTGCGCCGACTGCCTGCGGGAACTGTTCGACCCGAACGATCGCCGGTACCTGCATCCCTTCATCACATGTACGAACTGCGGTCCGCGCTACACCGTCATCACCGATCTGCCCTACGACCGGCCCGCCACGACGATGGCGGGTTTCGCGATGTGTCAGGCGTGTGCCGTCGAATACGCCGACCCCACCGACCGCCGGTTCCACGCCCAGACCATCGCCTGCCCGCAGTGTGGCCCGACGTTGAGGTGGCACGGTCCGGGCGACGGGCCGCCGGTGGCGGCGGCTGCCGCTGCGCTGCGTGGCGGGTCGATCGTCGCGATCAAAGGCATCGGCGGCTACCACCTCGCCTGCCGGGCCGACGACGACGCAGCGCTGGCAACGCTGCGTCAGCGGAAGAACCGGCCCGCCAAACCCTTCGCGGTGATGACCGCCGACATCGAGGGCGCCCGGCGCATCGCCGAGGTGGACGACGCCGCCGCCCGGTCGCTGAACGCGCCGGCAGCCCCGATCGTGCTGGTGCCGGCGCGGCCCGGAACCTTGAGCCCACTCGTGGCGCCCGGACTGCGCGACGTCGGGGTCATGGTGGCCTATTCGCCGCTGCACCATCTGCTGTTCGCTGCGCTCGGTACCGGCGCCCTGGTCATGACGTCGGCCAACCAGGGCGGCTCGCCCATCGTGTACCGCGACGGCGACCTCGACTGGATCGATGGCCTCGCCGACGCGGTGCTGACCCACGACCGGCCCATCCATGTGCCCTGTGAGGACTCCGTCGTCGCGATCGACGACGACGGCGCCGAACTGCCGGTACGCCGATCACGCGGCTACGCGCCGCTGCCGGTCGGGCTGGGAGGCGCGGCGGGGAACCGGCCGACCGTCCTGGCCACCGGTGGCGACCTGAAGACGACCTTCGCGCTGACGGGCCCCGACGGGCGCGCGCACCTGTCCTCCCATCTGGGTGACATGGCCGACCCTCGGACACAGCAATGCTTCACCACAGCCGTGGACCACCTGTCGTTCATGACCGGACGTCACGCCGAGCTGGTCGCCTGCGATCTGCACCCCGGCTACGCGACCAGCCGGTGGGCGCAACGACGGGGCGGGCGCGTGCGCGCCGTCCAGCACCACCACGCCCACGCGGCGGCGCTTCTTGCTGAACACGGCCGCCTCGGCGACCCTGTCGTCGCCGTGACCTACGACGGCACCGGATACGGCACCGACGGGACGATCTGGGGCGGTGAGCTGCTGGCGATCAGCGACCCGACCCGGTTCACCCGGGTCGCTCACCTCGCACCGTTCGCACTGCCCGGCGGCGACGGCGCGGTGCGCCAACCCGCCCGGATCGCGGTGGACCTGCTTCTCCGGGCGGGGCTCACCGGCATCGACGACCTGCCGCCCGCCGCCGCGATCGGTCCGGTCGGCATGAACATCCTGAGCCAGCAGCTGCGTCGGCAGCTCGGATGCGTTGCGACGACCAGCATGGGCCGGCTGTTCGACGCGGTGGCCAGCCTGCTGGGGGTGTGCCAGGAGGTCAGCTACGAAGGGCAGGCCGCGGTCGAACTCGAACACCTCGCCCGTACCGCACGCAGCCGCCCGACACTGGATTTCGCGTGGGACGGCGCCGTCCTCGACCCGGCGCCGGTGATCGCCGCCCTGGCCGCCGGGATGCGCGCCGGCGCCGACCGTGCCGGTTTGGCGGCGGCGTTCCACGACGCCGTCGTGCGAGCCACCGTGCGGGCGGCCACCGACACAGTCGCCGCAGCGGGCATCACCACCGTGGGCCTGACCGGGGGTGTGTTCGTCAACCGTCTGCTGCTGACCGGGATCGCTGCCGGGCTGCGGTCGCGCGGCCTGGAGGTGCTCACCCATCGGGTGGTGCCGTGCAATGACGGAGGTTTGGCACTAGGGCAGGCCGCGGTTGCCGCAGCCTCGTTCTCGGAGTGCATCGAAGAAAGGAGCGGCCAGTGTGCCTCGGAATCCCCGGCAAGGTGATCGAGATCTGGGAGGAAGCGGGGACGCGGATGTCGACCGTCGAGTTCGGCGGTACGACGAAAACCGTCTGCCTGGCCTACCTTCCCGATATGCAGGTGGGTGAGTACACGATCGTGCACGCGGGTTTCGCGATCACCCGCCTCGACGAAGCATCGGCCAACGAGACCCTGCAGATGTTCGCCGACCTCGGCGTGCTCGACGACGAACTGGCCGGCGAGCAACCCGACCGTCACGAGACACCGGGGGACATGAAGAGGAATTCGGCATGAAATACCTCGACGAGTTCCGCGATCCGACGGCGGCCAAGACCCTCGTCGAGGCCATCACGCGCCGAGCCACCCAGACCTGGACGGTCATGGAAGTGTGTGGCGGGCAGACCCATTCGATCATCCGCAACGGCATCGACCAGCTGCTGGCCGGAGCCGTGGAATTCATCCACGGCCCTGGCTGCCCGGTCTGCGTCACCCCGCTGGAGATGATCGACCGCGCCCTCGAGATCGCGGCGCGCGACGACGTCATCTTCTGCTCGTTCGGCGACATGCTGCGGGTTCCCGGCAGCCGTCGCGACCTGTTCGGGGTTCGTGCCCGCGGAGGCGACGTCCGCATCGTGTACTCGCCGCTCGACGCCACCCGGGTGGCCGCCGACAACCCGGACAAGCAGGTGGTGTTCTTCGGGGTCGGGTTCGAGACCACCGCGCCGGCCAATGCGATGGCCGTCGTGCACGCCGAGCGGCTCGGGCTGACGAACTTCTCGATGCTGGTGTCGCACGTCCTCGTGCCCCCGGCGATGAGAGCGATCCTGTCCTCGCCGACGAACCGGGTGCAGGGCTTTCTGGCCGCCGGTCACGTGTGCTCGGTGATGGGCACCGGCGAGTACGGTCCGTTGGTCGACGAGTTCGGCGTGCCCATCGTGGTGACCGGTTTCGAGCCGCTGGATCTGCTCGAAGGGGTCCGACAGGTGGTCGAGCTGTTGGAATCGGGCACTCCGGAACTCCGTAACGCCTACCCGCGTGCGGTCAGCGCACAGGGCAACACGGTGGCACAGCAGACGCTGGCCGACGTCTTCGCCGTCACCGACCGGCAGTGGCGCGGCATCGGATTGATTCCGGCATCGGGATGGACCCTGTCGCCGCGTTACGCCGCCTTCGACGCCGAACGCCGGTTCGGCGTCGGCGACATCCGGGTGGCCGAATCGGACCAGTGCCGCAGCGGAGAGGTGTTGCAGGGCCTGCTCAAACCCCACGAGTGCCCGGCGTTCGGCGGGGCGTGCACACCGCGTACGCCGTTGGGCGCCACCATGGTCTCCAGCGAAGGCGCGTGCGCGGCCTACTACCAATTCCGCCGGCTGGCGGCGGCCGAGAGCGCGGCATCGCCGACAGCGAGCGCCGCGCATGCCTGAACAGCCGGTCACCGTAGACCCCGCCGACTGGGTCTGTCCGCTGCCGCTGCGCGAGACCGGGCGGGTCGTGCTGGGCCACGGCGGCGGGGGAGTGCTGTCCGAGGAGCTCATCGAGAACCTGTTCATGCCGGCATTCGGATCGGCGGGCGGGCCGGCCCGTGACTCGGCGCTGCTGGACGTCGGTTCCGGCCGTATCGCGCTGACCACAGACTCGTATGTGGTGCAGCCGTTGTTCTTCCCGGGGGGCAACATCGGCCACCTCGCGGTTCACGGCACGATCAACGATCTGGCGTGCAGCGGTGCGCAGCCAGTGGCCCTCACCGCGGGCTTCATCCTCGAGGAAGGCCTCGAGCTCGACGTGCTGGGCGCGATCGCCTCGACCATGGGCCGGGCCGCGCAAGAGGCCGGCGTGTCGATCGTCACCGGCGACACCAAGGTCGTCGGAAAGGGCAGCGCGGACCAACTGTTCGTCAACACCGCCGGCGTCGGCGTGGTACCGCCCGGTGTGCACATCGGGCCCGAACGTGCACGCCCCGGCGACGTGGTGATCCTGTCCGGCCCGGTCGGCGAGCACGGGGTGGCGATCCTCAGCGTGCGTGAGGGTATCGACTTCGGCACCGAGGTGCGCACCGACAGCGCGCCGCTACACCGGCTGGTCGCGGCGATGCTCTCCGGTGCGGCCGAGGCAGGGGATCCGGGGGCGGTGCACACGGTCCGTGATCCCACCCGCGGTGGGCTCGTGGCGTCGCTCGTCGAGATCGCGCGTGCCGCAGCTGTCGGCGTCGAGATCGACGAGGCCGCTGTGCCGGTGCCCGATGCTGTTGCGTCGGCCTGCTCGTTCCTCGGGCTGGACCCCCTGCAGGTGGCCAACGAAGGCAAGCTGGTGGCCTTCGTCGACCCGGCCCACGCGGACGCTGTCCTCGCCGCGATGCACGGCCGGCCCGAAGGCGCCGAGGCGACCGTCATCGGCCGGGTGGTCGGCGACCATCCGGGCATGGCCGTGGCGCGCACCGCCTTCGGCACCACCCGGGTCGTGGAACGCGAGCTCGGCGAGCAGCTGCCCCGCATCTGCTGAGTTAGCGCCGCAGTGTCTCCGAGGGGGCCTCGCCCCAGCGCTTGCGATACTCCACGGCGAAACTGCCCAGGTGGTGAAAGCCCCAGCGTTCCGCGACCGCCGTCACGGTCACCCCGTCGGAGGGGATGGCGTCGGTGAGTTCCTCGTGCACCCGCTCCAGCCGCCGCTCGCGCACGAACGCCATCGGGGACATGCCCAGCTCGGCCCGGAACCCCTGCTGGATGGATCGCACGCTCATGTGCACTTCACGAGCGAGCGACTCCATGGTGATCCGCTCGGCCAGATGAGCGTCGATGAAATCCATCGCCTGCTGGATGACGGTGCGGCGGGGGTCCGCCGACACCGGTTGGGTGATGTCGGCGTGGTAGTTCGACGCTTGGAGATACAACAGGCTGCTCATCACCAGTTCCTCGACCGAGCTGATGCCCCGTCCCTTCTGGATCAGTGATCCCGCGTGGTACACCTCGGTGTGCACCAGCTGTACGGCCGCATGCCAGCGCATCGCGGCCTCGGTGGCCAGGTCGAAGTCGGGATCGAACACCAGCGGCCTGACCAGGTTGCGGCCGATCAGTCGGGTGACGTGGGCGGTCATCGCCTGCTGCTCGATGCGGATCAACAGCTGCGGGGCGTCGAGCCCCAACTCGATCCGCAACGGTGTGCCCGGGCTGGAGACCAGCGAGCGCATCGTGTTCGCCTGGAACGTCGCCGCCGGATGGTGAACGGTGGCAACCCCGTTGAGCGGCATGTGCACCGCGTAGTACCGACCGGTCTCGGGGATGTCGATGGTGGCCGGCACGTGCAGGTCCAGGTAGAGCATGCTCACATTGCGCAGCCGCACCCCGTGCATGGTGGCCGCGAAACCGTTGGCATCGGCGGGGTCGACCGTCAGTGTCAACGGCGTCAACGCCCGCCCGAGCAACCGGGCGGCTTTGCTCACGTCTTCGGTGTAGAAGATCTCATGGGCGGTCAGTGCCGGAGGCACTCCGCGCGAGCGCACCTTGCGGCGCACCGGATCGCTGGTCCGACGGATGTCGATGTAGCCCAGTCGCGTCAACCGAGACATCAGTGCGACCGCGTTCCCGCCCGAAAATAGGGAAGGCTAACTTTGGTGGCGGGGAACCGAATTCGAGGCGGCAACACAAGGCTCCTGACGGACGGGCTCGTTTCAGCGTAACCATCTCTGCGCAATCCTGATAGCTGTTGCGCGAAAGCGATAGGCACGGCGCCGCCCGCGCAGTACGTTGAGCGCAACAGCCACATCCCCCGCGCAGCAGGGGATCCCGCCCCGGGAGGTATCGGATGGGCGCCAGCGGTCAGGCAACAACACCCGTCCTGGATTCGGTGAACGGCGCCGGTCCCGCCGACGCCGTGCGCGACCGTCTCGATGATCCGCGCGTCGCCGAGGCCCTGACGACGTTGCTCGACCACGCCGATCTGCTGGCGGTGCTGGTCAGCGGCCTGGACGGATTCGTCCGCCGCGGTGACGACATCACCGCCAATCTCACCTCGGCGTGGGGGGAGCTCAGCGGGTCCAGTGAGCAGATCCCCGGCCTGGCCGCGCTGCGCGAGGTCGACCTGACCGAATTGTCGGCCAGCCTGGCCGTGCTCACCGGTGGACTGGTGAAAGCGACCCCGGCGATCAACACGCTGCTGAGCTCGTCACTGACCGACCCCAGGGGCGCCGAGGTCGTTGCCGCCCTGGGAGATGCGCTGGTTTCGGCGCGCTCATCGGTACCTGCGCCGCCCCGTGGGCTGCGCGGGCTCTGGTCGACGCTGCGCGGTGCCGCGAAAGACCCGGACGTGACGCGCGGGCTGGCGTACCTGATCGAGGTCGCCCGCGTCTTCGGACGCAAGGTCTGAGCTTTCCGGTCACGTAAGTGGCCCCCCGACAACCGAATTGACAGCACACCGCACCGGAGGCCGACGGCCCCGGTGAGTCGAGAGGAGTCTCCATGGCATCGGTGCTCTGGTTCCAGGGCGGCGCGTGCAGCGGCAACACGATGTCGTTTCTCAACGCCGACGAGCCCAACGTGGTCGACCTGATCGTCGACTTCGGTCTCGACCTGGTGTGGCATCCGTCGCTGGGTCTGGAGTTGGGCAAGAACGCCCAGAAAGTCTTCTGGGACTGCGCCAACGGCGAGCGACCCTTGGACATCTTCGTCTTCGAGGGATCGGTCATGGAGGCCTACGACGGGCGCACGGACATGTTCGCCGACCGGCCGATGAAGGACTGGGTCACCGATCTGGCGGCCGCCGCGCAGATCGTGGTCGCGATCGGAGACTGCGCATGCTGGGGCGGCATCCCGGCGATGGAACCCAATCCGTCGGGTTCCACCGGTCTGCAGTTCCACAAGCGGGAGAAGGGCGGCTTCCTGGGGCCGGATTTCCGATCCAAGATGGGCTTGCCGGTGATCAACATTCCCGGCTGCCCCGCCCACCCGGACTGGATCACCCAGATCCTCGTCGCACTCGCCACGGGCCGCGCCGGTGACATCACGCTCGACGACCTGCACCGTCCGGAGACGTTCTTCAAGACGTTCACCCAGACCGGCTGCACCCGGGTGCAGTTCTTCGAATACAAGCAATCCACGATGTCGTTCGGCGAGGGCACCCGAACCGGTTGCCTGTTCTACGAATTCGGCTGCCGGGGACCGATGACGCATTCGCCGTGCAACCGCATCCTGTGGAACCGGCAGAGCAGCAAGACCCGCGCCGGCATGCCGTGCATCGGCTGCACCGAACCCGAGTTCCCGCACTTCGACCTCGCGCCGGGCACCTTGTTCAAGACCCAGAAGGTCAGCGGGATGATCCCCAAGGAAGTGCCGGAGGGGACCGACCACCTCACCTACATGGGCCTGGCGGCGGCGGCCCGGATCGCGGCGCCGCAGTGGTCTAAAGAAGACATGTTCGTCGTTTGAGACCGGACGGGCTCGAACAGAAAGGGACTCCTGGCATGACCGATCAGCTCGACCTCTTCGTCAGCCCATTGGGGCGCGTCGAGGGTGATCTCGACGTCCGCGTCACCATCGAAGACGGTGTGGTCACCTCGGCGTGGACCGAGGCGGCAATGTTCCGCGGCTTCGAGATCATCCTGCGCGGCAAGGACCCTCAAGCCGGGCTGGTGGTGTGCCCGCGTATCTGCGGCATCTGCGGCGGCAGCCACCTCTACAAGTCGGCGTATGCCCTCGACACGGCGTGGCGCACCCACATGCCGCCCAACGCCACGCTGGTCCGCAACATCGGCCAGGCATGCGAGACGCTGCAGTCCATCCCGCGGTACTTCTACGCGCTGTTCGCGATCGACCTGACCAACAAGAACTATGCGAAGTCGTCGCTGTACGACGAAGCCGTGCGCCGGTTCGCGCCCTACGTCGGCACGAGTTACCAGCCGGGGGTCGTCCTGTCGGCCAAACCGGTCGAGGTGTATGCGATCTTCGGCGGGCAGTGGCCCCACTCCAGCTTCATGGTGCCCGGCGGAGTGATGTGCGCGCCCACGCTGTCGGACGTGACCCGATCGATCGCGATCCTCGAGCACTGGAACGACGCCTGGCTGGAAGGTCAGTGGCTGGGCTGCTCGGTGGACCGTTGGCTGGAGAACAAGACGTGGAACGACGTGCTGGCCTGGGTGGACGAGAACGAGGCCCAATACAACAGCGACTGCGGCTTCTTCATCCGCTACTGCCTCGACGTCGGACTGGACAAGTACGGCCAGGGCGTCGGCAACTACCTGGCCACCGGCACCTACTTCGACCCGACGCTGTACGAGAACCCCACCATCGACGGACGCAACGCGGCACTGATCGGGCGCTCCGGGGTTTTCGCCGACGGCCGGTACTACGAATTCGACCAGGCCAACGTCCGCGAGGACGTGACGCACTCCTTCTACCAAGGGGACCGGCCGCTGCACCCGTTCGACGGTGAGACCATCCCGATCGACCCCGAGCAGGGTCGCAAGCAGGGCAAGTACAGCTGGGCGAAGTCGCCGCGCTACGCAGTCGGCGACCTGGGCAACATCCCGCTGGAGGCCGGCCCGCTGGCACGGCGGATGGCCGCGGCCGGCCCCAACCCCGCGCCGCACCAGGACAACGACCCACTGTTCGGCGATATCTACAACACGATCGGGCCGTCGGTCATGGTGCGCCAGCTGGCCCGCATGCACGAGGCGCCCAAGTACTACAAGTGGACCCGGCAGTGGCTGGACGCCCTCGAACTCAAGGACAGCTTCTACACCAAACCCATCGAATACGCCGAAGGCCGTGGGTTCGGCTCCACCGAGGCGGCTCGCGGCTCGCTGTCGGACTGGATCGTCATCGAGGACTCCAAGATCAAGAACTATCAGGTGGTCACCCCGACCGCGTGGAACATCGGGCCGCGCGACGGGTCCGAGACGCTGGGCCCCATCGAACGGGCCCTGGTCGGTTCTCCGATCGTCGATGCCGAGGATCCGGTCGAGCTCGGTCACGTGGCCCGCAGCTTCGACTCGTGCCTGGTGTGCACGGTGCATGCCTACGACGGCAAGACCGGGCGCGAGCTGAACAAGTTCGTCATCAACGGGATGGTGTGACCTGCCCTCACCACGGGTGAACCCCACGGCCAGCAACCCGGCGGCTACCCTCCAGCCGCCGGGTTGCGACGTCGTGGTCATCGGGTGCGGCAACCTGCTGCGCGGCGACGACGGGGTGGGACCGGTGCTGGTCCGTCACCTCTGGGAGCGCGGCGTACCCGACGGTGCGAAGTTGGTCGACGGCGGGACGGCCGGCATGGACGTGGCGTTCCAGATGCGCGGGGCCGGCCGGGTGGTCATCATCGATGCCGCGGCCACCGGATCGGCGCCGGGCACGGTCTTCCGCGTACCCGGTGAGGAATTCGCCGAACTTCCGCCGCTGCAGGGTCTGCACACCCATTCGTTTCGGTGGGATCACGCCATCGCGTTCGCGCGCTGGGCGCTCGCCGAAGACTGCCCGAGCGACATCACCGTCTTTCTCGTCGAGGTCGCCGGCGTCGAAATGGGCGCTGAACTCTCGGCACCGGTCGCCGCGGCCATGGAGCAGGTCATCGACGTCGTCGAGCGCGACTTCCTGGCGCCGCTGCGGCCGGCCGGGCACGCCGCGGCGACCGTCGAGTTCACCGCGGACGGATATCTGCGTCTCGATGCGGCGCTGGCAGCGGCCCGGTTCCCCTCCGATGCCGTGACAGCGGTGGTGCGCGACGGCACGTTCTGGCTGATTCCGCTGCGCGGGCCCCGCAGTGGGGGACTGCTGCTCAAACAGCGCAATCCCGCCGGGGACCGGTCGGTACTCGTCAGTGAGCTGCTGAGGGAGACCTCACTTCAGGGCGTTTTCCAGGCATTCTGGGACGATGACCACGCTGCGCTGCGCATCCCGGTTTCCGGTGACGAGGAGCGGGAACGGTGATCGCCATGAGTGATCACCGAAAGTCGTTTCCGAACAACAGGCCGCCGACCACGGTCCGCGCCGAGAGTTCCGCCGACGAGGCCCGCGCTGTGGACACCGTGGTGGTGCATGAACGCGGGCACTGGGCCGTCGACATTGTCGTCGTCTTCGACGACGGGGTGGTGCGCAAGCGGATTGCCACCCACCGCACCCGGGGGCGGGCCGAGCTGGCCGCAGATCTGATCAAACGCGCCGCCGAGCGCGACCTGAAGGGACCATTATCGGGATGAATCTCGTGGGAGGGCCGTGACCGACACCGTCGCCGATGTGTCCGAGGACACCGGCACCGTCATGCTTGCCGCGCGTCCGCAGCCGCTGGGTGCGTTCGGCCTTCCCGCCGGATACCTGCTCATCCCGGCGGGCCGGGACACCGAAGCCGCCCGAGCCGCGCTGGTCGATGGGCGGCTCCCCGAGCAGTGGCCGGATCGGCTCGAGGCGTACCGCCACGCTCTCGCCGGTGATCGGGACGGCGCCCTGCACGCGCTGACCGGCGACGACCCGGTCTCGCGCTACAACAGATTCGTTCTCGATCCCGACCAGGCCGACCCCGCCGCGATCCGTGCCGACCTCGGAGAGTTCGCCGTGCTGGTCGACGTGGTGCTTTTCGCCCTGGGGCGCACCGACTCCGCACCCGAGCTCGATGGGCACGACGGAGAAGTCGCCGCGGTCGTGCTCGCCGCGCAAGCCTCGGCGGCGCTGGCTGACGGCAACCCTGCCGCGGCGGTGCCGCTGCTCGACCGCGCCGCCGAACTCGCGAGACCGGTGGGCAGGCCGCTGGCCGGTGTGCTCGCCGGTGCGGCGGCCGGGGTCTGCCGCGACGTCGAGGACCCCTCCGCGCTGCAACGTCTCGAGCGGGCCCTGAGTCTGCTCGAGGACGCCGATGCGTTGCGAGTCGCGCGCGCTGAATTGCATGTGAGTGCAGCAGGAGTCCTTCATGAGCAGGCAGCGCAGCGCCCCGAACTGCTGCCCGCGGCGGTCCCGCACTACCACTCCGCGCTGCAGTTGATCCGGCGTGACGACGCGCCCCTGCTGTGGGCGTCCGCGCACGCCGACCTGGCCACCGCCTACCTGACCATGCCGATGGTGGAAGCCTCCAGCCAATTGAGGTTGGGTATCGCCGCGCAATCGCTGCGGCAGGCGCTGACCGTGTTCACCCGGGACGAGCATCCGCAACGCTGGGCCAGCGTGCAGCTGAACCTGGCCAACTCGATGGTCTACACCCCCTCCAAACACCGGCAGGACAACCTGGTCGAGGCTGTCGAGATCTATGAAGCGGTGCTGCAGTCGCGCGACCGCGACGGCGATCCGCTGGGCCGCGCCCGGGTGCTGGCGAATCAGGGCAACGTTCTCGCGCATCTGGGCCTGTTCGACCAGGCCAAAGCGAAGCTCTACGAGGCCCGGTTCCTGTTCGAGGACGGCGGCGACACCGATTCGGTACGCACCGTCCGCGACATCCTGGACGAGGTGGCCCGCCAGACGGTGCTCGATCGCGGCGAGGAGGCACCGTGACCGACCTGCAGGAAGGGGCCGACCTCGAGACGTTGGCGCGCCGCGTCGACGACGCGCTGGCCGCCGTCGCCGGACTGGATCCCGCCGCCCGCACAGCCGCCGAAGAGCTCAGGGCCGCGCTGGAGGAGATCCACCGGGCCGGGCTGGTCACCATCGTGACGCGAATGCGCGCCGACGACGCGGCGCGGCCGCTGTTGTTCGACCTCGTCGACGACCCGGTGGTGCGCATGCTGCTCACGCTGCACGGCATCATCCGCCCCGACCCGGTCACCCTGGCTGAACGGGCGCTGGCCGCGGTACGTCCCCAACTGCACAGTCACGGCGGCGACGTCACGCTCGACCGTGTCGCCGACGGCGTCGCGTTCGTTCGTCTGGAAGGCGCGTGCAACGGCTGCTCGATGTCCTCGGTCACGCTCCGCGAACTGGTGGAGAGTGCGCTGCTGCAGGCGGTTCCGGCGATCAGCGCGGTCGAGGTACTCCCCAACGAGCCCACGCCGACGATCATTCCGATCGAGTCGGTGTCGTTCCGCCGCGCCGCCGACCCGGAGGCCGAGGGCTGGGTGCGGGTGGCCCGCGCCGACGCGGTCCCGGTCGGCGAGGTCAGTGTGCACGGCTCCGATGTCCTCGTCGTCAATGTCGATCAGCGGCTGTCGGCCTACCGCAACGAATGTGCTCACGAGGCACTGCCCTTGGACAATGCCGTGTTGGATGTCTCGGCCGGGACACTGACCTGTCCGTGGCACGGGTTCTGTTACGACGCGTCGTCTGGGGAATGTCTGTCCGCCCCCGGTGTGCAGCTCGAGCAACTGCCGCTGCGGGTCGAGGATGGAGATGTCTGGGTGCGGGTCGGCCCGTGAGCCGGTATACCGTGCGCCACAGCGTGAATGGCCGTGCAGGTGGAAGGACGGGGGCTGCCGGCGCGCTTGGCGTGCTGACCGATGAGCACAGCGGTGGATGGGAGCCTCGTACCTGGCTGGGCGCGCCCGCGCCCGGCGGGTTGGCGCTGCCGCAGGCGTCCCCGAGCATGGCCTGGATGTATTCGCCGCGCGGGGTCTTCATCGACGACTCTCATGTGGTGGTGGCGGACTCCGGCAACCATCGGGTGCTGATATGGCACGGTGTCCCCGAGTCCGACGAGCAGCCGGCCGATGTGGTCCTCGGTCAGCCCGACGGGACGTCGGAAGGACGGGCCGCTGGTGGGCGGGGCCCAGAGCGGGGGATGAACCTCCCCACTGGAGTAGCCGTCGTCGGTGGACGTCTGATCGTGGCCGACGCGTGGCATCACCGCATCCTGGTGTGGGACGAGGTGCCGCAGCGCAACGACGTGGCACCAGATGTCGTTCTCGGGCAGCCGGATTCGAGTGCCGTCCAGCCCAATGCGGGTCGGGAGTGTTCCGCGTCGACGCTGTACTGGCCGTTCGGATTCGCAATGCTGGGGCCACGGTTCTGGGTGGCCGACACCGGTAACCGCCGGGTACTGGGTTGGTCCGGCGGAATTCCCGAGCCGGGAGAGCCCGCCGACATCGTGCTGGGCCAACCCGGCGAGCATGCGCGGGGGGAAAACCGCGGCGAGGCTGTCGGGCCGGCCAGTTTCCGGTGGCCGCACGCGGTCACCGGCGCCGACGAATTGCTGCTGGTCGCCGATGCCGGCGATCACCGGGTGCTCGGTTGGTCACCGCATCCCGGCGGTGACGCACCGGCTGATTCAGTCCTTGGGCAGCAGGACTTCTCGTCGGCCGACGAGTGGCCGTACGGCCCCCACAGCGGGGACCGGTTCCGGTTTCCCTACGCGGTCGGGCTTGATCAGGGCCGGCTCGCGGTCGCCGACACCGCCAACAACCGGGTGCTGCTGTGGGATGAGCTGCCCTCGGAGCCGCTGGGTGGGCGGCCCGCCGACCACGTGCTTGCCCAACCGGATTTCAGCTCCAACGGAGAGAACCGGTGGGCGCTGGTCGGCCGTGACACGCTGTGCTGGCCCTACGGGCTGAGCCTGCACGGTGACCGCTTGGCGATCGCCGACTCAGGCAACAACCGCGTCATGGTGTGGGAGCGGCGCCGATGAGGCCCCGCATCGTCCAGACCGACGACCAGATCGGATTCGCGTGGGCGACGGTCGACGGGCAGCCGACGTCGCTGCTGGAGCTCGTCGAGGCCGACGAGGAACCGGACCGGCTGGCGGCCACCCACCTGTCCGCACTGGACGACGCCCTCATCGATGCGGCGCGCCGGTTCGGCGACGTACTCGGGGGTGGACGGCGGCCGTCACCGGTCGAGCGTGACGTGCTCGCCGAGCTGTACTGCAGCCTCGACCGGCTGTGCCTGGATTACGCGCGGGCCGCCGACAGTGTGGGGTTGGTGCCGGACGTGCGCGCCGGACAGATCGTCGGCACCGCCGCGCTGATGTCGATCCTGGCCCGCCAACCGCTGGGGCTGCTGGGCCCCGCGCCCCTCGACGGCGAGCTCGACGAGCCGACACTCGGGGTGGTGGGCGGCTTCGGCGACATGGTGCAGGTTGATCCGGCCCGCCCCTGGAAGGGCGGACGGTGGGTGCTGCGCACCGAGGACGGCGCGCGGCTACCGCTGACTCTGGCGATGCTGTTGTTCGACAGTTCGGGAGTGAACCGGGAGGCCGCCCGCCGCGAACACAGTGAAGCGCTGGCGAGGGTCACCGCAGCTGCAGGCGAGGCTGAGGCCGATCGGTTCGACGTCGCCTGCGCGTTGGACTGGCTGCTCTACGACTGGCTGATGGCGCACCGCGTGGACGCCGACAGCGCCGAGATCGTGATCCCGAAGGGCCGGGAAGACGATGCCGCCGTCGTCGTGGCAGCAGTGGCGGCCTCGGTCGCCGCCCGGGCGGCATTCGACCCCGCGCTGGGCGGCCAGTAGGCGGCCGTACATCGCAGGCTCAGGGGGCGTGGTAAACCTCGGGTGGCGCAGACCGCGGGCTCAGGGGAGCGTCGTCAATGTGACGTTGTGCAGCGCGATCGCTACATCAGTGGGCAGGATGTCCACGAACGTGGGAGCATCGCGCTGCGCGGCGCCCGTGCCGATGATGTTGCCCGGAGACGTTCCCGCACAGGGAAAATCACTGCAGCGTAGCCAGAATCCCGGTGGGCTCTGGTAGGGCTGCATGCTCGGCGACTGGTCCACTCGGTAGCGCCCGGGCGGGATGAAGGACGTCGCCCACCCCTCTCGCGGCTGAGTTGTCACGCCGAAAACCCCGTTGCTTCCGTACACCGGTACGGCAGCGGCCGGCGCCGCGGCGAACAGCGCAGCGGTGAGCACGCCGGCTCCCAGAACGGAAAACGACCTCGGCCACCGGTCATCAGTACGCATGTCCTCGAGGTTAGCCGCGGCTACGGGTCGTCGTCCGCGTCTTCACCGTTCGTGCCCTCGCTTCCCGCGCCTTTATCGTCGCGCCCTGCGCCTTCGTCGGGGATGAGGTAGCGCTCGGGGTGGTGGTAGTTGTTGATGCGGGCTTGGCCGGTGCCGAGGGCTGGGGGTGGGTGCCATTCGGTGCGGCCGTCGGGGCGTTTGCGGGTGGTCCAGCCGCCGTGGGTGGCGGCGCGGTTGTCGGGGCCGCAGGCGAGGGTGAGGTCGTTGATGTTGGTGTGGCCGTTGTTGTTCCAGTCGGCGACGGCGTGGTGGGCTTGGGTGTGGTAGCCGGGGGCGGTGCAGCCGGGGCGGGTGCAGCCGCGGTCGCGGTTGAGCAGCACGATGCGTTGGGCGGCGGTGGCGAGGCGTTTGGTGCGGCCGAGGTAGAGCGCTTCGTTGGTGTGTTCGTCGTAGACGGCGAGGTAGTGGTGGGCGGGGGTGGCCATGCGGATGAGGTCGGCCATGGGTAGCAGGGTGCCGCCGGCGGTGACGGCGTGGCTGGCGCGGCCTCCCAGACGTGGGCCCATGCCCGTGACGTCGACGCCGGCGGCGCGGCTGAGTTCTTGCAGGGTGGTGGAGACGATGACGGTGACGGGCAGTCCGTTGTGGGTGCCGAGTTGGTCGGAGGACAGCAGCATGCGGGTCATGGCCAGGAAGGCGTCGTGGTTGCGTTGGGCGGTGCTGCGGGTGTCGCGGCCGGTGTGAGGGCGCGTCGGTTCCTCGGCTGCTTCGTCGCTGGCGCTGGGCGGGGGTCCGCCGGGATGGGTGTTGGCGCCGGCCTGTTGACCTGTTGGTTCCTGCGGGCTGCTGCTGCTGTTGTCGGTTTCGGTTTCGGTGCCGGCTGCGGTATCGGCGGGGTCGCTGTTGCCGGGGCTCTGATTGTCGGAATGGGGTGTTCCGGGGGCGGCGAGTTTGGCGGCGAGGGCGTCCCAGCAGGCGCGGGCTTCGGGGGTGAGGTAGCCCGAGATTCTGCTCATGCCGTCGGCTTGTTGGCGTCCGATGGTCAGTCCGCGTTTGCGGTGTCGTTCTTTCTCGTCGGGCACGGGGCCGTCGGGGTCGAGGGTCAGGGCCAGTCGTTGGGCGGCTTGGCGGAGTTGGTCGGGGTCCAGCCCGCAGGCCGAGCGGGCGAGTTGGGTTTCGGCGTCGGCGCGGGTGCCGACGTCGATCCAGTGGGGCAGGGTGCGGAAGAACTCGGCGATGGTGTCCAGGTGAGCGGGTCCGATGCGGCCCTGGGCTTGAGCGGCGGCGACGTGATTCCAGTGTGGGGGCAGGGGTTGGCCGTCGAGGGAGCGGCGGGGGCCGAGCATTTGGGTGTCGCGGATGGTGCGGGCGGCTTCGGTTTTGGACAGGCGCAGGGCGATGGTGAGGATTTCTTCCCAGGATTTGGCGCCCAGGGTTTGGGGTTCGGTTTCGGTCATCAGCCGGGCCAGGATGGGGTGTTCGACCGCGGGGAGGGACCAGCTCAGGGTTGTGATGTCGTTGAGCAGGGCGATCAGTTCGGGATGGGTGAGAGTGTCGATGGGTGCGGCGGCCAGCTCGGCGATGCCGGCGCGGATCGCGGCGACTGCGCTGCCCACTTCACTCATGTATCGAACAGTAGTTCGACACTCTGACAGATCCGGCCGCAGATGTGACCACAGAAACCACAGTGACGAAAGAGATTTCAGAGGTCACCCCGAGCGGGACTGACCGCGGACGTTAGGGTTGAACCATGCGAGTCGGAGTGCTGGGCGCCAAGGGCAAGGTCGGCGCCGCCATGGTGGCGGGAGTCGAGAGTGCGGAAGGTCTGACGTTCACCACCGGCGTCGACGCCGGCGACCCGCTCGAGTCGCTCACGGAGACGAACACCGAGGTCGTCATCGATTTCACGCATCCCAACGTGGTGATGGACAACCTGAAGTTCTGCATCGACAACGGCATTCACGCCGTCGTCGGCACCACCGGGTTCACCGATGAACGGTTGGACCAGGTGCGCCGATGGGTGGCCGACGAGCCCGACGCCTGCGTGCTCATCGCCCCGAACTTCGCGATCGGTGCGGTGTTGTCGATGCACTTCGCCGCCCAAGCCGCGCGGTTCTTCGAGTCGGTCGAGGTCATCGAACTGCACCATCCGTACAAGGCAGACGCTCCGTCGGGGACCGCAGTGCGGACCGCAAAGCTGATCGCCGAAGCTCGAAAAGAGCTGCCGCCCAACCCCGATGCGACGAGCACCGGGCTCGACGGGGCCCGGGGCGCCGACGTCGATGGTGTCCCCGTCCATTCCGTCCGGCTGGCCGGTCTGGTCGCCCACCAGGAGGTGCTGTTCGGTACTCAGGGGGAGACGCTGACGATCCGGCACGACAGCATCGACCGCACCTCGTTCGTTCCCGGCGTCCTGCTGGCGGTCCGCCGGATACGCGAATTCGCCGGCCTCACGGTCGGTATCGAGCCCCTGCTCGATCTGTCATGAGCGAGGGCGGACGCGCAGTGCGGATCCAGCTGCTGATCGGCTTCATGTGCGTCGCGCTCATCGCCTATTTCTTCCTGCTGTGGCGCATCGCGTGGGCGTTCATCTCCTCGGGGGAAGCTGCCGCCGTCGGACTGGGACTGGCGCTGATGATCCTGCCGTTCATCGGTTTGTGGGTCCTGGTCGCGACACTGCGCGCCGGCCTCGCCCACCAGCGTCTGGGCCGCATCATGCGGGACGAAGGTCTCGAACTCGACGTCAGCGCCCTCCCGAGGATGCCGTCGGGCCGAATCCAGCGCGACGCCGCCGACGCACTGTTCGCGACGGTACGCGCCGAACTCGAGGCCGACCCGGACAACTGGCGCCGCTGGTATCGATTGGCACGTGCGTACGACTATGCCGGTGACCGCCCGCGTGCCCGCGAAACCATGAAGAAGGCCGTACAAATGGAGGAGCGGAGTTCTACCTGATGGCCCGTCTGCTGATCATTCACCACACACCGTCGCCACACTGTCAGGAGATGCTCGAGGCTGTTGTCGCCGGGGCGACCGACCCCGAGATCGAGGGAGTCGAGGTGATCCGGCGTCCGGCGCTCACGGTTGCGCCGGCTGAGATGCTCGACGCCGACGGCTACGTTCTGGGCACGCCGGCCAACCTGGGCTACATCAGCGGTGCGCTCAAGCATGCATTCGACACGTCGTACTACCAGATCCTCGATGCCACCCAGGGGCGCCCGTTCGGGCTCTGGCTGCACGGCAACGAGGGAACCGAGGGCGCGCAACGCGCTGTGGACGGCATCACCGCAGGCCTGGGGTGGGTCAAGGCCTCCGACACCGTCGTGGTCGCAGGCAAGCCGAGCAAGACTGACCTCGAAGCGTGCTGGAACCTCGGGGGGACCGTCGCGGCACATCTGATGGGTTGACAGCGCTCCGTCTGCCAATGCTGTGCGCAGGGGCGATTCGGAAGTCTTCCGCACCTGGCTCGGTACATTGCTCCTTGGCGCGGTCGTGCTCTCTTCACCATTGCCGGGGTCGTCGGCGCCACGCAGTTTCGCTGACCGCCCGACCAAGGAGTCTCATGCCCGGTCTCGCCGAAATCGCACTCGCCGGAGCGCCTATCGCTGGAGGCGCGCTGCTGGGCGCAGCCGCGGGAAACATCAAGCCGCCCGACATCCGAGCGATCATCACCAAGGATCTCGACCTGCTCGACCGCATCCCCGCAGAACAAGTCGAGCGGCGTGCCCGGCTGCAGCGCAGCATCGATCAGCGCATCGACAGCCTCATCGATGCGACGGACAAGAGCCGGGAGCTCCGAGAAGCCGCGTCGCGCTACACCGGCTTCGGCGGCTGGAAAGACGTGCTGATCCTCGTCACCACGGTGCTGTTCACCATCATCTGGTGGCACGTGGACCATGCCCGCACCAACTGGCTCTTGATGTTCCTTGTGCTCATCGCGGTGAACATTGCGGTGCTCGGTTACATCGTGCGCGATATCCGCAATGCATTCGCGCGGGCCGGCAAGACGGGCCGACACGGGTAGCCGCTCAGCCCAGATGGGCGGCGAAGAACGTCTGTGTCGCCTCCCAGTGGCGCTGAGCCGCCGCCTCGTCGTACGGCGCGTTGTCGGGGACTGCGAAGCCGTGCAACGCCGGGTACCACTCGATCGTGTGCCGTACCCCGGCTGCGGTCAGCGCCTTGTCCAGAGTTTCACCGTCCTGGGTGGTGAACGACCGATCGTCTTGGGCGGCGCCGACGTAGATGGCGGCGTGAATACGGTCGGCGAGCAGATGGGGGCTGGCTGGATCGTCGGCGACCAGGCCGCCGCCGTGAAACGACATCGCTGCGGCGACCCGTTCGGGCAACCGGCCCGCCACCACCAGTGACGTCCGGCCGCCCATGCAGTATCCGGTGGTGCCGAAGGCCTGGCCGCGCACTTCGGGGCGCGTGTCCAGATAGTCGAAGAAGGCGCTGGCGTCGGTGGTCATGCGTTCGGACGTCACCGAGGAGATCATCGCGAACAGCCGCTTGCGTTCGGCGTCGTCGGAGAACACCGTAGCCATCGAGAACGGCGCCCAGTCTCCCTCGCGGTAGTAGACGTCCGGGACGAGCACCGCGTAGCCGTACCCGGCGAGCTCGTCGGCCATGGCCCGAAACGTCGGGCGCGCCCCACCGGCGTCCGGGTACATCACCACTGCGGGCCAGGGGCCCTCTCCGTCGGGCGTGTGCAGTGTGACGGGGCAGGAGCCGTCGGCCGTCGTGACGGTGTCGGAGATGCTCGGCATGGGTTCCGTTCTACTCTCGGGCGGCCCACGTAAGCTAGGGCGCGTGCCGATCGCCACCCCTTACGAGGATCTGTTGCGTCTGGTGCTCGAGTCGGGGACGCCGAAGTCGGATCGCACCGGCACCGGCACCCGCAGCGTCTTCGGCCACCAGATGCGCTTCGACCTGACCGCGGGCTTCCCGCTGATCACGACCAAGAAGGTGCACACCAAGTCGATCGTGTACGAGCTGCTGTGGTTCCTGCGCGGCGACTCCAACGTGCGCTGGTTGCAGGAGCATGGTGTCACGATCTGGGATGAATGGGCCTCTCCGACAGGTGATCTCGGTCCGATCTATGGGGTCCAGTGGCGGTCGTGGCCCACGCCGTCCGGGGAGCACATCGATCAGATCAGTGCCGCGCTGCAGATGCTGAGATCCGATCCGGACTCACGCCGCAACATCGTCTCAGCGTGGAATGTCGGCGAGATCGCCCAGATGGCCCTGCCGCCGTGTCACGCCTTCTTCCAGTTCTATGTGGCCGACGGCCGCTTGAGCTGCCAGCTGTATCAGCGCAGCGCCGACCTGTTCTTGGGAGTGCCGTTCAACATCGCCAGCTATGCCCTGCTGACCCACATGATGGCGGCTCAGGCCGGCCTCGGCGTCGGCGAGTTCATCTGGACCGGAGGAGACTGCCACATCTACGACAACCACCGCGAGCAGGTCGCCGAGCAGCTGACCCGTGAACCGCGCCCCTATCCGGAACTCGTTCTCGCACAGCGAGGTTCGATCTTCGACTACACCTACGAGGACGTGAACATCGTCAATTACGACCCGCACCCGGCGATCAAGGCGCCCGTCGCCGTATGAGTGACCTCACGTTGATCTGGGCGCAGTCGTCGTCCGGGGTGATCGGGCGGGGCAACTCCATCCCCTGGCACGTCCCGGAGGACATGGCTCGCTTCAAGGAACTGACCATGGGCCACACCGTCATCATGGGCAGGACCACCTGGGAGTCGTTGCCTGCGCGGTTCCGGCCGCTGCCTGGGCGCCGGAATGTCGTACTCACCCGGCATGCTGACTACGTGGCAGACGGAGCAGAAGTGGTCAGCAGCCTCGAGGACGCCCCGCTCGACGATGCGTGGGTGATCGGCGGTTCCCAGGTCTACGGGTTGGCGTTGCCCCTGGCCGGCCGATGTGAGGTCACCGAGGTCGACATCAACATCCACCGTGAGGACGACGACGTGCTCGCCCCACTGCTGGACGAGGCATGGTTCGGTACCGCGGGCGACTGGCAGGACAGTTCGTCAGGTCTGCGGTACCGGTACTACACCTACGTCCGCGCGTGACCACGCTGTCCGCCGCGCAGGCGCGGCGGGTGGCGGTGGCGGCGCAGGGTTTTCACGAGCCCGCTCCCCGGGGACCGGTGACCCGGGCACACCTCAAGCGCCTCATCGCGCGGCTGCAGGTGCTGCAGTTGGACTCGGTGTCGGTGGCGGTGCGGGCCCACTACGCGCCGGTGTTCAGCCGACTCGGCCCCTACGATCGCGACGTGCTGGACCGGGCCGCCTGGAGTCACTCGGCGCGCTCACCACGGTTGCTGATCGAATACTGGGCGCACGAGGCTGCGTTGATGGCGGTGGAGGACTGGCCGCTGCTGCGATGGCGGATGCGGCAGTACCGCCACGGCCGGTGGGGGACCGACATCGTCAAGAAGAACGCGCGGCTCGCCGAGGAGGTGCTGGCCGCCGTGGCCGAGCTGGGCCCAAGTACCGCGGGCCAGATCGAGGCGTATCTGGAGTCCGAACCGCGTGGCCGCAAGGGTCCGTGGTGGGACCGCAGTGAGACGAAATGGGTGGCCGAGGCGTTGTGGTCTGCGGGGGCGCTGACGACCGCGACGCGGGTCGGGTTCGCCCGGCACTACGAACTCACCGAGCGGGTGTTGCCTGCGGCGGTGCTCAACCGGCAGGTGGACGAGGCCGACGCGGTGCGGGAGCTATGCCTGCGGGCGGCCTCGGCGCTCGGGGTGGGCACCGAGGCCGACATTCGTGACTACTTCCGGCTGGCTGCCGCGCAGGTCAATCCGGCGCTGGCCGATCTGGTCGGTGCCGGGCACCTCGAACGCGTCGATGTCGAGGGGTGGAGCGCGCCTGCCTATCTGCGTGTCGGTCAGGTCGTCCCGCGCCAGGACAGAGGGACGGCGCTGCTGTGCCCGTTCGACCCGCTGATCTTCTTTCGGCCCCGGGTCGAGCGCCTCTTCGGCGGGTTCCACTACCGCATCGAGATCTATACGCCGGCCCAGAAGAGGCGCTACGGCTACTACGTGTGGCCGTTCCTGCTCGACGGGAACCTGGTGGGCCGCGTCGACCTCAAGGCCGACAGGGCGGCAGGCGCATTGGCGGTGCTGGGCGCGTTCGCCGAGGACGGGTGTGAGCCCGCGCGGGTGGCCGGGCCTTTGGCGCGGGAGTTGTCCGCGATGGCCTCGTGGCTCGGGCTGGAGGCGGTGACCGTCGCGGCGCGCGGCGACCTGGCGCCGGCGTTGCGACGTGCGGTGGACAGTCCGCTGTGACCGAGTAGCGTATTCGTTGCCTCAGCAAAGGAGCCGAACCGTGGACTTCCTCCGCACGCCCGACGAGCGATTTGCCGATCTGCCGGATTTTCCGTTCGCGCCGCACTACGTCGACGTCGACGGGCTGCGAATGCACTACCTGGACGAGGGGCCGCCCGACGGCGAGGTCGTACTTCTGCTGCACGGCGAGCCGTCGTGGAGCTACCTGTACCGGCGGATGATCCCGGTTCTGACCCGGGCCGGGTTGCGAGCGGTGGCGATCGACCTCGTCGGGTTCGGCCGCAGCGACAAGCCGACCCGGCGTGAGGACTACACGTACCAGGCGCATGTCGACTGGACGTGGGCGGCCATCGAAGCGATCGGTCTGACCGACATCACGCTGGTGTGCCAGGACTGGGGTGGGCTCATCGGCTTGCGCCTGGTCGGCGAACACCCGGAGCGGTTCGCCCGGGTCGTCGCGGCCAACACCGTGCTGCCCACCGGTGATCTCGATCCGGGGGAGGCCTTCCTGGCCTGGCGGCAGTTCAGCCAGGAGTCACCGGACTTCCCGGTCGGCAAGATCATCGGCGGCGCCTGCGTCGGAAAGCTCACACCCGAGGTGGCCGCGGCCTACGACGCGCCGTTTCCCGACGAATCCTTCAAGGCCGGTGCGCGCCACTTCCCGATGCTGGTGCCGACGCGGCCTGACGACCCGGCCTCTGCGGCGAACCGGGCCGCGTGGGAGGTCCTCCGGACATTCGACAAGCCGTTCCTGTGCGCATTCTCCGACTCCGATCCGATCACCCGGGCCGCGGAGCCGTTGTTACGCAAGCAGATTCCGGGCGCCGAGGGGCAGACGCACGTGACCATCACCGAGGCCGGGCACTTCCTCCAGGAGGACAAGGGCGTCGAACTCGCTGAGGCCGTGGTCCAGTTCGTCGCCGCGAACCCGCAGTAGCGTCCCCACCGGTCCGGCATGGCGACGCTGTGGCGGGAGGCCGACCAGTTCGACTGGTTCGGCGCATACCTGCGGGACCGCGGACTGCAGACGCAGTGGCGGATCGCAACCTTCGTCTTCACCGTCTGCCTGGCGGCGGTGCCGTTGGTCATGCTGGGCAGTCCGGTGGGGCCGAACACCTCTCTGACCAGATGGATCGCGGTGGCCGCGGCGGCTGGGGCCGGCAGCGCGTCACTGGTGTGGTTGTTCACCTGGCCGAGCCGACGAGGGTCGGTGGTCTACAACGTCATCTGCAGCGCGTGTATCGCCGCCACATGCCTGTCGCTGTCCAACGCCTACGGCGCGTTGATGGGCTGCACCGTGTTCGCGGTGATCGGCGGATTCCTGGCGTATTTCCACGCGGTCGGCCATGTGCTGGCCAACCTCGCCCTGGGCATGGCGTGCGCTGCCGTCGCCGCGGCCCGGTTGCTGATCGACACCGGCGATGTGGCGCTGACCGTCGCTGCGGCGCTGATCGTGACGGCGCTGAACGTCGGAATTCCGTTCGGGATCTTCTCTTTGGTGCATTCGCTGCGTATCGACCTGCGGAACTCCGACCGCGACCCGCTCACCGGTCTGCTGAACAGGCGGTCCTTCTCCAATGCCGTCGCAGAGCTCATCGCGGCACAGCCGCCGAGCCTGCGCAGGCGGTTGAACGTGACCATGGTGGACCTCGACAACTTCAAGCGGCTCAACGATTCCCAGGGGCATGCGGTCGGGGATCAGGCGTTGGTCAGTGTCGCGGCCGTGCTGCGCGAGAGCTGCGACGCCGGCGCTGCGATCGCACGCCTGGGGGGCGAAGAATTCGTCATCGCCGACACTCACTTCGTCGCCCGTCATCGCGCGATCGTCGAACGCATCCGGCAGGGCATCGCCTCGACACCGTTCGGCGTCACCGCCAGCCTGGGTACCTGCAGTGCGGTCGTGGGGCCGCACGTTGTGGTGGTGGCGACGGAGTTCGTCGACCGCCTGATCAGGATGGCCGATTCGGCGATGTACACCGCCAAGCGCGCCGGCGGCGATCGCGTCGAGCACTGCCCGTTCGAGGAGCCCGAAGGCGACGGCTAGCCGAGCGGAATCTCGTTGTCGCCCTTGTGCTGTTGATAGCGACGCGACAGGGCGTCATAGCGGCCGCGGATTCGGTCGCGCTGGGCAAGCAATCTCTGCCGCTGCGGCTCGGGTTCTGCGTCGATCAGGTCGCTGATCGCGTAGGCGGTCCAGAACTCGTTGCTGCGGCGGTAGCCACCGGGGTCGAGGCCGAACAGCTCCTTGAGGATCTTCAGGTCGTGCGGGATGGCGAAGCTGTCCCGCGAGTCCTCGTGGCTGTAGAAGTAGTGATAGTTGTCGAACCCGGCCCAGGTGATCGCCGACATGCACAGTGTGCACGGCTCATGGGTGCTCAGGAACAGCAGATCTTTGGTGGCGGGTCGCTGCGGCGACTCGTAGAACTGCCTCAGTGTGTTCACCTCGCCGTGCCACAGCGGGTTGGCGGTCTCGTCGTTGGTTCCGGCGATGACCACCGACAGATCGGTCTTGGAGAGCAGGGCCGCGCCGAACACCTTGTTGCCCGCGGCCACCCCGCGCTCCGTCAAAGGCAGGATGTCGCCTTCGATCACATCGAGCAGGCGGGCGGCGAGGTGGGAGGCGGCCATGGATCACCCTAACGCTCGTTGGCGCTGCGCTCAGGGCGACAAAATGTGAGTGCACCCCGCCGGTGATGCAGTCTCGACGAAGGCTGGTGGGGTAATGACGTTAGGCTCACGCCGTGGCCGAGATCGCGCCGCTGCGGGTGCAGCTGATCGCCAGAACGGAATTCTGCCCGCCGCCCGACGTCCCCTGGGACACCGATGCCGACGGCGGCCCGGCGCTGGTCGAGTTCGCCGGGCGAGCCTGCTACCAGAGCTGGTCGAAGCCCAATCCCCGGACGGCGACCAACGCCTCGTACCTGCGCCACATCATCGACGTCGGTCACTTCGCGGCACTCGAGCACGCCTCGGTGACGTTCTACATCACCGGCATCTCGCGGTCGTGCACACACGAGCTGGTTCGGCACCGGCATTTCTCGTTTTCACAGTTGTCCCAGCGTTACGTGCCTGACGAGCAGGCTGAGGTGGTGGCTCCGCCCGGCGTCGACGAGGACCCCGAGCTGGTGGAGATTCTGTCCGCCGCCGCAGATGCCAGCCGAGCGGCCTACACCGAGCTGCTGGCCCGTCTGGAGGCCAAGTTCATGGCCGACCAGCCCGGTGAGCGCGCCGCGGTGTTGCGTCGCAAGCAGGCCCGCCAGGCCGCGCGGTCCGTGCTGCCGAACGCCACCGAGTCGCGCATCGTCGTGACCGGCAACTACCGGGCATGGCGGCACTTCATCGCGATGCGCGCCAGCGAGCACGCCGACGTGGAGATCCGGCGATTGGCGATCACCTGTCTGCGTCAGCTCATCGATCTCGCGCCGCAGGTCTTCTCCGACTTCGAGATCACTGAACTCACCGACGGCACCGAGGTCGCGACGAGCCCCCTGGCGACGGAGGCGTAGCCGACCCGGCAGACACGGAGGCGTAGCCGACCCGGCAGACACGGAGGCGTAGCCGACCCGGCAGACACGGAGGCGTAGCCGACCCGGCAGACACGGAGGCGCAGCCCAAAGGCATTCGTGAGCACGCGGGCTGAGCAGGTAACCTAGTTGCCCGTGAGTACCAGCGGATTCGACGCCCCCGCCCGTTTGGGCACGTTGCTGACCGCCATGGTTACTCCGTTCAAGCCCGACGGCACGCTCGATACCGCTGCGGCTGCCCGGCTGGCCACCCACCTGATCGACCAGGGGTGTGACGGGCTGGTGTTGTCCGGGACCACCGGTGAATCCCCGACGACCACCGACGACGAGAAGATCGCGTTGCTGCGTGCCGTGCTCGAAGCGGTCGGTGACCGGGCCCGCATCATCGCCGGAGCCGGCAGCTACGACACCGCGCACAGCATGCACCTGGCCAAGGCGTGCGCCGCCGAGGGCGCCCACGGGCTGCTCGTGGTCACCCCGTACTACTCGCGGCCGCCGCAGTCCGGCCTGCTGGCTCATTTCACCGCAGTCGCCGACAGCACCGATCTGCCGATCGTTCTCTACGACATCCCGCCGCGCTCGGTGGTGCCGATCGCGTGGGACACGCTGCGGGCGCTGGCCCAGCACCCCAACATCGTCGCGGTCAAGGATGCGAAGGCTGACCTGCACGGCGGCGCACAGATCATCGCCGAGACCGGGCTGGCCTATTACTCCGGCGACGACTCGCTGAATCTGCCGTGGCTGGCCATGGGTGCCGTCGGGTTCGTCAGTGTGTGGGGGCACGTCGCGACCAGTCAGCTTCGCGAGATGATGACCGCGTTCCACTCCGGCGACGTCGCCACCGCACGCAAGATCAGCGTCACGCTGGGTCCGTTGTGCGGGGCGCAGATGCGCCTCGGCGGCGTCACGCTCGCCAAGGAGGGCCTGCGCCTGCAGGGCTTCGAGGCCGGAGATCCGCGCCTGCCCCAGATGCCGGCCAACGCCGAACAGATCGAGGCGCTGGCCGCTGACATGCGCGCTGCCGCGGTGCTGAGGTAGTGGGCCGCTAGTGGATTCAGCGCTCACCCCACCGGAGCCCCTGGCCCCAGGCGGCCTTCGCGTCACCGCGTTGGGCGGTATCAACGAAATCGGCCGCAACATGACCGTTTTCGAGCATCTGGGACGGCTGTTGGTCGTCGATTGCGGTGTGCTGTTCCCGACACACGACGAACCCGGCGTCGACTTGATCCTGCCGGATCTGCGGCACATCGAGCATCGGCTCGACGAGATCGAGGCGGTCGTCGTCACCCACGCACACGAAGACCACATCGGTGCGATCCCGTTTCTGCTCAAGTTGCGCGCCGACATTCCCATCGTCGGGTCGAAGTTCACGCTCGCACTGGTGGCGGCGAAGTGCCGCGAGCACCGGCTCAAGCCTGTCCTGGTCGAAGTCTCCGAGGGCCAGCGCTCCGAGCACGGCGTGTTCGAATGCCAGTACTTCGCCGTCAACCACTCCATCCCCGGCTGCCTTGCCATCGCGATCCACACCGGTGCCGGCACGGTGCTGCACACCGGGGACATCAAGCTCGACCAGATGCCGCTGGACGGCAGACCCACCGACCTGCCCGGGATGTCGCGGCTCGGTGATGCCGGAGTGGACCTGTTCCTCTGTGACTCCACGAACGCCGACATCCCCGGTGTCGGGCCCTCGGAAAGCGAGATCGGCCCGGCGCTGCACCGGTTGATCCGCGGCGCCGAGGGCCGCGTCATCGTCGCGTGCTTCGCCTCCAACGTCTACCGGGTACAACAGATCATCGATGCGGCCGTGGCACTCGGACGGCGCGTGTCGTTCGTCGGACGCTCGATGGTGCGCAACATGGGCATTGCCCGGGAGTTGGGTTATCTCGACGTCGCCGACGAGGACGTGCTCGACATCGCCGCCGCCGAGATGATGCCGGCCGACCGCGTCGTGCTGATCACCACCGGCACCCAGGGCGAGCCGATGGCGGCCCTGTCACGGATGTCGCGCGGTGAGCACCGCAGCATCACGCTGACGGACGGCGACCTGATCATCTTGTCCTCGTCGCTGATACCGGGCAACGAGGAAGCCGTGTACGGCGTGATCGATTCACTGGCCAAGATCGGCGCCCGTGTCGTCACCAACCAGCAGGCGCGCGTCCACGTCTCCGGTCACGCCTACGCCGGCGAGCTGGCATTCCTCTACAACGGCGTGCGGCCGCGCAACGTCATGCCCGTGCACGGGACCTGGCGGATGCTGCGGGCCAACGCCGCGCTGGCCGCGCGCACCGGCGTGCCGGACGACAACATCGTCGTCGCCGAGAACGGTGTCAGCGTGGACCTGGTGGCCGGACGCGCGACCATCGCCGGCGCGGTGTCGGTGGGCAAGATGTTCGTCGACGGCTTGATCACCGGCGATGTCGGGGACGCCACACTGGGGGAGCGGCTGATCCTGTCCTCGGGTTTCGTCGCGGTAACCGTGGTCGTCCGGCGCGGCACCGGGAAAACCGCCGCGCCTGCGCACCTGCATTCTCGCGGCTTCTCCGAGGATCCCAAGGCGCTCGAGGCGGTCGCTCGCAAGGTCGAGACCGAGCTGGAGAACCTTGCCTCGCAGAACATCACCGACCCCACCCGGATCGCTCAAGCTGTTCGCCGGACGGTCGGCAAGTGGGTGGGGGAGACGTACCGCCGACAGCCGATGATCGTGCCTACCGTGATCGAGATCGGCTGAGCGAGCCGCTTCAGCGGGCGGGTTGTTCGAGCCGATAGCCCAGACCGCGCACCGAGACGAACCGGCGGGCGCCCAGCTTGCTGCGCAGGTACCGGACGTACACGTCGACGACGTTGGAACTCGCGGCGTGCTCATGCCCCCACACCGTGCTCAGCAGCTGTTGGCGGGACAGAACCTCGCCGGGATGTCGGAGGAACTTCGCGGCCAGCGCGCATTCACGGGCCGACAGGTCGACGAAGTAGTCACCGACGTGGGCGCGTCGCGCGGTCAGATCGAGCCGCAGATCGCCGTAGGTCAGCTGGGTCGATTCGGGGGTCCGTCCGGCCGGCGACAGCCATCTCCGAACTTTGGCGAGGAGTTCTTCGAAGCGGAAGGGAGTGCACAGGTAATCGTCGGCCTGTCCCTCCAAACCGACGACCGCCCCGGTGGCGCTGCCACGCGGTCGCAGCATCAGGGTGGGCAGTTCGACGCCCTGGGCACGCAGACGCCGCACCACCTCGATGCCATCGAGACGGGGCAGGTCGATGTCGATGACCAGCAGATCGGCCTGGCCGCTTCGCGCCGCAGACAGGGCTGCTGCGCCGTCGGCCACGACCCGGACCGCGAAACCGTGGGCGGTCAGTCCGCGCGCCACCAGCGAGGCGACACGCGGCTCGTCGTCGGCGACCAGGACGGTCGCGGTCTGCGCGGCGCGGCGTCGGATCTGACCGCCGAACCGTCGTTCGGCGACGCCGTGAATCGCCGCCGGTTGTCGCTTCCGCGCGATCAGCACCGACGCGTTCTCTGCCCTCGTCGTGGTCATCGTCATGCTTGGCCAGCTGCCTTCTGCGGGTGATCGTCTGCCGCCGCTGCCGTGGGGGGTACCCACTCGGCGCCGAAATCGTGCACGCGCTGTGATCGCGCGACCTCGTCAGCGCTCCGCCAGCGCCGTCCACTCGAGCGGCGACGCGGACAGCGTGCGGCCGGTGGGACGGATGTAGGTGTCGCGGAAGTAGCTCGGTCCGGCCTGCTCGACGAGGCGCCAGCCGTACTCGTCGAGCAGTTCTCCGACGTCTTCCCGGACCAGGCCCGACTGCCATACCTGCCGTCGTTGCCGGAATCGGCGGTAGAGCGCCTCGGCTCCGTGCAGGTCGGTGCCGTCGACGAAGTCCTGCCGGATGTAGGTGAAGACCAGTCGGCTGCCCGGTGCGGCATCTCTGAGCTGGTCGAGAGTGCTGCGCACCGCCTCCGGGCCCAGATACTGCGTGACGCCCTCCCAGATGAAGAACGTGCGATCACCGCGCCGGTAGCCCGCAGCCTGCAGCGCCGGCATCAACGCCTCTGTCTCGAAATCCAGCGGGACGAGCCGCACCGATGGTGGTGTCGCGCCGAGAACCCGCTCTAAGACCGCTGCTTTGCGCTCGGTGTTGACGTGCTGGTCGACCTCGAACACCGGCATGTCGCTGTGCCGGGCGATCCGGCAGGCCCGGGTATCCAGTCCGGCACCGAGCACGACGACGGTGTCGACGTCGTTGAGCGGATCCGACAGCCGTTCGTCGATGAAGCGCTTACGGCAGGCGATGCTGGCCCACAGTCCGGGGCCCGATCGCTCCGAAGCCCCGGTGAGAGCTCGGCGCACCGCGCCTGCCCGCGCTGACCGGACCAGCCAACGCCACCGTGCGGGCAGGAACGACTCGGCCAGATCGTCGTCGACCAAGCGTCTGCCCGGTGACTCGTTGTGCTCGATCGCCGCCAGCACCATGGGGCCGAGTGCGGTCTGGGCCGCGGGGTTGCCGGACACCGGACAGTCAGCGCTTGTTGACGTAGCCGGCGTCGACCGGCAGCGTCACGCCGGTGACGTAGCGGGCCGCGTCGGACACCAGCCAGAACGCTGCGTTGGCGATGTCCTCGGGTTCGAGCGCCTGCACCGGAAGCGCGTTGCCCATGTCCGGACCGCCCTGGCTCTCCTGAGCGATGCCGTCGAGCCACGAACGCGTGAACTCGTTGTCGATCATCGGCGTGTTCACGCCGGCCGGGTGCACCGAGTTGACCCGAATGCTGTACTGCGCGAGGAAGTTCGCGTACACCCGCATGATGCCCACGATGCCGTGCTTGGCCGCGGCGTAGCCCACCGAGCCGCCGACCGGTGACCCCAGGCCGACGAGTCCTGCGACGGAACTGGTGAGCACGATGGAGCCGCCGTTGCCGAACTTGATCATCGGTTTCATCGCCACGTCGATGGTGTTGTAGACGCCGGTCAGATTGACGTCGATGACGTCCTGCCAGGCCTCTGGGGCCGCCATCGGCGCGATGCCGGCGTTGGCGATCACGATGTCGAGCCGGTCACCCAGGGCTTCGGTCCCGGAGCGCACCGCGGCCTTGACGGCGTCGCGGTCGCGCACGTCGGCCTGGCACGCCACGATGCGCGCACCCGTCTCCTCGACCAGCTTGACGGTGGCGTCCATGTCCTCGGGCGTGGCCAGCGGGTAGGGCACCGAGGCGATCTGCTCGCACAGGTCCAGGGCGATGATGTCGGCGCCTGCGGCAGCGAGCTTGATCGCGTGGGCCCGGCCCTGTCCGCGAGCGGCGCCGGTGATGAATGCGACCTTGCCGGTGAGCTCACCCATGACCGAAGACTACGGGCGCAGCTGGCCCTTGGCGGGATCACCCGCGGCGACCGGCTGCAGCATCTTGATGTCGGGCGCGCCGTCGAGCAGTTCGCCGATGGTCCCGAACAGCGTGGCGATGGCCGGTGCCTTGCTGTGCTCGGTGAGAGCGTCGGCGTCGGCCCACTGCTCGACGAACACGAAGGTGCCGTCGGCTTCGTGCAGCGAGTACAGCTGGCAGCCCGGCTCGTCGTGCACCGCCTCGACCGCCTGCTGACATGCCTGCCGCACCTTGTCCACGGAATCGGACTTGGCGGTCATGGTGGCGACGACAACGACAGGCATGGGGACTCCTCGCTGAGCATGTGCTGGACAGTTGTCCACTTTATTACGCGATCACCCGTTATCCGCGGGGGATCGAAACCAATCTGTGACCAGTGTGGCTGATGGTGCATCTGAGGTGATTGCGACTAGGCTTGCACCCATGGCAAGTAAGACCGCGGCCCGCACTTCTGCCCGTCCGAGCAGGTCAAAGGCCAGTTCGCGCGGCGGGTCGCGGCCCGCGCGGCCGGCCGCGCAGCGCCGCAAGCCGGCGCCGCGCAACCCGTCGATCGTCGCGACAGCGGGCACCGCGGTGGGCCGCGGCGTCCGCGCCGGCTGGCTCATGCTCGCCAAGGGCGCCGGCAGCACCGCTCGTTCGGTCGGCCGTGCCCGCGAGCTCGAACCCGGCCACCGGCGCGACGGCATCGCGCTCGCGCTGCTCGGTTTGGCAGTGGTTGTGGCCGCCGGATCGTGGTTCGACGCCGCGCGCCCGGTCGGTGCGTGGCTCGACACGTTCGTGCGGGTCCTGGTCGGCGACGCGGTCGTCCTGGTCCCGATCGCGCTGGCCGTCCTCGGAATCACGCTGATGCGTTCCGAACCCGACCCCGAAGCCCGCCCCCGACTCATCCTGGGCACCGCGATGATCATCGTGCCCGCGCTGGGCCTGTGGCACCTGTGGTCGGGTTCGCCGCCGGATCCGGCGGCGCGGCAGCAGGCCGGCGGCTTCGTCGGATTCGCGATCGGCGGGCCACTCGCCGACGGGCTCACGGCATGGATCGCCGCCCCGCTGCTGTTCATCGGCGTGCTGTTCGGGGTGCTACTGGTGACCGGTACCACCATCCGGGAGGTCCCGGCCACCGTGCGGGCGATGTTCTCCACCCGGCTCGGCGACGACTACGACTACGACGTCGACGACGACGAGTACGACGACCGGGGTGCCCCCGACGGCGCCGGGCCCCAGGATTTCTCCGACGGTTACTACGACGACCCGGCCGCATACATCGACGAAGATCAGGCCTGGCCTTCGCCCACCCAGACCACCGAGGTGCTGCCGAAGCCGGGTGGATCGCCGATGGACAACTACCCGGTCGACCCCGACATCGCGGATGCGCCGACCACTCCTGAGCCGGCCGCCCGTGCGCGCAAGAAGCCGCGCAAGGAGGCGAAGCTGTCACTGGACCGCGTCGTCGAGGGCCCCTACACGCTGCCGTCGCTCGAACTGCTCGTCGCCGGAGACCCGCCGAAGCGGCGCAGCGCTGCCAACGAGCAGATGGAGAACTCGATCACCTCGGTGCTGCAGCAGTTCAAGGTCGACGCCGCGGTGACCGGCTGCACGCGCGGCCCCACCGTCACACGCTACGAGGTGGAATTGGGCCCGGGCGTCAAGGTCGAGAAGATCACCGCGCTGCACCGCAACATCGCCTACGCGGTGGCCACCGAGAGTGTCCGCATGCTGGCGCCGATCCCGGGCAAGTCGGCGGTCGGCATCGAGGTCCCCAACACCGACCGGGAAATGGTGCGGCTGGCCGATGTGCTGACCGATCCGGCCACCCGCTCCGATCACCATCCGCTCGTCATCGGCTTGGGCAAAGACATTGAGGGCGAGATGATCTCGGCCAACCTGGCCAAGATGCCGCACCTGCTGGTGGCCGGCTCGACCGGATCGGGCAAGTCCAGCTTCGTCAACTCGATGCTGGTCTCGCTGCTCGCCCGCGCCACCCCGGAGGAGGTCAGGATGATCCTGATCGACCCGAAGATGGTGGAACTCACACCGTACGAGGGCATTCCGCATCTGATCACGCCCATCATCACCGAACCGAAGAAGGCCGCCGCGGCGTTGGCCTGGCTGGTCGAGGAGATGGAGCAGCGCTACCAGGACATGCAGGCCTCCAGGGTGCGTCACATCGACGTCTTCAACGACAAGGTGCGCTCCGGTGAGATCACCGCACCTCTGGGGTCGCAGCGCGAGTACAAGCCTTACCCCTACATCGTCGCCATCGTCGACGAACTCGCCGACCTGATGATGACCGCGCCGCGAGACGTGGAGGACGCCATCGTGCGCATCACCCAGAAGGCGCGCGCCGCGGGGATTCACCTCGTGTTGGCCACCCAGCGACCGTCCGTCGACGTGGTCACCGGTCTGATCAAGACCAACGTGCCGTCACGGCTGGCGTTCGCGACCTCGTCGCTGACCGACAGCCGGGTCATCCTGGATCAGCAGGGTGCCGAGAAGTTGATCGGCATGGGCGACGGCCTGTTCCTGCCGATGGGCGCCAACAAGCCGATCCGTCTGCAGGGCGCGTTCATCACCGACGAGGAGATCCACGCGGTCGTCTCGGCGACCAAGGAGCAGGCCGAACCCGAGTACACCGAGGGCGTCACCGCGGTCAAGGCCGGCGATCGCAAGGACGTCGATCCCGACATCGGCGACGACATGGATGTCTTCCTGCAGGCCGTCGAGCTCGTGGTGTCGTCGCAGTTCGGTTCGACGTCGATGCTGCAGCGCAAGCTGCGGGTGGGCTTCGCCAAGGCGGGCCGGTTGATGGACCTGATGGAGACCCGCGGCATCGTGGGTCCCTCCGAAGGATCGAAGGCGCGCGAGGTGCTCGTCAAACCCGACGAACTCGCCGGCACGCTCGCCCTGATCCGTGGCGGCAGCGACGCTTCCGGCGCGGACACCGCGGACGAGGCGGACGACTTCTAGAGGGTCAGCAGCATCCGGGTGTTACCCAGGATGTTGGGCTTGACGAACGACAGATCCAGGAACTCGGCCACACCGGTGTCATAGGACCGGCACATCTCCTCGTACACCTCGGCGGTGACCGGCGTGCCGTCGATCTCGGCGAACCCGTGCCGGCTGAAGAAGTCGGTCTCGAAGGTGAGCACGAAGATCCGCTGCAGGTGCAACTCCTTGGCGACCGCGAGCAGTTGCGCGACCAGCGCGTGCCCGACTCCCTGGCCCCGCACCTTGGGATGCACCGCCACGGTGCGCACCTCGCCCAGATCCGACCACAGCACATGCAGCGCACCGCAGCCGATCAGTTCGCCGTGCAGTTCGGCGACCCAGAACTCCTGGACCGACTCGTAGAGCGTCACCAGGTTCTTCTCCAGCAGGATCTTCCCCGCGTAGATGTCGACGAGGGCCTTGATGGCCGGGACGTCGGTCGTGCGTGCCCGCCGCACGACGAGCTGACCGTCGGACTCCGAGGGTGCTGCACTCACACACCGAAGAGTATCGGTTGGGGCAACCAGTATTCTGTGGCAGTGCCGGGCCAACCACACACCGATCCGGTGGTTCCACGTGTGCGCGTGGCCAATCTGGCCAACGTGCTCACCGGCATCAGGATGGTGCTGGTTCCGGTCTTCCTGGCGGCGTTGTTCGTCGGTGACGGTCACGAAACGTACTGGCGGATAGTCGCATTCGTCGTTTTCGCGGTGGCGGTCATCACCGACCGGTTCGACGGTGCGCTGGCCCGCAGCTACGGCATGGTGACGGAATTCGGCACCCTGGCCGATCCGATCGCCGACAAGGCGCTGATCGGTGCGGCGCTGATCGGACTCTCGGTTCTCGGTGACCTGCCGTGGTGGGTGACCGCAGTGATCCTGGCCAGGGAGCTGGCGGTGACGGTGCTGCGGTTCGTTGTGCTGCGCCGGGGTGTCATCCCCGCCAGCCGGGGAGGCAAGTTGAAGACGCTGGTGCAGGCCGTGGCGATCGGCCTGTTCGTGCTGCCGCTGTCCGGGGGTTGGCTGGTGGTGGGATGGGTGGTCATGTCCGCGGCGGTGGTGCTGACGGTGCTCACCGGCCTGGACTACTTCGTGTCGGCGGTCAGGGACTGGCGTGGACGACCCGCTGGTCACTGACGACGCCCGGGCGCTGGTCGCCGACCTGACCGTCCGCCGACAGAGCGTGGCGACCGCCGAGTCACTGACCGCGGGGTTGGTGGCCGCGACCCTGGCGGGCGTGCCCGGAGCCAGCGTCGTGCTGCGCGGGGGACTGATCACCTACACCGTCGAGTCGAAGATCGACCTGGCCGGGGTGGCCCCCGAACTGCTGGCCGACGTCGGCCCGGTCGCCGAGCCCACCGCGCGGGCATTGGCCGTCGGCGCGCAACAACGCTGTGGCGCGACGTGGGGCGTGGGCGTGACCGGTGTGGCCGGTCCCGAGCCGCACGGTGGCCACCCGGTGGGCACCGTGTTCGTCGGCATCGCCGGCCCGGTGGATACCGAGGTGGAGGCGCTGGTGCTCGACGGCACCCGCTGGGACATCCGGTTCGCGGCGGTGCGCGCCACGCTGAACCGCCTACGTGAGCTGGTGGAGGGCCAGGACCGGGGTTAGCGCGCCTGCCATTGCACATCGAGTGTTCAGGTCGGGAACCATCCGGGCGACACCGAGCGTTGGGCTAGGTAGGCAAGGAGGCAACCGAGCCCACCCCCCAAGGCGAGGAGACCGCGATGACGACATTGCTGCGCGAGGTGATCGGCGACGTGCTGCGCCGCGCCCGAGTCGAGCAGGGCCGCACGCTGCGTGAGGTCTCCGACTCTGCTCGGGTCAGCCTGGGCTACCTGTCCGAGGTGGAGCGGGGTCGCAAAGAGCCGTCGAGCGAGTTGCTCGGCTCGATCTGCGGAGCCCTGGACGTCCCGCTGTCGAAGGTGCTCACCGAGGCTGCCGACGAGATGGCCCACGAAGAGTCGATTGCTGCTGCCGTCGAGAAGGCCAGCACCGCAGGCATCGATGTCAGCACCAAGGTCGTCATTCCCCATGTGTCGTCGATGGCGGTGGCCTGACCCCTCCGGCGTGCAGGGGTGTGGTGATCTGGGCCGAACCGATAAGTTGGGTCCCAGCACGTCAGCAAGTTCGACACACACGAAGGCGGAATGAACCCATGGCCAATCCGTTCGTCAAGGCGTGGCGCTACCTCATGGCGCTGTTCAGCTCGAAGGTCGACGAGTACGCCGATCCGAAGGTGCAGATCCAGCAGGCCATCGAGGAAGCCCAGCGTCAGCATCAGGCGCTGACCCAGCAGGCCGCCCAGGTGATCGGTAATCAGCGCCAGCTGGAGATGCGGCTCAACCGGCAGCTCGCCGACATCGAGAAGCTGCAGGTCAACGTGCGCCAGGCGTTGACGTTGGCGGACCAGGCCGTTGCTGCCGGAGACGCCGCCAAGGCCACCGAGTACAACAACGCCGCCGAGGCGTTCGCCGCTCAGCTGGTCACCGCCGAGCAGAGCGTCGAGGACCTCAAGGGTCTGCATGATCAGGCCCTCCAGGCCGCCGGACAGGCCAAGAAGGCGGTCGAGCAGAACGCGATGATGCTCCAGCAAAAGATCGCCGAGCGCACCAAGCTGCTCAGCCAGCTCGAGCAGGCGAAGATGCAGGAGCAGGTGTCTGCGTCGCTGCGGGGGATGAGCGAGCTGTCGGCGCCCGGTGCCACGCCGAGCCTGGACGAGGTTCGCGACAAGATCGAGCGCCGATACGCCGACGCGATGGGCTCCGCTGAGCTCGCCCAGAACTCGGTGCAGGGCCGCATGATGGAGGTCCAGCAGGCCAGCGTGCAGATGGCGGGACACTCGCGCCTCGAGCAGATCCGCGCGTCGATGCGGGGCGAGCAGCTGCCCGCGGGTAGCCAGAGCGCCACCCCCGCCGCGCCCGGCCAGAACCCGGCCACGCCGTCAGCCGCCCCCAATCCCACCCCGGAAAACCCACTGTCGCAGTAACTTCGAGGACGTCGTTGTCATGAGCACCCGGACCAGCAGACCGGACACCTGGCGGTCGCTGACGCAGCGCGGCGTGGACACCGCTGCCGAGTGGTCGGAACTGCTGGCCGACAAGTTGCACGCCGCGGCCGACCCCCGGGCCAAGATGCTGCGCAAGCGGCGGTGGGCCCTTCGCCTGGGCGTGTTCTTCACGGTGTGCACCGTGTTCTGGATCGGGGTGACCGCGCTGCTGGCATCCTGGAGCACCCCGGTGTGGGCGCTGTTCATTCCGTCGCCGATCGCTGTGGGCGCCGCGTTCCTGGCGACGTTGGCGTTCCTGCGCTACCGCTGGCTGCGTGGAGAGCCGCTCCCTCCCGCGCGAAGCCGCGCGGGGCGCCGGTTGCCCCCGTGGGGTTCGGCGGCCCGTCAACCGATGGCGTCGCTGACCGCCTCCGAGCGCGGGTTGTCCTCTCTGCTGGGGATCATGGAACGCGGTCAGCTGTTGCCCGCCGGTGATCTGCTCGAACTGCGGGTGGCCGCTGAGCAGACCGCTGCGACGATGGCCGCGACGGCCGCCGAGGTGGTGTCGATGGAGAAGACGGTCAAGGCCGCGCCGCAGTCGCGGGCGCATCTGGCGCCGACGATCGCCGCGTTCGCCACCCAGCTCGACCGGGGTGCCCGCCAGTACACCGAGATGGTCTCGGCGGCTGCGCAATTGGTGTCGGCGGCGAACTCGGGTTCACTGTCGAGTTCGCCGATGTCGCAGCGCCGCTACCGTGAGCAGCTCAACGCGGCGACCGATAGGTTGACCGGCTGGGCGCAGGCGTTCGACGAACTGGGGCGCCTGCGCGGCGCCTGAAAACCTCTACCGGGCGCCCTCGACATACCGGGTGGCCCGCTCGGCGTGTTCGGCGGTGACGTACACGTCGTAGCGCTGGGCCACCAAAGTCTTCACACTGGAGAAGTCTCGCGTGCCGCGGGTGGACCAGTGCGCGGCGAAGCCCAGCGCGGCGCCCCACAGCGCGCCGATGAGCACCGGGATCAGCATCACCCAAAGCCAGAGCCACAGTGGTCCGACGGCGAACAGCACGAACAGCAGCCCGACGAACAGTCCGAACCACGCGCCCGTGGCAGCGCCGCCCAGCGCCGCCTTGCCGTTGGTCATCCGGCCGGTGACGTGTTCGACCGTTCGTACGCCATCGCCGACGATGCGCAGGTTCTCGACCGGGAAACCGTCGTCGGACATCTGGTCGACGAGTTGCTGCGCGTCGGGATAGCCGTCGAACGACGCGATCAACTGCTGGCCGGCGTCAGGTGCGGTCACGGTCTTCTCCTGTGCGGTGGCTGCGGCGGGTACACGGTGCGATACCCCTCGGGTCGCCGGCTACACGCATGAACGGCCGCAGTGCGGGAACCACGTGGATGAATCCCTCGCTCGAGACCGACGACTGTGGAGGAGCCGATGAACAAGACAGCACTCGTACGCGGCGCAGCGGGGGGAGCGGTCGGTGGCCTGCTGATGGCGATCTGGTCGATGATCGCGATCGCGCTGACGGGAACGGGCTTCTGGACGCCGATCAACCTGATCGCCCACACCGCGTTTCCCAGCGCCCCTCTGGGCGGCGCCTTCAGCGCCCCAGCGCTGGTGATCGGGCTCCTCATCCATTTCGCGGTGGCGATCGGTTTCGGAGTCGTCTTCGCGGCGCTCATGACGCCCGCGCGGGGCCGGCGCCCGACGACCGCCACCAGCGCCGGCTTCGGGCTGGTGTACGGGCTGGTGATCTGGTTGGTGATGCACTTCGCGGTGTGGCCGGCTGCCGATGTCGTTGCCGCATCGGCATTCAGCCTGTGGGTGTTCGCCGTCGGGCATCTGATCTACGGTCTGACCCTCGGGCTGCTGGTCGGGCCGGTCACACGCACGGTGGGGCCGGCCGAACCGCATTCTCAGATCACCTGAACGGGGAACGCCCTCAGAAAGACACCCGCTTCGATGGGATGAGCGCGGCCAGCGCAGCACGCAGTGGGGCCTTGACCATGATGTCGAAGAAGTCGAAGTAGTCCCGCCACAACTCGATCTGTCCGTTGTGGACCTCGAAGGTTCCGCACACCCAGAACTGCAGGCGCACCGGGCCGAAGATCAATGCATCGGTGCGCTCGGTCAGCACGGTGCTGCCCTCTTGGGCGATCCGATGGAACTTGACGGCGAAACCCATCCGGCCCTGGCCGCGGCGCAGCAGATTCATGATCCGGGCCCGGCCACGCAGGGAAGGCAGGCCCACGTTCTGCCAGAGCAGGTCGGGAGCGGCCAGCGACTCGACGGTGTCGAAGTCCTCCTCGGCCATGGCGAACAGGAACTTCTGCACGATCTCGGCATTGTCGGCTGCCGCGGTGACGGTGGTGGTCGTCGCTTCCGGGACGTTGTCAGTCATATCGCCCGAGCCTAACGCCGGACGGTGTGGCAGGGTAGCCCGCATGCGCGTCGCCGTGGTCGCCGGACCGGACCCCGGACACGCCTTTCCGGCGCTGGCACTGTGTCTGAAGTTCCTGGCGGCCGGCGACGAACCCACTCTGCTCACCGGCACCCGGTGGCTGGACGTGGCCCGCGCCGAGGGCATCGATGCCGTCGAATTGGACGGGCTGGACCCGACCGCGGCCGACGACGACCGCGATGCCGGGGCCAAGATCCACCAACGGGCCGCGCGCATGGCCGTGCTCAACCGGCAGCGCATCGCGGACCTGTCACCGGCAGTGGTGGTGTCGGATTCGATCACCACCTGCGGCGGCCTGGCCGCGGATCTGCTGGGTCTGCCCTGGATCGAGCTGAACACCCATCCGCTCTACCGCCCGTCGAAGGGGTTGCCCCCGGTGGGTAGCGGCCTGGCGCCGGGGGTGGGGTTGCGGGGCAGGCTGCGGGACTCGCTTCTGCGCGCGCTGAGCGCCCGATCCTGGCGCGCCGGACAACGCCAGCGGGCGGAAGCGCGTGCCGGTATCGGTTTGCCGGAGACGGAGCGCGGGCCGGTGCGCCGCCTCATCGCCACCCTGCCTGCGCTGGAGGTGCCCCGGCCGGATTGGCCGGCGGAGGCTGTCGTCGTGGGTCCACTGCATTACGAACCGACGAATTCGGTCCTGCGGGTGCCCGCCGGAGACGGCCCGCTCGTGGTGGTCGCCCCGTCGACGGCCACCACCGGGGCACGCGGCATGGCCGAACTGGCGTTGGAGGTGCTGGTGCCCGGCGAGATTCTGCCGCCGGGTTCGCGGGTCGCGGTGTCCCAGCTCGATGATTCCGTGGGACCGGTGCCGCCGTGGGCCGTGGTCGGCCTGGGGCGCCAGGACGAACTCCTGGCCGATGCGGATCTGCTGATCTGCGGCGGTGGCCACGGCACCGTGGCCAAGTCACTGCTGGCCGGGGTGCCCATGGTGGTGGTGCCCGGCGGTGGAGATCAATGGGAGATCGCCAATCGTGTTGTGCGCCAAGGTAGTGCGCAACTCGTCCGGCCTCTGACAGTGGACGGCTTGACTGCGGCGGTCCGCGAGGTGCTGTCCGCGCCGCGTTACCGCGAGGCGGCCCGCCGGGCCGGCGCGACCGTGGCGCACGTCGCCGATCCGGTACGGGTGTGCCATGAGGCGTTGGGTGCCGCGGCGTAGATTGGCGCTGTGCGGTTGACGGAGTTCCACGAGCTGGTGACAGACCAGTTCGGTGCGATGCGGGCGTCGTCGATGCTGGTGGACCACGTGCTGACCAGCATGGGCGGTCGTACCGCCGCCGAAGCGATCGAAGACGGTACGGACCCGCGCGACGTGTGGCGGGCGTTGTGCGCGGACTTCGATGTCCCGCGGGACCAGTGGTGAGGTTCTGACAGCAACTGATGGCTCGGCCTAGGCGCCTACATCGCCGAACACGCGGTGCAGAAAGGCGAGCTGATCGGCTTTGGCCTGAGGGTCGAGATAGATGTCGAAATGGCCGTAGGGATAGTGGCGCAGTTCGCCGCGCGGAGCGCGCTGGGCCGCCTTGATCGTCGATGCGGGCGGGGTCACGGTGTCCCGGTCGCACACACAGATCAGCACCGGCATGCGCAGCCCTGCGGTCTTGGTGCCCGGCCGGTAGAAGGGGAAGCGCAGCATCAGCCGGGCGGCGAACTCGTTACGCCACAACGAGTTCGGTCCCACGATCGCTTCGAACCCGGCCTTTGCGTCGGGTGAGGTCATCGCGGCCACGGCGCCGGGATCGCCGACGGCGGGCCTCAGCACGGCCGGGCGCCGACGCCACGCATGGATCTGGTCGCGGATTCCCGCCATAGTCAGCGCCGCCGCGGTACGTGGCGGCACCTCCCGGAGGGTGGGCAGCGCGTCGGTGAACGGTGCTTGGGAGATCACCGCCGCGATCCGGGGGTCGCCGGCGGCGACGGCGAGCACGTGACCGCCGGAGAACGAGGACCCCCACACGACGATCCGGTCGGGGTCGACCCCCTCGAGGCGGCGGGCCCAGTCGACGACGGTGTGGTAGTCGGCGTGCTGCCGCCCGATGTCGAGCAGCTGGCGCGGTTGGCCGGTCGATGCGCCGAAGTGGCGATAGTCGAACAACACGACGAAGTAACCCGCGGCCTGGAACGCCTCGGCGTAGGCGGGCAGCCCGTCGTCGCGGGTCGCACTGAAGCCGTGTGCCATCACGACGCACGGACGGCCCGCGTCGGCGGTGGCGCCGGTCTCCGGCCGATAGAGATAGGCGGCGATCTGCTCGCGTTCGGCCCAAATGCGGACATCTTCGCGGGTCGGCATGTTCTGACCGTAGTCCGTCGGCGTGTCCACTTGAATCGAACACCTGTTCGTCTACGCTGGGGGCACGTTCGACTCAGCAGGGTCGAGGACTTACCAGCAGGACTTGTCGGTGCCCTGATCTACCGTCGCGGCTAACCGACCGAGAACCGGTCACATAACGACTACCGGAGAGGTACCCACCATGGCGCAGCAGGCCCCCGATCGCGAGAAAGCCCTGGAACTGGCGCTCGCGCAGATCGACAAGAACTTCGGCAAGGGCTCGGTGATGCGGCTCGGCGAGGAGGTGCGGCCGCCGATCTCGGTCATCCCCACCGGTTCGATCGCACTCGATGTCGCACTCGGCATCGGCGGTCTGCCCCGCGGTCGCGTCATCGAGATCTACGGTCCCGAGTCCTCGGGTAAGACCACCGTCGCGCTGCATGCGGTGGCCAATGCCCAGGCCGCCGGCGGAATCGCCGCGTTCATCGACGCCGAGCACGCCCTCGATCCCGAATATGCCAAGAAGCTCGGAGTCGACACCGATGCGCTGCTGGTCTCCCAGCCCGACACCGGTGAACAGGCGCTGGAGATCGCCGACATGTTGATCCGTTCCGGTGCGCTGGACATCCTGGTCATCGACTCGGTGGCCGCGCTGGTGCCCCGTGCCGAGATCGAAGGCGAGATGGGGGACAGCCACGTCGGTCTGCAGGCTCGCCTGATGAGCCAGGCCCTGCGGAAGATGACCGGCGCGCTGAACAACTCGGGCACCACGGCCATCTTCATCAACCAGCTTCGCGAGAAGATCGGAGTGATGTTCGGGTGCTTTTCCTACGGCACCCGGGTGCAATTGGCCGACGGCAGCACCGAGAAGATCGGCAAGATCGTCAACAACAAGATGGACGTCGAGGTCATGTCCTATGACCCCGTCAGCGACGAGATCGTGCCGCGCAAGGTGGTGAACTGGTTCAACAACGGACCAGCTGAACAGTTCCTGCAGTTCACCGTCGCCAAGTCCGGTGGTAACGGTAAGTCGCAGTTCGCGGCCACCCCGAACCACCTGATCCGGACTCCGGCCGGGTGGACGGAAGCAGGAGACATCATCGCCGGCGACAGGGTCATGGTCTCCGAGCCCCATCTGCTCAGCGATCAGCAGTTCCAGGTGATCCTGGGCTCGCTGATGGGTGGTGGAAACCTGTCACCCAATCTGCATGATCGCAACGGGGTGCGCTTCCGGATGGGCCACGGCGCCAAACAGGTCGACTACCTGCAGTGGAAGGTGGATCTGCTGGGCAATGTCAAGCACTCGATCCGCGAGAACGACAAGGGGTCGAGGTTCGCCGACTTCACCCCGCTGGCCGAGCTGGGCGAGTTGCGCCGCGCCGTCTATCTCGGGGACGGCAAGAAAGTCCTGTCCGAGGACTATCTCAAGGCGTTGGCGCCGCTGGCGCTGGCTGTCTGGTACATGGATGACGGCGGATTCACGGTGCGGTCCAAGGGGCTTCAGCAGCGCACCGAGGGCGGCAGCGGCCGGATCGAGATCTGTGTGGAAGCAATGAGCGCGGGCTCCCGCGAGCGCCTGTGTGACTACCTGCGAGACGTCCACGGTCTGGACGTCCGACTGCGTTACGCGGGAACGCGGGGTAAGGCCGTTCTGGTGTTCTCCACAGCAGCCACGGCGAAGTTCCAGGAGATCGTGGCCCCGTACATGGCCCCGTCGATGGAACACAAGCTGCTTCCGCGGTTCCGCGGACTCGGCACTGTGGCACCGCAATTCGTGGAGCCCGGCCAGCGGCTGGTGCCTGCACGAGTCCTCGATGTCCACGTCAAGCCGCACACCCGGTCGATGAATCGCTTCGACATCGAAGTCGAAGGTAATCACAACTACTTCGTCGACGGCGTCATGGTGCACAATTCGCCTGAAACGACAACGGGCGGTAAGGCTTTGAAGTTCTACGCATCCGTTCGCATCGATGTGCGCCGGATCGAGACCCTCAAGGACGGCACCGATGCGGTCGGTAACCGAACCAGGGCGAAGATCGTCAAGAACAAGGTGTCCCCGCCGTTCAAGCAGGCGGAATTCGACATCCTCTACGGGCGGGGGATCAGCAAGGAAGGTTCGCTGATCGACATGGGTGTCGAACACGGCTTCATCCGCAAGTCCGGATCCTGGTTCACCTACGAGGGTGAGCAACTGGGGCAGGGCAAGGAGAACGCCCGCAACTTCCTGCTGGAGAACGTCGACGTCGCCAACGAGATCGAGAAGAAGATCAAAGAGAAGCTCGGTATCGGTGCGGTGATGACCGATGAGACAGGCGATGACGTCCTTCCCGCCCCGGTCGACTTCTAGCCGGCTGCCCGCGGAGCCCGCTGATCCAGCCAAGCGCGCCGAGCAGGCGCGGGCCGTGTGCCTGCGCCTGCTCACCGCCCGGGCTCGAACGCGTGCGGAATTGGCCGGTCAGCTGGCTAAACGCGGTTATCCCGACGATGTCAGCACCGAGGTCATCGAGCGGCTGTCCGAGGTGGGACTCGTCGACGACGAGGACTTCGCTGAGCAGTGGGTCCGATCGCGGCGGGCGAATGCGGGCAAGAGTAAACGGGCGCTGGCAGCCGAGCTGCGCGACAAGGGCGTCGACAACGACGTGATCACCACCGCGTTGGCTGACATCGACGCCGGGGCCGAGCGGGATCGCGCCGAGAAGTTGGTTCGTGACCGATTGCGTCGTGAGCGGCTGGGAGAGCCCGGGGACCGTGACGCGCAGAACAAGGCCACCCGCCGGCTCGTGGGCATGCTCGCCCGGCGCGGTTACAGCCAGAGTCTCGCGCTTGATGTCGTCACCACCGAGTTGGCCAACGAGTACGAACGGCGCCGCGTCTGACCTGTCGCCGACCTGAGATTGGGCGCGGGCGTCACCGCGACGTCGGTGCGGACCGCTGAGTGAAGTCGGCGGTCAGGCTTCGGGTGAGCACGCGGCGGATCGCGATCACGACGGCGGCCCCGGCGATCGCCGACCACGAGTTGTCGACGCTCAACCGTAGGAGGCCGGCGGCGATGAACAGCTCGAGGGTCACCCGAAGCGCCGGCAGCGGCTGCCGGAACACCGCGAGCGCAGCGGCACCCACCACGATGCCGGCGATACCGAAGCACCAGGAGGCGCCGACCAGGACATTCATCAGCCTGCGGTTCCCGGCGGCGGCCGCGACTCGGCCAACTCGATCTCGTGCTGTTCCTGGGCGATCTCCCTGTTGAGGAAGTAGTTCAGAATCGTCCTGATTGCGGCGATGGCCGCCAGCTTTCCGATCTCCTCGAACGACGGCGAGATCGCGGTACGCAACACATCGGCGGCCAACTGGAACTCCAGGCCGAGCACCAGGAACCGGGCCAGCGTGAGCCGAACCGCCGAGAATTGGTTGATGTCGCGCCGGGCCAGTGCCACCACGAATTTCACCGTCGCCACCACGGCGCCGATCATGATGACGACGGCGCCGCCGGCCTCGATGAGCCGCACCATCGCATCGACCATGCCGCGCAAGGCCGATTCGGGCAGAACCTCGAGGGCCAGCACCTGATGAACCTGCGTCGTCGCCGAGGAGCCGATCACGTGCCGCGGCTCTGGTCCCCGGCCGCTTCCATCGCCTCTTCGGCCTTCGGGTCCTCACGACCTTTGCGCGACTGCCGCAACCGGCGTTCCAGCCACGTCGCGAACCAGGAGAGCGTGAAGTTCAACGAGATCATCAGCAACGCGATGACGATGAGGGCGGGGATGTAGTTGCCGTAGGCCGAACCCACCGCGGTGCCCTGGCGCACCATCTCCACGAACGTGATCTGGTAGCCGATCGCGGTGTCCTTCAGCACCACCACCAGCTGCGAGATCAACACCGGCAGCATGGATGTGACCGCCTGTGGCAGCAGAATCGCGCGCATGGTCTGGCCCCAGGTCAGCCCCAGCGCGGAGGCCGCCTCGGTCTGCCCCCGGGGAAGGGACTTGACCCCGGCGCGCACGATCTCCGCGATGACGGCGCCGTTGTACAACGTCAGACCGGTGATGACGCCTGCCAGCGCCAACTGACCGGAGGGGAACACCCCGTACACCGCGTACAGGAAATACGCGAAGATCATCATGATCAGCACGGGGACGGCGCGGAAGAACTCGACGATCACTCCGCACACCCCGCGGATGCCCGCATGGGCGGACAGCCGGCCCACCCCGAGGACGAACCCCAGCACCAACGCCAGGACGATCGACACCGCTGCTGCGGTGAGCGTGCCCTTCACGCCGGGAAGCACGTAGGTGGTCCACAGGTTCGAGGTCAGAAACGGTTCCCACTTGGCCGCAGTCAGCTGACCGCGTTCCTGCAACTTGCCGAACACCAGCCAGGCGATCAGCAGCACCACCACCACTGTCACAGCAGAGATCAGCCGGTTGCGTACCCGCGCGCGGGGGCCGGGCGCGTCGAAGAGGACCGAGGAGCCTGCGCTCACTACCTGATCACCGCCAATCGTTTGCCCAGCCAGCCGAAGAACAGGCCGGTGGGCAGCGTGAGGATGACGAACCCGAGCGCGAAGATCCCGCCGACCACCATGACCGCTGCGGTGTCCTCGATCATCTCCTTCATCAGCAACGCTGCCTCGAACACCCCGATGGCCGAGGCGATCGTGGTGTTCTTGGTCAGCGCGATCAGCACGGAACCCAGCGGGATGATCACCGCGCGAAATGCCTGCGGCAGCAGGACGATGGACAGGTTCTGGGAGAACGTCAGGCCCAGCGACCTGGCGGCCTCGGCCTGGCCGAGCGGGACCGTGTTGACCCCGGAACGCACGGTTTCACACACGAATGCCGCGGTGTAGACCGTCAACCCGAGCGCCGCCAGCCGGAAGTTGCTGTCCTCGATGAACGTCGGCGAATCCCGGCCGGCCAGCGTGATGCCCAGGGTCTGCGACAGACCCAGCGAGCAGAAGATGATGATCAGTGTCAACGGAGTGTTGCGCACGACGTTGACGTAGCTGGTGCCCAGCCAATTCATCATCGGCACGGGTGAGAGCCGCATCGCGGCCAACAGTGTGCCGAGGACCAGCGCGCCGATGCCCGCGAACACCGTCAGCTGAATCGTCGTCCAGAACGCCTCGAAGATCTGGTCCCGATACTCGCTGAAAATCTCCACGGGCGGCCCTGTCTACCGTCGGCTATCGGGCTCAGTTGTCCAGCGGCGGCGGGTTCGGCGCGGAGATGCCGGCCGGGCCCAGGTTCTTGTCGAAGGCCTCTTTCCAGGCGCCGCTCTCTTCCATCTTGAGCAACGCGTCGTTGATCTGCGTCCGCAGCTCGGTGTCGCCCTTCTTCAGGCCGATGCCGTAACGCTCCTCGGAGAACTGCTCACCGACGATCTTGAAGGCACCCGGATCCTGCGCGGCGTAACCGGCCAGGATGACCTCGTCGGTGGTCACCGCGTCGACGGCGCCGTTCTTGAGCGCCTCGATGCATGCCGAGTAGGTGTCGTACTGCTGCAGCTGGACGCGGGGGAACTCGTCCTTGATCTTCTGCGCCGGGGTGGAGCCGGACACCGAGCACAGGATCTTGTTGTTCTCCAGGTCGGCCGGGCCGTTGATGTCGTTGCTGTCCGAGCGCACGAGCAGGCTCTGGCCGGTGATCAGGTACGGCCCGGCGAAGTCCACCTTCTCCTTGCGGGAGTCGGTGATCGAGTAGGTCGCGGCGATGAAGTCGACCTGACCGTTCTGGATCAGCGTCTCGCGCTGCGCCGACGGGGCCTCCTTCCATTGGATCTGCTCCGGGGTGTAGCCCAGCTCGCCGGCGACGTAGGTGGCCACGTCGACATCGAACCCGCTCATCGTGCCGTCGGGATTGCGCATCCCGAGGCCGGGCTGGTCGAACTTGGTGCCGATGACGATCGAGTCGCCGTCACCGCCGCTGTCACCGCCGCACGCCACGGCGGCGAACGGAAGTGCGGCGGCCAGGGCGACAGCACCGATGACGCGCGTGCGCAGCGATGTCCGGAACATGAGGATGTTTTCCTTTCGCGAGGCTGGTGGTCGGATCAGTGATGCAGGATCTTGCCGAGGAAATCCTTGGCTCGATCGGATTGCGGGTTCTCAAAGAATTGCACAGGCTCGGCGTCCTCGACGATGGCGCCGTCGGACATGAACACCACGCGGTTGGCGGCCCGGCGGGCGAATCCCATCTCGTGTGTGACCACGACCATCGTCATGCCCTCGGTGGCCAGCGACGCCATGACCGCGAGCACTTCGTTGATCATCTCCGGATCCAGGGCGCTGGTCGGTTCGTCGAACAGCATCACCTTCGGGTTCATCGCCAGTGAGCGGGCAATCGCGACCCGCTGCTGCTGCCCGCCGGACAATTGCGCGGGGTACTTGTTGGCCTGGTTGGCCACGCCCACCCGTTCGAGCAGGCTCATCGCCTTCTCGCGCGCCGCCGCCTTGGACATCTTGCGCACCTTCATCGGCGCCAGGGTGACGTTGTCCAGGATGGTCTTGTGGGCGAAGAGGTTGAAGGACTGGAAGACCATGCCGACGTCGGAGCGAAGCTGAGCCAGCCGGCGCCCTTCCTCCGGCAGCACCTCGCCGTCGATTTCGATGGTGCCCGAATCGATGGTCTCCAGCCGGTTGATGGTGCGGCACAGCGTCGACTTGCCCGACCCTGACGGGCCCAGCACGACGACCACCTGTCCCTTGCCGACCTCGAGGTTGATGTTCTGGAGAACGTGCAGGTCACCGAAGTGCTTGTTGACCTCTTTCATCGAGATCATCGGCACGTCAGGGGACTCCCTGGGGCTCTCCATGCGCAGAGACCTTACCCAGGTGACGCTCACCGTGCCGGGAACTCGCCGATCCACGGCCATCTGCTGCCCGTCAACGCGGTCAAACCGCGCGGCGGGCGGGGGCGGTGGCCTCCGTAGGATGGGTCCGTGACTTCCATGGTGACGCAGCAGGCGTTCGGGGTGGACCCGGCGCAGGACACGCGCACCTTCCAGGTCAGAACCTACGGGTGTCAGATGAACGTGCACGACTCCGAACGGCTCGCGGGGCTGCTCGAAGCGGCGGGTTACCGCCGCGCCGAGGACGGCACGGACGCCGACGTCGTGGTGTTCAACACCTGTGCGGTGCGGGAGAACGCCGACAACAAGCTGTACGGAAACCTCAGCCACCTGGCCCCGCGCAAACAATCCGATCCGCGCATGCAGATCGCCGTCGGGGGCTGTCTCGCCCAGAAAGACCGGGAGATGGTGCTGCGCAAGGCGCCGTGGGTCGACGTGGTGTTCGGCACCCACAACATCGGCTCGCTGCCGGCTCTGCTCGAACGGGCGCGCCACAACCGCGTCGCACAGGTCGAAATCGCCGAGGCCTTGCAGGAATTCCCGTCCGCGCTGCCGGCCAGTCGCGAATCCGCCTACGCGGCTTGGGTTTCCATCTCGGTAGGGTGCAACAACACCTGCACGTTCTGCATCGTTCCGGCGTTGCGCGGCAAAGAGGTGGACCGCCGTCCCGGCGACGTGCTCGCCGAGGTCGAAACCCTGGTGCAGCAGGGCGTGGTGGAGATCACCCTGCTGGGCCAGAACGTCAATGCCTACGGTGTCTCGTTCGCCGACCCGAACACCGACCGGGATCGCGGTGCGTTCGCCAAACTGCTGAGAGCCTGTGGGCGCATCGACGGGCTCGAGCGGGTGCGCTTCACCTCACCGCACCCGGCGGAGTTCACCGACGACGTCATCGAGGCGATGGCCGAAACGCCCAACGTGTGCCCGACCCTGCACATGCCGCTGCAGTCCGGCTCCGACCGTGTTCTGCGGGCGATGCGCCGGTCCTACCGGGCCGAGCGCTACCTGGGCATCATCGAGCGGGTACGTGCCGCCATCCCGCATGCGGCGATCACCACCGACCTCATCGTCGGTTTTCCGGGGGAGACCGAGGAGGACTTCCAGGCCACCCTCGACGTGGTCGCCGCGTCCCGGTTCGCCAGTGCGTTCACCTTCCAATACTCCAAGCGTCCCGGCACTCCCGCCGCGGACTTGCCGGGCCAGGTACCCAAAGCTGTTGTCTCCGAGCGTTACCAGCGACTGATCGAGTTGCAGGAGCGGATCTCGCTGGAGGAGAACACCGCAGTGATCGGGCAGTCCGTGGAACTGCTCGTCGCGACCGGCGAGGGACGCAAAGACGCCGCCACCGCTCGGATGTCGGGGCGCGCCCGCGACGGGCGATTGGTCCACTTCCAACCCGGTGAGTTCGGCGAGCAGATCCGGCCCGGGGACATCGTCGTGACCACCGTCACCGGTGCGGCCCCGCACCATCTGATCGCCGACGGTGCGCTGCTCGAGCACCGGCGCACCCGCGCGGGGGATGCACACATCGCCGGTCGCATGCCGCGCACCGGCGTGAGCCTGGGTATGCCCGCGGTGGGCGCGTCGCCCACGCCGGCCGCGGTGGCGGGGTGTCAGCGATGAACGAGAAGTCGCCCGACGATCGGCCGCGAGAGCTCGACGCCCTCGACGGCGAGTTCGACGACGTGGAACGGCGCATCGCCCGCGAGATCGACCCCGGGGCACGCGCCATGGTCGTCGCGATCCTGGTGTTCGTCCTGCTGGCGAGCTTCGTGCTGCCGCACACCGGATCGACTCGGGGATTCGATGTGCTGGTCGGTACCGACGCCGCGGCAGACAGCGCCATCGCGCTGCCCTCACGGGTCTTCACCTGGATCGTGCTCGTCTTCAGCGTCGGCTTCTCGATCCTGGCGCTGGTGACCCGCCGGTGGGCGCTGGCCTGGATCGCACTCGCCGGTTCCACGGTCGCCTCGTTTCTGGGCCTGCTCGCGGTGTGGTCGCGACAGACCGCGGCAGAGGGCTACCCGGGGCCGGGCATCGGGCTGATCGTGGCGTGGGTCGCGGTCATCCTGCTGACCTACCACTGGGCCCGGGTCGTGGCGACCCGATCGGCGCTGCTGCTGGCCAGCGAGGAGCACCGCCGCTGGCTTGCCGCCGAACGACAGAAAGAGGGCTTGCTCGACCGCTTCGGCGACGCCGACGACGGCAATCGCGAGCGCGGCTGACGCTCGGCCCCCAGGCCCTGCCGGGCCGTGGTCTGCTGGGCCCTGCCGGGCCGTGGTCTGCTGGGCCCTCCCGGGCCGCGTTTTCCGGGCCCTCCCCGGGCCGTGCCCGGCTAGTTCTTCTTCCTGCCCAGCGCCTCAGCGGCGGCGTCGGCCCACTGCCGCCACTGCTCGGCGCTGGCGCGGGCCTGCTCGGCGTCCTTGGTGCGGCCGGCGGCCGCCGCCTTCTCCGCCTGACGTTCGAACTGCTCCGCGCGCTCGCGGAACTGGTCCGCTCGCGCCTGGGCCTCGGGATCGACACCGCCGGTGGGGGCGTCCCGAACCTTCTTCTCCACCGCGCGCAGCCGCCGTTCGAGGTCGGCGCCGCGCTCGCGGGGCACCTTGCCGATGGCCTCCCACTTGTCGGCGATCGCGCGCAGCGCGGTACGGGCTGCGTCGACGTCCGAGGTGTCCAGACGTTCCGCCTCCGCCAGCAGCGCCTCCTTGGCCTGCGCGTTGGCGCGGAACTCCGCGTCCCGCTCGGCGGTCGCCGCGTTGCGCGCCGAGAAGAACTTGTCCTGGGCGCCCTTGAACCGCCGCCAGAGCGCGTCGTCGACGTCCTTGGCGGCGCGGCCGGCGGCCTTCCACTCGGTGAGCAGGTCGCGGAACGTCGCCGCGGTCGGACCCCAGTCGGTGGAGTCGCACAACTCCTCGGCCCGCACGCACAGTGCTTCCTTGGCCTTCCTGGCCCCCGCCCGTTCCCGGTCCAACTCGGCGAAGTGCGAACCGCGACGCCGGTTGAACGTCTCGCGCGCGGCCGAATAGCGTTTCCACAGCGCGTCATCGGTCTTGCGGTCCAGCCCCGTGATCGTCTTCCACTCGTCGAGGATCGCGCGCATCCGATCTCCGGCGGCCTTCCACTGCTCGGAGTGTGCGGCCAGCTCTTCGGCCTCGGCGGCCAGCGCCTCTTTGCGGGCGGTCAGTTCGGCGCGCAGCTCCTCGCGCCTGGCTTTCTCCTGCTGGCTGGCGACGTCGGCCTGCTCGATCACCGCCGCCAACCGCGCCGCGAGGGAGTCGACGTCACCGAGCACATGAGCGGTCGGCAGGGTTTCGGCGAGCGCCGAGGCCGCCGAGCGCACCTTGCGGGCGTCCCCGGTGCCGGCGACCAGACGCTGCTCGAGCAGGACGACCTCGGTGTGCAGGTCGTCGAAGCGGCGCCCGAAGTGAGTGAAGGCGGCTTCGGCGTCTCCGGCCTGCCAGGAACCGATGTTGCGTTCACCGGAGGACGTGATCAGCCAGACCGTGCCGTCGGCGTCCACGCGTCCGAATCGGTGCGGGTCGCTCGCGGGAACCACGGTGACCGGGACCGGTGCGGCCGGCGCGGCGGGTTGGGGACCCGGACGCGCCGCGCCGGGCTTGGGTTTGGCTAGGGCCGCCGGCGACGGTCGGCGGCCCGGCGTCGCCGAGGGGATCGGCGGGGCGTCCGTGTCGGGTGCCTCGGTGTCCTTCGCCGAGCCCGGTTCGGTGATCGTCATGGTCGGTTACCTCGTGCCCTCCGCGCGTCATCCGCGCACCTGCCGCGCAGCGCGGCGCCCGTCAGCTGGTCGGGAACACCCCACCACGAGTCGCCGTGGCGAGAACGCTCCTGGTAGCTATTGAAACAGGTCGCGCCGCTCTGCGCCCACGCCTTGGCGATGGCGCCTGGCAGGGTTCGGTGCACAACGGGGGGAGGTCGTCGGTGGCGAAAGCGGATATCGCCGTCCTGCTCGCCCTCGGCGCCGCCTTCTTCATCGCGATCGGCGACGTCATCCACCAGCGTTCTGCCCTCGAGGTGACCGACGAGCCGGTCGGGCACCTGCAGCTGTTCACCCGGCTGCTGCGCGACGGTCGCTGGTGGCTGGGCACCGCGGTGGCTGCGGCCGGGTTCGGGTTGCAGGCCGCCGCACTAGCGCTGGGGTCGGTTCTGCTGGTGCAAGCGCTGCTCGTCACGTCGCTGCTGTTCGCGCTGCCCATCAGCGCCCGGCTCGCACACCGCCGGGTGACGCGCTGGCAAGGCCTGTGGGCAGTCCTTCTCGCCGGATCGGTCGTCGTCATCGTCACCGTCGGAAACCCGACGGCTGGGCAGACGCGGGCTTCGGTCGAGACATGGCTGGGCGTGTGCGCGGTGCTGGGCCCGGTGTTGGCGCTGTTACTCGTCGGTGCGCGCATGTGGTCCGGGCCCACCAGCGCGGTGCTGCTGGGTGGGGTCTCGGGCACCTTGTGGGGCGTTTTCGCGGTGCTCACCAAGTCCGTGGTGCATCGGCTCGACATCACCAGCTGGGCCGGTGCGCTGGAGCTGATGCGCACACCTGAGCTCTACGCGTGGGCCGTCGTCGCGGTGGCGGGCAGCGCGTTCCAACAGGCCTCGTTCCGCGCCGGGCCGATGACGGCGTCGCTGCCCACCATGACGGTCGCTGAACCGATGGTCGCCGCCGTGCTGGGTGTCGTGGTCCTCGGTGAGTCGTTGCGCCCCGCCGAATCCGGTTGGTTCGTGCTGATCACAGCGGTGGCCGTGATGGTGGTCGCCACGGCGGCGCTGGCACGCGGCGAAGCGGCCATCCGACCACCGCCGTGACGTGGGCGGCTAGGTTGGTGCGCGTGCTCAGCGCCGTCGCCCTCGTCCCGTCGGCACCCGTGATGATCGCTGAACTGGCCGGTGCCGCCGCCACCGAGACCGCCGATCTGCGCGTTGCGGCGGTGTCCGCGGCGCGCGGTCTGCCGCCGCGCTGGGTCGGTGTCGGGGTCGCGTCCGAGGATGCCGTGGTCTCTCCCGACGCGGTCGGTACCTTCGCCGGATACGGAGTGGACCTGCCGGTCGCGCTGTCCGCGGCGGCCCTCGGCGGTCAACCCGCGAGGCTGCCCTTGTGTGTCCTGGTCGCGGCCTGGCTTCGCGGCACGGCCAACCCGGCGGCCAGCGCCGAGATGCACACCTACCGCGGTGATCACCCGGCGGAGGCGGCTGTGGCGCTGGGACGGCGGCTGCGCGCCGACCTCGACGCGTTCGACGAGCCCACCGGCGTGCTGGTGGTCGCCGACGGTGCGAACACGCTGACCCCCGCCGCGCCGGGGGGATACGACCCCGACGCGCTCGCCGGTCAGCACGCCCTCGACGATGCATTGGCCGGCGGCGCCGCGTCCGCGCTGGTCGGGTTGAGCGAGAGTGCTGTCGGCCGGGTGGCCTACCAGGTGCTCGCCGGTCTCGTCGCCCCGGCGCCACGATCGGCCGACGAGCTCTACCGCGGCGCTCCGTACGGCGTCGGCTACTTCGTCGGCCGCTGGACGCCGTGACCGACGTGCGGCCGCTGGCACTGGTGGGACCCACCGGCACCGGAAAATCGGAGCTGGCGTTACGGGTCGCCGACCGCCTCGCCGGCGAACTGCCGGTGGAGGTGGTCAACGCCGACGCGATGCAGCTCTACCGCGGCATGGACATCGGCACCGCCAAACTGCCTGTCAGCGAACGGCGCGGCGTGCCCCACCACCAGCTCGATGTGCTCGACGTGACCGAAACGGCGACCGTCGCGCGCTATCAGCAGGCCGCGGCCGCCGATATCGAAGCCATCGCCGCCCGGGGGGCTCTGCCGGTGATCGTCGGCGGGTCGATGCTCTACATCCAGTCGCTGCTCGATCAGTGGTCGTTCCCTGCCACCGATCCCGGCGTGCGGACCCGCTGGGAACAGCGGCTCGCCGAGATCGGGGTCGCCGCCCTGCACGCCGAACTGGGGCGCGTGGATCCCGCCGCGGCTGCATCCATCCTGCCCACCGACGGTCGGCGGATCGTGCGGGCCTTGGAAGTGGTGGAGCTGACCGGCCGGCCGTTCGCTGCGTCCGCGCCGCGCATCGGCACCCCACGCTGGAACACCGCGATCATCGGGCTGGACTGGGACACCGCCGCTCTCGACGATCGGCTGGCCAGACGCACCGAGCAGATGTTCGAGGCCGGTCTGGTCGACGAGGTGCACGCGCTGCTCGACCAGGGGTTGCGCGAGGGGGTCACCGCAGCCCGGGCGTTGGGCTACGCGCAGGTCCTCGCCGACCTCGACACCGGTGGAGACGGGTCGGGTGCACGCGAACCGACGTTCGTCGGCACCCGCCGTTACGTCCGCCGTCAACGCTCCTGGTTCCGCCGCGACCACCGCATCACCTGGCTCGACGGCGCGTCGCCCGACAACGTCGAGACAACGCTGCGGGCATGGCGGGAAGTATCCTGAACAGGTGAAGTTCGCCAAAGGGCACGGCACGGAGAACGACTTCGTCATCCTGGTCGACGAGCCCGCCGACATCGCACTGGTGCCGTCCGCGGTGGCCGCCCTGTGCGATCGCCGACGGGGGTTGGGCGCCGACGGCGTGCTTCGCGTCACCACGGCCGGTGCGTTGCTGTCGGCCGGTGTCCTCGAGCGCCTGCCCGACGGCGTCTCCGCCGAAGACTGGTTCATGGACTACCGCAACGCCGACGGGTCGTCGGCGCAGATGTGCGGCAACGGGGTGCGGGTCTTCGCCCACTACCTGTGGGCGGCCGGGCTGGAGCGCCGCCGCGAGTTCGTGGTCGGCTCCCTGGCCGGGCCCCGGCCGGTCGAACTGCGTGCCGTTGACGCGACGTTCGCCGACGTCAGCGTCGAGATGGGCAAGGCCAACCAGTTCGGCACCGGTACCGCCGTGGTGGGCGGGCGCACGTTCACCGGTCTGGCGGTCGACGTCGGCAACCCGCACCTGGCCTGCGTGGACGCCGCCCTGACCGCTGACGAGCTGGCCTCACTCGACGTCGCAGCGCCCGTGCGCTTCGACACCGATCAGTTTCCCGACGGCGTCAACATCGAGGTCCTCACCGCCGCCGTGGACGGTGTGGCCACGATGCGGGTCCACGAGCGCGGCGTCGGCGAGACGCGCTCCTGCGGTACCGGAACGGTCGCCGCGGCTGTCGCGGCGCTGGCTCATCGCGGGGACGCCACCGGGGCGCTGCAGGTGCGCATTCCCGGGGGACAGGTCACCGTCACGGTCACCGACGCCAGCAGTTTTCTGCGGGGTCCGTCCGTGCTCGTCGCGCAGGGAGAACTCGCCCAGGAATGGTGGCAGGCCCAGCAGACGTTAAACGAGGTGCATGAACAGTGATCTCCGTGCGAACCTTGATTCGCCTATGACCCACCCCGATTTCGTCCACCACACCCCCAGCGCCGGTGAGCTGGCGCTCGACGACCGCACCGCACTGCGCCGAGTGGCCGGCTTGTCCACCGAGTTGGCCGACATCTCCGAGGTCGAGTACCGCCAGCTACGTCTGGAACGCGTCGTGCTCGTCGGCGTGTGGACCGAGGGCAGCGCAGCCGACGCCGACGCCAGCCTCGCCGAATTGGCGGCGTTGGCCGAGACTGCAGGCTCCGAGGTGCTCGAAGGCGTGATCCAGCGTCGCGACCGGCCCGACCCCGCCACCTATATCGGCTCCGGCAAAGCCGCCGAATTGCGCGACATCGTCGCCGCCACGGGCGCCGACACCATCATCTGCGACGGTGAACTCAGCCCGGCCCAGCTCACCGCGCTGGAGAAGATCGTCAAGGTCAAGGTCATCGACCGGACCGCGCTGATCCTCGACATCTTCGCCCAGCACGCGACCAGCCGCGAAGGCAAGGCGCAAGTGGCGCTGGCCCAGATGGAGTACATGCTGCCCAGGCTGCGCGGCTGGGGCGAGTCGATGTCGCGGCAGGCCGGCGGCCGTGCAGGCGGAGCCGGCGGTGGGGTGGGTACCCGCGGCCCGGGTGAGACCAAGATCGAGACCGACCGCCGCCGCATCCGCGAACGAATGGCCAAGCTGCGCCGCGACATTCGTGCGATGAAGCAGGTCCGCGACACCCAGCGCAGTCGCCGCGTCGCCAGCGACGTCCCGGCGGTGGCGATCGTCGGTTACACCAACGCCGGCAAGTCCAGCCTGCTCAACGCTCTGACCGGTGCGGGCGTACTGGTCGAGAACGCGTTGTTCGCCACGCTCGAACCGACCACGCGCCGTGGGGAATTCGCCGATGGCAGGCCATTCGTGTTGACCGACACGGTCGGCTTCGTGCGTCACCTGCCCACCCAGCTGGTCGAGGCGTTCCGATCGACGCTCGAAGAGGTCGTCGGCGCCGAACTGCTCGTCCACGTGGTCGATGGCTCGGATGTGAACCCGTTGGCCCAGATCAATGCGGTACGCCAGGTGGTCAACGAGGTGGTGGCCGAGTACGGCATCGCACCACCGCCAGAACTGTTGGTGGTCAACAAGATCGACGCAGCCGACGGGCTCACGCTGGCTCATCTGCGGCGGGCGCTGCCCGATGCGGTGTTCGTGTCGGCGCGCACCGGCGACGGCCTGGGGCGGTTGCAGTCCCGGATGGCGGAGTTGGTCGAGCCGCGCGACACAGTGGTGGATGTCACCATCCCGTACAGCCGTGGGGAACTCGTCAACCGGATCCACGCCGAAGGACGTGTGGACGCCGTCGAACACACCGAGACCGGTACCCGGATCAAAGGGCGCGTGCCGATGTCGCTGGCGGCGGGCCTCGCGGACTTCGCGACATTCTGACCAGGGCGAATAGGGCGCCGGCTCGGCTGTGCGGTAGGGTTGGCGACGTCGGCTGCGGCAGAACAGTGTTGACACCACCGCACGTAGGCACCCGCCTCTTGACGCCGACATCAGATCATTTCCCACATCACGTGGCGTGGCGACATTCGCCACCGTGTGCGCACTACCGCTGGACGAACCTCGTCGCGGTCAGCCGGGCACACACCGCCCGAACGCCGGAAAGGCACACATGACCACCCACACCTTCGCAGATCTCGGCGTGCCCGCACCTCTGGTGCGCGCACTGGCCGCCAACGACATCACCACACCGTTTCCCATCCAGGCCGCGACGCTGCCCGATTCGCTGTCGGGCCGTGACGTGCTCGGCCGCGGTAAGACCGGCAGCGGCAAGACGCTGGCGTTCTCGATACCGCTGGTGGCCGCACTGAGCGAACACCGCAGCCGGCCGAATCGACCCACCGGCCTCGTGCTGGCCCCCACCCGGGAACTGGCCACCCAGATCACCGCTGTGCTGCAGCCGTTGGCTTCGGCGAGCGGGTTGAGTGTGACCACCATCTTCGGCGGGGTCTCCCAGAACAAGCAGGTCGCCGCGTTGCGCGCGGGCGCCGACATCGTCGTGGCATGCCCGGGGCGCCTCGAGGATTTGATGCGTCAGAAGCTGATCACGCTCGACGACGTCGTCACAACCGTGCTCGACGAGGCTGACCACATGGCCGATCTCGGCTTCCTGCCCGGTGTCACCCGCATCCTGGCGGCCACCCCGGCAGGCGGACAACGGCTGCTGTTCTCGGCCACGCTGGACAACGGCGTCGACAAGCTGGTGCGGCGCTTCCTCGCCGACCCCGTCGTGCACTCGGTCGACGAGGTCAGCGCTCCGCCGGCAGCCATGACCCACCACGTCTTCCACGTCGGGGGAGCCCAGGCCAAGAAGGAGCTGGTGCACCTGTTGGCCTCGGGGACCGGGCGCCGAATTCTGTTCATGCGCACCAAGCATCAGGCGCGCAAGCTCGCCAAGCAGCTCACCGAATCGGGAGTGCCGTCGGTGGATCTGCACGGCAACCTCTCCCAGCCCGCCCGGGACCGCAACCTGGCAGCGTTCAGCAGCGGGTCGGCACGGGTTCTGGTGGCCACCGACATCGCGGCCCGCGGAGTTCACGTCGACGGCGTGGAGTTGGTGGTGCATGTCGACCCTCCGATGGAGCACAAGGCCTATCTGCACCGGTCGGGGCGCACCGCGCGTGCCGGCAGCGACGGTGACGTCGTCACCGTGGTGCTGCCCGAGCAGCGCCGAGACACTCAGCACCTGCTGCGTAAGGCCGGGATCTCGGTGCGTCCGCAGGAGGTCACGGCCGAGTCCGCACAGGTGCAGGCGCTCGTCGGCGACATCGCGCCGCTGCGCGCCCCCGCACCGAATCCCGCTCCTGCGGCGAAGAACTCCGGCGGTGCGCCGCGCACGTCCGGTCCGCGCCGAAACGGCGGTGGCCGCCGGCGTCGGCCGCGTAACACCGGGGCGCGGGCGGCGACCGCCACCTCGTAGACGTCCCAGCTCGACGCACCACACCGCGGGTCGGCGCTTCGGCGCCGGCCCGCGGTTCGCGTTGCCGCAGCGAAATTCGATCGTCGGACCGAACTTACGGTCCTGTGAACATGCTCTGGGCCTCGACCAACCATCCGGTTGGATGGGGTACGTTGGCGGGCAGTCTGTCAAACGTCCGTACCGACGATGGAGGACATCACCATGGGCCTGGGAACCGACAAGGCGGCCCCCGTCATCGCCTATCAGCGCACCCTGTTCGAACCCGAGCACGACTTGTTCCGAGAATCGTTCCGCGCGTTCCTAGAGCGGCATGTCGCCCCGAACCACGAGCAGTGGGAGGCCGACAAGCTCGTCGACCGGGGGGTGTGGCTAGAAGCCGGCAAACAAGGTTTCCTCGGCATGGCCGTCCCCGAGGAGTACGGCGGCGGCGGCAACCCGGACTTCCGCTACAACACCATCATCACCGAAGAGGTCACGGCCGGCCGCTACAGCGGCCTGGGCTTCAGCCTGCACAACGACGTCACCGCTCCCTACCTGATCCGGCTGGCCAACGAGGAGCAGAAACAGCGCTGGCTGCCGAAGTTCTGCACCGGCGAACTCATCAGCGCCATCGCGATGACCGAACCGGGTACCGGTAGCGATCTGCAGGGCATCAAGACCCGGGCCGTCAAGGACGGCGACCACTACATCCTCAACGGTTCGAAAACGTTCATCACGAACGGGATTCACTCCGACCTCGTCATCGTCGTGGCCCAGACCGACCCGGAGAAGGGCGCGCTGGGCTTCTCCCTGTTGGTCGTGGAACGCGGCATGGAGGGCTTCGAGCGAGGCCGAAAACTCGACAAGATCGGTCTGGACGCCCAGGACACGGCGGAGCTGTCCTTCACCGATGTGCGGGTGCCCGCGGCGAACCTCCTCGGCGAAGAAGGGCAGGGGTTCATCTACCTGATGCAGAACCTGCCCCAGGAACGCATCAGCATCGCGATCATGGCGGCGGCGGCAATGGAGGCCGTGCTGGACCAGACGCTGCAGTACACCAAGGAGCGCAAGGCCTTCGGCAAACCCATCGGCAGCCAGCAGAACAGCCGCTTCCTGCTGGCCGAACTGTCCACCGAGGCCACGCTCGTGCGCATCATGGTCGACGAGTTCATCCGGCTCCACCTCGACGAGAAGCTCACCGTCGAGCAAGCCGCGATGGCCAAGTGGTACTCCACCGAAAAGCAGGTTCACCTGATCGACCGGTGTCTGCAACTGCACGGTGGGTACGGGTACATGCGCGAGTACGACGTCGCCCGCGCCTACCTGGACGCGCGGGTACAGACGATCTACGGCGGCACCACCGAGATCATGAAGGAGATCATCGGCCGCAGTCTCGGCGTCTGAGCAGGTCGGAAACACGGCAGATTCTTGTGCTGGACCGGCGAGGTGGCTTGGTTATCGGGGTCTGCTGACGCACAGTGAACGGACGCGGTAACTTTCTCAGAATTTCTCGAGGGACGCACCGAGGACTTCGAGACACCGTCGCCGACCGCGGGGAGGATCAATGAGCCGGCAGCCGCTGGTGCGCCTACGAATGCTCGGTCGTGCGACGATCGCGGTGGTGGGGGTCGCTACGGCCTTCCTGCTGGCGCCGGTCGCCGTCGCCCAGCCCGAAGCCGAGGCCGATGGCGCCATCACCGCGGCGTGGCAGGCCAGCGGTGGCGATACCGGTCCGCTGGGCGCGAGAACCGGCGGCGTCTACCCCGCCGGCGACGGATTCGCGCAGAACTTCGTGTCCGGTGTCATGTTCTTCACCCCCCAGACCGGGGCGCACTACATGCAGGGCGCCATTCTGGAGAAGTACGAGTCGCTGGGCGGCGCCGCCGACAGCGACCTGGGCTTCCCCACGATCGACGAGGGTCCCGGGCTGGCTCCGGGCAGCCGCAACAGCACGTTCAGCGCGCCCGACAACCCGGTCATCTTCTGGACCCCCGAGCACGGAGCCCGCGTGGTGCGGGGGCCCGTCAACGCCGCATGGGACCAGCTGGGTGGATCGACCGGTGCGCTGGGCGTGCCCGTCGACGATGCCACCTACGACGGATCAGTGGTCAGTCAGGACTTCGCCAGCGGCGCGCTGTCCTACGACTCCAGCACCAAGACCTTCACCACCGAACCGCCGGAACTGGCCGATCAACTGACCGATCTGGCCGTCCCCGACGACCCGATTTCGGCGATCAACGCCGCGCGCCGCGCCGCGGGCGGTCCGCTGGGCCCGCTGGGAGAGGCCCAGGGGGAGCCGTACGAGATCGGCGACAACGGCTGGGGCCAGGACTTCGTCAACGGCAAGATCTTCTACACCCCCGAGACCGGTGCGAACGTGGTGACCGGGCAGGTGCTGGCGAAATACGAGAGTGTCGGCGGTCCGCAGGGTGATCTCGGGTTCCCGGTGACCAGCGAGAGGGACGGTGGGCTCGAGCCGGCGAGCCGGATGAGCCAGTTCGCCGCCGACGACGAACCGGTCATCTTCTGGACTCCCGACTACGGCGCTGTGATCGTGCGCGGCCCGTTGAATGCGGCGTGGCAGGAACTCGGCGGGGCGACCGGGGAGCTGGGAGCGCCGGTGGCCGATCAGACCCAGGACGGCGACGTCATCACCCAGCGATTCGCCAACGGATCCATTTCCTGGAACACCGCCTCAGGTCAGTTCAGTACCGACCCGGCGAGCTTGGCCTCCCAATTGGCCGGCTTGGAGGTGCCGGGCCAGGAAGCCCCGGCGGCTACTGCGACACCGCAGGCCTCCGACGCCGACGAGGGCACCGGATTCCGGTGGAGCTGGTGGTGGTTGTTGGCCATCGTTCCGATCCTGCTCCTGGTCGCCGTGGTGGCCTTCGCGGTGATGCGAAACCGCCGCCGAGACGACTCGTCCGACTTCGCCGACGGAGAGGACGACGACAGCAGGTATGTGGCCGCGCTCGCCGGGGAGCAGCGAGAAGAAGGGTACGGCGGCGAGGACGAGTTGTTCGGCGACCTGTACGCCCGCGAAGGCTTGGGCTCGCTGACCGCGGCACCCCCGTCATCGGAGAGCGCTCACGATGTCTCGACCCCGCTGAGCTTCTGGAGTACTGCCGGTGCGGGGCGCTCCGACGATGCCGAGCAGGAGGATCCCGACGCCGTCGATACAGCGCCGACGATGATCCAGACCCCCGACGAGGTCGCACCGCCTGGCGAGGTCGCGCCTCCTGTCGAGCCGGACGCGTACGAACCCGGTCCCGCACCCGCCGTTGCTGCAGGGTCCGATTTCAAGTCCGATTTCAAGTCCGATTTCGAGTCCGATTTCGAGTCCGATTTCGACGACGAGTTCGACGAGGACTTCGACGACGAGTACGACGACGACTTCGCCGAGGAGGACGCCATCGGCGAGCCCGATGCCAGCGACGAGGCCGACGCGATGAACCAGGCCGGCGCGATCTACGAGGCGGATCCGGTTGGCGGCACCGAACCGGCGGCGGATCGTGAGGTCTACGCCGACGAGGTGCCCCCGCCGGGACCTGTCTTCGAGCGTGATCCGTTGACCGATACCGGTCGGCACGCGCGGATCGATATCGACGAGCCGTCACCGCTGGGAACAGCGCTGCACATGGCGCTCGATGATCCACGCGAAGTGCCGGGCGGCTATCCGGTGAAGGCCGACACCCAATCGGGTCTGTACTGGGTGCCTGACAGCCCCGAGTACGGCGACGTGGTCGCCGAGATCTATTTCGCCAGTGAGGAGATGGCGCGCACGATGGGTTTCGTACGCGCCGGATAGTTCCGCCTCGTCACACCTTGCGGATGACGGTCACGACTTTGCCGAGGACCGCGGCGTCATTGCCCGGGATGGGCTCGAACGCCGGGTTGTGCGGAAGCAGCCACACCTGGCCGCGGGTCCGTTTGAAGGTCTTCACCGTGGCCTCACCGTCGATCATCGCCGCGACGATGTCGCCGTTGTCGGCGACGTTCTGCTGACGGACGACCACCCAGTCGCCGTCGCAGATGGCTGCATCGATCATCGACTCGCCGACCACCTTGAGCAGGAACAGCGAACCTTCCCCGACCAGTTCCCGCGGTAGTGGGAACACGTCCTCGACGGCTTCCTCGGCCAGGATCGGGCCACCGGCAGCGATGCGCCCCAGTACGGGGACGAACGTCGGTTCCGGGAGCGAATCGGAACCGGCCACGTCGGTGGTGACGACCGGCGTGGCCGCGTCGTCGGCACCCCGCACGTCGACCGCGCGGGGGCGATTGGGATCGCGGCGCAGATACCCCTTGCGCTCCAGCGTGCGCAGCTGATGGGCCACCGATGAGGTGGAGGTCAACCCGACCGCATCGCCGATCTCTCTGATGCTGGGCGGGTAGCCGCGGGTGGTGACCGATGTCCGGATCACCTCCAGGATGGTGCGCTGACGGTCGGTCAGGCTGGTGTCGCGGTCACGGGGTGCATCGGTGCCGGCCGTGCTGTCGCTGTCGTCGCTCATGTGCCCGAATCTAGACCGTCGCGGCGACAGAATCAAACATGTGTTCGACGCGTGTCGGGCCGAGGGGACTTGTCGGTGGGGTGGCCTAGCGTTCGCAACAGTTCGATCACATGTTCTATCCATCGAACACATGATCGACTATCGTTCGAACACAAGAGCGAATCCGAACCGCGAGGGAAGGGCAGTGAAGATGACGATCACCCCGGAATACGACACCTGGAACCGTCTGGACGCCGGGCCCGCGTACGAGGCGACGTGGCGACCCGCCGGCCATGCCACGCCCCGTGAAGTGCCGGGTGCGTTCCGTCCGCGCCGGCGCGCCGTATCCGCACACCGTTCGCGTCGCCCCGCCGGGTCGGCGACGCAGTATCGGGGCACCGGAGTGCTGCTGTCGCGGGCCTCGCATCGGCCGCGGCCCATCACGCCGTTCACCACAGTGCTGTTGGCGGTCGTCGCCGGCGCGATCACGCTGTGGCTCGGCCTGGTTGCCCAGGCGGGCGGTGTCGTGGGCGAGACCGCCGAGGCTCCGCCGAGCCGGCTGGCAGTGGTGCAGGTGCAGGCGGGGGAGTCGTTGCAGCAGATCGCCCAGCGAGTGTCGCCGGACGCCCCGGTGTCGGAGGTGGTCGATCGTATCCGGCAATTGAACGAGCTGGAGTCGGTCGCCGTCGACGCCGGCCAGACCCTCATCGCCCCGGTCGGTTGAGGGCGGACCCGACTTGACTGGCACCTGGCGCCGCCGTGACGCGCCGCTGCCGGCTCGTACTCGCTGCGTGCCCGCCGGTCCGGTGTCGGGCCGACCGACTCGGGCGCAGGTAGTCTCGATGGGGTCCGAAGCGGTTGACCGTCGGTGTGGCGAAGGAGCGGTGATGCACTGTCCGTTCTGTCGTCATCCCGATTCGCGGGTCGTCGACTCCCGTGAGGCCGACGAGGGCCAGGCGATCCGGCGACGCCGTGCGTGCCCGGAGTGCGGGCGCCGATTCACAACGGTCGAAACGGCGGTCCTCGCCGTCGTCAAACGCAGTGGTGTCACCGAGCCGTTCAGCCGCGAGAAGGTCATCAGAGGTGTGCGGCGCGCCTGTCAGGGCCGCCAGGTCGACGACGACGCCCTCAACCTGTTGGCCCAGCAGGTCGAGGACGCGGTGCGCGCGACGGGTTCGCCGGAGGTACCCAGCAACGAGGTCGGCCTGGCGATCCTCGGCCCACTGCGCGATCTGGACGAAGTGGCCTACCTGAGGTTCGCATCGGTGTATCGCTCGTTCTCCTCGGCTGAAGACTTCGAGCGGGAGATCCAGGCGCTGCGTGCGCATCGGAAGGTCCCGGCGCCGGGCTGACCCGAACGTGGAGGGCTCGTCAGTCGACCTGACGGATGTGGTCCTCGACGACGCGGCCGGCGACCTTGACCCATCCTTCCGGAGTCCATCTGGTCTCGATGACCGATCCTCGGCCTTGGATGATGGTGAGATCCCGGCTCAGATATTCAGTCATGCGGACTGCGGCAGCGCCGGTGGCCTCGTCCTCGGTGATGCCGAGGCGGGGTGCGAACATCCTCGATCTGATCGACCCGGCTTCCCGGTCGATCCAGGTCCACAGATAATGCTCGGCGTCGTCGCTGTAGTCCTCCGGATCGGCGGCCGACAGTTCCTCGGCGGTGGTGAGTTCGTAGATGGAGAACGCGGGAGCCCACTCAGCGCGGGCGCTGACCGACGCGAGTTCGCCTTCGTCACCGATCTGCACGATCCCGGCGGGCACCTGCAACGTCTTGACCGGCGTACCGCGCTGGTTGAGCCACCACGCCGCACCGACGGTCGGGTGTCCGGCGAACGGCAGCTCGGTCGCCGGAGTGTGGATGTGCGCCTGGGTGGTGTGCGTTCCTGCCGCCGGCAGGGTCACGAAAATCGTTTCGCTGTAGCCCAACTCGGTGGCCAACCGCTGCCGGTCGGCGGGCTCGACACTGGCGGCGTCGACGACGCCGAGGAGATTGCCGTACCTGCCGTTTTCGTCGGTGAACACGCGCAGCACTGTCACGTCGATCGCCATGGTGCCGACTCTACGTGGCCGCACCACGGCGTAACGTCATGTTGCGCTGCGTTCGTCGGCACCCATGGCGTCGAGCACGGCGACACGGGTCCCCACCGAACCCGAGATCGATGTCTCGCTGATGCCGGCGCGCAACAACTCGCGCAGATAGTCCTGGTCGTAGACGGCGGGATCGGTGCTGTCGATGAACCGTTCGACCACCTCGACGAACCGGTCCGGATCGTCGTGGAACGGGAAATGGCCGGAGCCTTCGAAGATCTCCAGCTGCGACCCCGGCATCGCCGCGTGCGCCATGTCGGCGTGACTGACCGGGATGACCGAATCGTGGCTACCCCAGATCAATTGCACGGGAACCGATTGCGTCAGATAGCAGCGGTCGAGCATGGTGACGACCTGACCGCGCCAGTCGACCACGGCGCGCAGGGTGCGGGCGAACGCCGACGACGCTGTCGGCTCGGGCAGATCGGAGAGAATGCGCAGGGCCTCATGGATGTCCCTGCCCGCGCGGGTGGAGCCCAACAGGGCGCCACTGCAGCGTCCGACGGCCTGCAGCGTGGGAAGCACCAGCGGCAACCGCAGCAGCGCCAGCGCCTCGCTACCCATCGGCATCGCTGCGACGCGCAGCGCGAGGTTGACATCTTTGGTGACTCCACCGGCACCCACCAGGATCAGCCGGTTCACCAGTTGAGGGAACTGATAGGCGAACTGCATGGCAACGCCGCCACCGAGCGAGTGCCCCACCACGGTCACGCTGTCGATGTCCAGCACACTGAGCAGATCGCGCATCCCGTTGGCGTAGGCGGCCACGGAGTAGTCGGCGCGCGGTTTGTCGGATCTGCCGTGGCCGAGCAGGTCGGGGGCGATCACGGTGAACCGCTGAGCAAGCTTGGTCTGTACCGTGCTCCACGTCGTGGAGTTGTCGCCGATGCCGTGGATGAGCAGGATCGCCGGACCCGAGCCGGCCACCCGAAACGCCCGGCGATAGCCGTGAATGGTGCGGAACTGCAGCGTCGGCGTGAGCTCGCGCACCGAGCGCAGATTCGGCTTGCGCTCGGTCATCGGTGGCACCCGATCGTCACGGTCATGTCGCCCACTTCATCGTCGGGACCAACGCGCGGCACGAAGTCCGAGGAGTATCCGCTAACTGTTGTCGCGGGGGTCGTCCTTGTCCTTCCGGTACCTCTCGTCGGCCTGCTGGGCGAGGAAACGCTCGAACTCGGCCCCGATCTCCTCACCGCTTGGCAATTCCTCGTCGCGCGCCAGCAGAGACCGGTTCTCCTGAGCGGCAACGAACGCATCGTACTGGCGCTCCAGGGCCTCCACCACTTGAGCGACCTCGGAACTGGCCGCCACCTGCTCGTTGATCTTGTCGAACACCTCCGCTGCGGCGCGGGTGAGCGCATCGGTCGGGATCTGCAGAGACGCACTTCGAGCAACCTCTGACAGCAACGTCTCGGCGGCAGCAGGGAAATCGGTCTGGGCCAGGTAGTGCGGAACGTGGACCGTGAACCCCACCACTTCGTGGCCGTGCTGGGCCATGCGGAACTCGAGCAGGTTCGACGCGCTGCCGGGCACCTGCACCTCGCCGACCCACGGCTGATGGTCGGCGATCAGTTCCTTGTCGTTGGAATGTGCGGTCAAGGTCATCGGACGCGTGTGCGGCACCGCCATGGGGATCGAACCCAGCCCGATCACCCGGCGCACCCCGAGCCGCTCCGACAACAGTCGCACGGCGGTGATGAAGCGCTCCCACTTCAGGTCGGGCTCCATGCCGGTCAGCAGCAGAAACGGCGTGCCGACCCGGTCGTGCAACGCATACAGGTTGAGCTCGGGCTCTTCGTAGGCGGTGAAGTGGTCGGTCTTGAACGTCATCAGCGGGCGTCGGGACCGGTAGTCGAGCAACTCGTCGATCGCAAACGAGGCCACCAGCTCGGTGTCCAGGGTGTCCTTGAGGTGCTGTGCGGACAACCGGATCGCGTGGCCGGCGTCGGAGAAACCCTCGAGCGCATGGATCAGCACCGGGCCGCGGCCGTCCGGTGACGACAGCTGCGGGGCCGGAAACTCGAGCTCGTACATGCCGGTCTGTTCGGGCTGGTACTGCTGGCCCGGTTCCTGACCATGGTCTTGTGCGTTGTCAGCCATCTTTCTCGCCTCCTCGTCGCGACGTCATCGCGACAGTGGTCTGTCGTGGTCGACCGTGCCCCTCCAGTGTCTCGCACGTCGTGGGTCACGCCACGGGGGTACCCGCCATGTCACCTATTTGTTCGAACGTGCACACGCCGATGTGACATTCCTGCCGCAGGCGCTGTCGACCTGCGCGGGGCCGGGTCAGCTGCGGAATTGGTGAAGCGCGCGCAGCTTGTTCATCACGTCCAGTGCGGCGACCTTGTAGGCCTCGGAGAACGTCGGATAGTTGAACACTGCGTCGACGAGATACTCGACGGTCCCGCCGCAGCCCATGACCGCCTGGCCGATGTGCACCATCTCGGTGGCGCTGGTACCGAAGATGTGGACACCGAGCAGTCGGAGGTCTTCGGTCGAGACCAGCAGTTTGAGCATCCCGTAGGAGTCACCGGCGATCTGGCCGCGAGCCAGCTCACGATACCGCGACACCCCCACCTCGTACGGGATGGCGCTGTTGGTCAACTCGACCTCGGTGGCGCCGACGTAGGAGACTTCGGGGATCGAGTAGATGCCGATGGGCTGCAGCTCGGTCATGCCTTTGCAGGGTTCGCCGAATGCGTGGTAGGCCGCGAGCCTGCCCTGGTCCATCGACGTGGCAGCCAGCGCGGGGAACCCGATGACGTCGCCGACGGCATAGATGTGATCGACTTTGGTCTGGAAGTTGTCGTCGACGAACACCCGGCCCCGATTGTCGGCCTCGAGGCCTGCGTTGGGCAGATCGAGGTGGTCGGTCTGGCCCTGCCGCCCCGCGGAGTACATCACGGTCTCAGCGGGGATCTGTTTGCCGCTGGCCAGCGTCGTGACGGTGCCCGTGGCCCCGACGTCGACCGCGGTGACTTCTTCGCCGAACCGGAACGTGACCGCGAGGTCGCGCAGGTGAAATTTCAGCGACTCGATGATCTCGGGATCGCAGAACTCGAGCATGTTGGTGCGTTTCTCCACCACGGTGACCTTGGTGCCCAGGGCCGCGAACATCGAGGCGTACTCGATACCGATCACCCCGGCCCCGACCACCACCATCGAGGTCGGCAGGATCTTGAGATCCAGGATGCCGTCGGAGTCGAGAACTCGTTCCTCGTCGAACTCGACCCCGGCCGGGCGGGCGGGTTTGGTGCCGGTGGCGATGACGATGTACTCCGCGGTGACGGTCGTGCGTTCCCCGCGGTGGGGTTCCTCGACCAGCACCGTGTGTGGGTCCAAGAACCGGCCGTGACCCTCGATCAGGTCGATGCGGTTGCGGATCAGCTGGGAGCGCACGACGTCGACTTCCTTGCCGATGACGTGCGTGGTGCGGGCCAGCAGGTCCGCCGGGGTGATCTTGTCCTTGACTCGGTAGCTCGCGCCGTACAGTTCGCGCTGGTTCATCCCCGTCAGGTAGACGACCGCCTCGCGCAGGGTCTTCGACGGGATGGTGCCGGTGTTGACGCAGACGCCGCCCAGCATCCGCCCGCGCTCGATCACGGCCACCGACTTGCCGAGCTTGGCGGCGGCGATGGCGGCCTTCTGCCCGCCCGGTCCCGAACCGATCACGACGAGGTCGTACTCCAGCATCGAAGCCATGGGTAAGGTCTACGCCGGTTACCGACACCTCGCATGTCGGCGCACGTCAACAACTGGTGAACACCCCACGGCCAGCGCCGGCGGTTCATCCCCAATCGCGTATTCATCCCCAGTTCGGCCGCGGCAGGCCGCTGTCGCGGCCGGTTCGTCGGAAGCAGTTGCCAGGTTGGCCATATGGCCACCACATCACGCTTCGGATGCCCCCTCGACAACCCCGATCTCATGATCGCTTCGCTGCCCGCGGTGTTGGGCTTCGTGCCCGAGAAGTCGCTGGTACTCGTCACCGCCGCTGACGGCGAGATGGGCGCGGTGCTACGCATCGACCTACCCGACGGCGACACCGGACCGCTGTTCGAACTCGCCGAGGTGGCAGCTGTTGCCGAGCCCGAGGTTGCGGTCGCGATCATCGTCGACGGCGAGGGCGCCGGCTGCCGGATGTGCGCCGAGGACTATCGGGAGTGGACCCAACTGCTCACCGAGGAACTCGCCGAAAGGCACGTCGAACTGATCGCCGCGCATGTCGTGGATGTGGTCGATGCCGGCGGCCGGTGGTACTGCGCAGACGGCTGCGGCCGCTCCGGGCGGGTGGCGGATCCGACCGCATCGCCGCTGGCGCTGGCCGCGGTGCTGGACGGGCGACGGCTCTACGCACGGCGCGCCGACCTGGTGGCGGTCGTCACGCCCACCGAGCCTGAGCGCGCGGCCGGGCTGGCACGACTGCTCGACAAGGCTGACGGCGTCGAGCGTTGCGACATCGGGAGCCGCATCGAGTTCGCCCTGGCGAGCGCCGCGCAGATTGCCGCCGGGTCGGCGTTGAGCGACGACGACCTGGTCCGGTTGGGCACGTCGCTGGATCATCCGCAGGTCCGTGACACGCTCTACGCCCTGGCAGTGGGCGACGGTGCCGGACCGGCGGAATCTCTGTGGGCGGATCTCTCGCGACGGCTACCCGTGCCTTGGCGTGCCGAAGCGCTTGTGCTGCTGGCCTTCTCCGCCTATGCGCGCGGTGACGGGCCCCTGGCGGGCATCGCTTTGGATGCCGCATTGAGCTGCGAGCCGGGGCACAACATGGCAGGCATGCTCGACCAGGCCCTGCGATCGGGGATACGGCCCGAAGAGATTCGCGATCTCGCGCGCACCGGTTACCGCATTGCCGCCGAGCTCGGTATCCCGCTTCCGCCGCGCCGGCTGTTCGGCCGCCGCGCGGGGTAGACCGAGACCTGGGCCGGTGTCAGACCTTCTCGACCTTGACCGCGTGGGCCATCTCGTGGGGGAGTTCGACCTGTTCGTGGCCCGGGATGACGATCATGACGCCACCGTGGTCGTTCAGCTCGACTGTGACGCGGGCGTTGGGCACCACGCCGGCGTCCTTGAGCCGGGCGATGAGATCGGTGTCGCCCTGGACGTGCTCGGTCAGCTGGCGTACAACGACGGCCACCGGCATGCCGGCGGGCAGTTCGGTCAAGCGCACCAGCGTCGAGGTCTCGTTGAGCAGATCGCCGCCGAAGCCGAGTTCGGACAGGCCCGGGATGGGATTGCCGAAGGGGGAGGTGGTCGGGTTGTTGAGCACCTGGACGAGTCGCCGTTCGACGTCCTCGCTCATCACATGCTCCCACCGGCATGCCTCGGCGTGCACTTCCTCCCACGGCAGACCGATGACGTCGACGAGGAGACGTTCGGCAAGGCGGTGTTTACGCATCACCGCGATGGCCAGCGACCGGCCTTTCTCAGTGAGTTCGAGGTGGCGGTCACCGGCGACGTGGAGCAGGCCGTCCCGCTCCATGCGTGACACTGTCTGGCTCACGGTGGGGCCGCTTTGTTCCAGACGCTCGGCGATACGCGCCCGCAGTGGGATGACGCCCTCTTCTTCGAGGTCGTAAATGGTCCGAAGGTACATCTCGGTGGTATCGATCAGGTCGTTCATGCGCACACCCTCCGTCTGTGCGTGAGTCTACCGGTCTGCCGCCTGGACAACGCTGCTCCCTGCGGCGACACCGCCCTGCGTCGTCGACACGCAAAAGGCCCGCCGTGGTGCGGCGGGCCTTCTGTCGGGTCGTCCCTGGCTGCCCCATCCGGAGCCGATCAAATCGCCCCGTCGCGGAGCCGATCAAATCGCCCCCGGGGCGGAGCCGATCAGCTCGACCCGGGCGCGGGGTCGATCAGCTCGCGTAGGAGCGCAGCCGGTCGGCACGGTCGCCGTGCCGCAGCTTGGCCATCACCTCGCGCTCGATCTGGCGGACCCGTTCCCGGGACAGGCCGAACAGCTTGCCGATCTGATCGAGGGTGCGGGGCTGGCCGTCGTCGAGACCGAAGCGCAGCCGGATCACCTGCTGCTCGCGTTCATCGAGGGTGGCCAGCACGTAGCGGATATCGGTGTGCAGCAGTTCGGAGATCACCGCGTTCTCGGCCGACATCGCCTCGGAGTCTTCGATGAAGTCACCCAGCGGCGCTTCCTCGTCGCTACCGACGGGCATGTCCAGGCTGACCGGGTCACGGCTGTGCTCGAGCAGGTCGGTGATCTTCTCCACCGGGATGCCGGACTCGGCCGCAAGTTCTTCGTCGCTGGCTTCGCGACCCAGCTGCTGATGCATCTCGCGCTTGATCCGGGCCAGCTTGTTGACCTGCTCGACGAGATGAACGGGCAGCCGAATGGTGCGGCTCTGATCGGCCATACCCCGGGTGATCGCCTGGCGGATCCACCACGTGGCGTAGGTCGAGAACTTGAATCCCTTGGTGTAGTCGAACTTCTCCATGGCGCGGATCAGTCCGAGGTTGCCCTCCTGGATCAGGTCGAGCAGCGGCATGCCGCGACCCGTGTAGCGCTTGGCCAGCGACACCACCAGACGCAGGTTCGCCTCGAGCAGGTGGCGCCGGGCCGCCTGACCGTCACGCACCACCGCGGCGAGATCGCGTTTGCGGTTCTCACCCAACCGCTTCCGGGTGTCGAGCAGATGCTGTGCGTAGAGACCGGCTTCGATGCGCTTGGCCAGTTCGACCTCATCGGCCGCATTGAGCAGTGCCGTCTTGCCGATGCCGTTCAAGTACACCCGAACGAGGTCGGCGGCAGGGCTCTGGGCGTCGAGATCCTGGTCAACGCGGCTGGTGGTGGCATTTGCCATAACGGCCTCCTGATCGGGTGGAACTTTCATGAGCTACAACGCCCTATGCCGGCAAAGAGTTCCCGCCCGTCGCCCGGTTCACACCTTCTGATCTGCGGTTATTGGAGGTCGACCTGATAATTCGCTGAGAAACGAGCCAGAACCGACTCAGCGGGGAACGTCGCCGTCGGACCCGTCAGAGCCATGTTGCGGCGCCACCGGGGTCGCGCCAGCGATCGCCGGGCGCTCCGCGGTAGGAAACAGCGGGATGCGGCGGCGCGAGTCGTAGCGGCGCGGTTCTTCGGCGCGGCGGGGTGGCCGGTCGTTGGCGATCAACACTGCCATCCACGGCAGCGGAATCGAGGCGACGATGATGGCCAGCGAGATGAGGCCGTTGTGCCACACGCTGTAAGCCACCGCGGCGAGGATGAGTGCAGGAATTCGGAAGGACATCAGCGTGAGGTACTTACGTACCCGCTGGCGGTGCTGGTCCTCGTAGGCGGGGGCGGCCTGAGTGATCAGAACAGGGCGACCGTCGTCATCGAAACCCAGCTCTTGGCCGTGTTTCATACCTCCACTGTTCCACACATCGGTCCCGGCGTGCCGGTCGCATTTCTTACCGTTCCGTGGCCAGGCAGAATGGACGCATGCAGACCCAGACGATCGAGCGCACCGACACCGACGAACGCGTCGACGACGGGACAGACGACGACGCTCCGAAGTTCTTCCACTACGTCAAGAAGGACAAGATCGCCGAAAGTGCCGTCATGGGCACGCATGTCGTCGCGCTGTGCGGTGAGGTGTTCCCGGTGACCAAGTCGGCCAAGCCGGGATCGCCGGTATGTCCTGACTGCAAGAAGATCTACGAGCAGCTCAAGAAGTAGCGTCCCGCTCGGTGACTGCGCCGGATCCCTGACCGAGCTCGTCGGCGAACACGCCGGCGGTGTCGTCGGGGAGGAGCCCACCCTCGGGCACCGGTGCGGGGCGCCGCGCCGCGGTCAGGGTGTCGGCCTTGGTGGCCATCCAGCGGCGGACACGGTTGGCGTGCGTGTGTGGCGCGGGGAATTCCTCCTCGATCGCCGCATTCAGTTCGGCGCCGATCATGATCGCGAAGCCGAGGAAGAACGCGAACAGCAGGAACGCGATGGGGGTGGCCAGAGCTCCGTACGTGTAGCCGGTGCTGGTGATCCAGGTGAGGTAGATGCGCAGACCCACCGTGGCCAGCAGGAACACCACGGTGGCCAGGACCGAGCCGTACAGCAGCCGGTGTGAGGGCAGCGGTCGGGGTAGCGAAACGCGGTACAGGACGTTCACCGCCACGATGAACGTCAGGATCAGCACCGGGTAATAGCCGAACCGCAGGAAATGGTCCCAGCTGTCGGGGATGTACTCGGCGATCTTGCGGGGGCCCAGCGCAATGAACGGCGCCGTGACAATCGCTCCGACCAGCATGATCACGTACAGGCCGAGCGCATAGAAACGCTGCCGGACGGGGTGGCGCAGCGGCGTCTGATCATGGGCCTCGGTGATCGAGTCGACGAAGGCCGAAATCGCCGACGAGCCGGCCCACAGCGAGATGACGAACCCCAACGAGACCACCTCGCCGCGAGCCCCGGCGACGATGTCGCGCACCGTCGGCTCGATGATCTCGCTGGTGACGTTGGGGGAGAAGAACCGGCTGGCCGTGTTGATCAGCTGATCCTGGATCACCGGCAAGGTGTCGGGTCCGAACAGCGGGGCGATGTACGCCAGGCTGCCCAGCATGCCCAACAGCAGCGGCGGCAGCGACAACGCGCACCAGAACGCTGCCTGAGCTGACTCCGAGAAGATCGAGTCATCCCAGCTTTTGCCGAGCGTTCGGCGGGTGATGTGCCGGATGTGGTGGCGCGAAGGTCGCTGCCGCGTCGACTGGTCACTCATGACCAGTCCAGCATTACTGATGGGCCCGTTAGGGCTCCAGCGGGCTCACCTCTAGCACGGCTGCCAGCTCGACCAGCTTCGCCTCGTGTTCGTTGGCGTGGTGCTGGCAGAACAGCAGTTCGGCTCCCGAGGGGAGCTTCGCCCGCACTCGGGCTGCAGCGCCACACCGATCGCAGCGGTCAGCCTTGGTGAGTTCGGGACTGGTGATCGTTGCGGTCATGGCACCTCCATTGGGGGTAGCTACGTGCTTCCACTCTGTCAGACGCTTGCGGTTCCGGCCTTGTTCCCCGGGGGTTTACGGGTGTGTCGTGTCTCACCGGTCTCTGTGTTGCGACAGTGTGCCGTGGGCGGTATTGCCTTGAATGTGGTTTCCGACGCCGGCGTCCTCGTCCATTTGTGCACCCGTGACGACTGGCGGATTGCCCAGCAGTCAGGAGCACACCGGCCCGACTCGTTGGACGAAATCGGCTTTGTTCATCTGTCCACACCTGAGCAGGTTCACCTTCCGGCCAACCGGCTGTACTCCGGTCGCACGGATCTGATGCTGCTTCGCATCGATGCCGCACGCCTCTCCTCTCCGGTCCGGTGGGAACCCGGTGTGCCGGGCGACCCTGGAGAGATGGTGTTCCCGCATTTGTACGGCGCACTGCCCGTCGCGGCTGTGATAAGCGTCACTCCCTACCTGCCGGATGCCGACGGGAGCTTCCCCGCGACGCGCGCGACCCACGACTAGTTCGCCGTCGGGAACTGCACGGGTCGTCGGCGATCTCGTCCGGTGTGGCTCCGCGCGAGTGCCGAGGGGATGGTCACGCGCGCTGACGAACTCAATACACTGACCGCCTGTGGGGATCTTGTTCGGATTTGCGCCGTGGATCGTGTACTGGGTACTCGTCGGCAACGTGCCGTTCGCGACGGCTGTGCTTGTGGCGCTGGGGGTGGCGATCGCGGCGTTCGTCGTGGCACGCGTCAGCGATTCCCCGGGGCGCACGCTCGAAGTCGGCGCGGTGGTGACGTTCGTGATCTTGGCGGGGCTGACGTTCACGCTCGACCAAGCGTTCATGGAGCGCTGGATGCAACCGCTGAGCAACGCCGGAATCTTCCTGGTCGCGTTGATCAGCGCACTCATCGGCCGTCCGTTCGTGCGGGAGTTCGCCGTAGTGGGACAGCCGAAGGAGGTCATCGAGAGCGAGCCCTTCGAACGCATCACTGCGGTGCTGACCTGGATCTGGATCGCCGCATTCGGTGGCATGACGGTCTCCTCGGCGGTTCCGCCGCTGATCCAGGGCGACGCCACCATCCTCGACACCCGCACCCCGCTGTCGTTCGTCTGCTACTGGGTGGTGCCGTTCACCCTGCTGGGGCTTGCTGCCTTGCTGACCCGGCTACTGCCGGACCGGATGGTGCCGCCGGAAGAGGAGATCGTCCGCAAGACCACCTTCGTGGCCTTCGCCGAAGCCGAGATCGACCAGTTGATGTACCTGGCGACCGAGCATGCCAACCGCGAGGTGGGCGCCGGTAAGGAGGCCTACGACATTCGGATCGGCGGGAAGGGTGTCCCGCTGGTCGGTGACGAGACCCGCGAATCCTGGCCGTCGACGTACAAGGTGCGCGACCGCAAACGCTGACCGCGCCGGCCCGGGCCACTCGCCGTCAAAACTCACGGTCCACCTATTGACCGTTCTGCTGATTTGCCATGTTAGATTCCAGCTAATTCATGTATCCAAGCAGACGGGGGCCTGCGCATGGTTCATCGACAGGGCAACATCGGCCAGACGGTCCGCAACGGTCGTCCGGGGCACCGGCGGGCAACTCCGGCAGCCGTCGGTGGCGGGGGCGCGACGATGCTCGCTTTCGGTTTGCTGGTCGGCGTGCACACCAATGCGGCAACCCCGGTGGAACGGGCGGTCGTGCTCGCCTCGTTCGATTCGGTGATGATCCCGAATTCTCCTCTTGACGAGGAACTTTGGTGGTTCGGCCGTTCCGGCTCGCACCGCTCGGAGAGTCCAGAGGCCCCTCGCCTCACCTACGCCGACGCGGCGGTCGCCCGGCCCATGATCGGTCCGGGTGGTTGGCTGATCGGCAACGGCGAAGACGCCGCTGAGGACTGCGCGGGGTTGGCGTGCAACGGCCGAGCGGGCGGACTGCTGTGGGGCGACGGCGGAAACGGCGCGCGCGGTGGCAAAGGTGGCAACGGCGGACTCTTTGGCGGGAACGGCGGGCGCGGGGGAGACGGCGTGCTCCCCGGCCAGAACGGGGGAGACGGCGGTAGCGCCGGATTCCTGGCTCTGGTCGGCGACGGTGGTGACGGCGGCAACGGCGCGGACGGTGCGCTGGGCATCCGGGGCGGCGACGGGGGAGCCGGTGGGTCGGCCGGCCTGCTGTACGGCGACGGCGGTGACGGCGGCGATGGAGGCGCGGGTGGTTCCGGGCTCGACGGGATGAATCCGGCAGCCGCCGGACAGGCTCGCGCCGGCAACCCGAACTACCTCGGCTCCACCGGCCTGCCGTACTCCAACACCGTGCATGACGGCACCTTGCTCGGCCGCGACGGCGGACAGGGTGCTGACGGCGCCGTCGGCTCGAACCAATCCGGTGGTGCCGGCGGTCAGGGCCAGGGCACCACTCCGTGGTTCAGCGCGCCTCACACGTTCAACGTCAGCGGATCCGGTGGCGCGGGTGGGACCGGCGCCGGCGGAGGAGTCGGCGGTGACGGCGGCAATGCCGGCCTTGCGCAAGGTGTTTCGCCGGCCACCGCGGTGTTCGGGGGTGCCGGCGGTAATGGCGGCAACGGCGGTACCGGGGCGCGCGGCGGAAACGGCGGGGCCGGCGGTGCGGTGAACGTCGGTTCCAGCACGGTGGCATTCGGTGGACCGGGTGGTACCGGTGGGTCCGGCGGCACCGGAGCGGCCGGTGCGACCGGTATGGGCGGCGGCAACGGCGGTGACGGCGGACGAGGTGGCGCCCGTAGCGGTGATGGCGGCTCGGGTGGAGTAGGTGGCGCGGGCGGTACCGGCGGTGCGGGCGCCGTCGGCGGTGACGGCGGCTCCGGCGGATCGGGTGGTGCTGACGTCTCGGATGCCGACACCCGTTCGGTCACCGGCGGCGACGGAGGTGACGGCGGATCGGGCGGCACGGGTGGCGTCGGCGGTGACGGCGGCCCCGGCGGGACCGGCGGAAAAGGCGGCCTCGGCGGTTCGGAGGCCGGTACGGCGGGCCGCGACGGCGCTTCTGGTGAGACCGGACGCGGTGGCGCCGGGGGCGCAGGCGGCCACGGCGGCGGCGGTGGCGCGTCGGGTGACGGCACGACCGGCTCGGCGGGGTCGGCAGGGTCGTCGGGCAGCGCCGGCGCGGGCAGCAAGGGCGGCTCAGGTGGTGCGGGTGGCGCCGGCGGAGCGGGCGCGCCCGGCGGTGACTCCCAGGACTGAGCCGCACGTCGCCGCCCCGCAGGAGCTCGCATACCGGCGGGGTGCTCGAGTTGACAGCTCGGTGCGCGTGCCGACAGGCAGGCCCGATCGCCGCGACGCCGGCGGTAGGTGCCCTGCGGTTAGGTGCTTTTCGAGCCCCGCGGTCGGCGGGCTTTCCGATCCGGCGGTCGTCGCCGGACTGCTAGTCCAGGTAGTCGCGCAGGACCTGAGAACGGCTCGGGTGCCGCAACTTCGACATGGTCTTCGATTCGATCTGGCGGATCCGTTCCCGCGTCACGCCGTAGACCTGACCGATCTCGTCGAGGGTGCGGGGCTGGCCGTCGGTGAGGCCGAACCGCAGGCGCACCACACCGGCTTCGCGCTCCGAGAGCGTCTCCAGCACTGACTGCAGCTGATCCTGCAGCAGCGTGAAGGACACCGCGTCGACGGCCACCACGGCTTCGCTGTCCTCGATGAAGTCACCGAGTTGCGAATCGCCTTCGTCGCCGATGGTCTGGTCCAGCGAGATCGGCTCACGCGCGTACTGCTGGATCTCCAGCACCTTCTCCGGCGTGATGTCCATCTCCTTGGCCAGTTCCTCCGGAGTGGGCTCGCGGCCCAGGTCCTGGAGCAACTCGCGCTGGATTCGGCCCAGCTTGTTGATGACCTCCACCATGTGCACGGGGATGCGGATGGTGCGGGCCTGGTCGGCCATCGCGCGGGTGATCGCCTGCCGGATCCACCAGGTCGCGTACGTCGAGAACTTGTAGCCCTTGGTGTAGTCGAACTTCTCGACGGCGCGGATGAGACCCAGGTTGCCCTCCTGGATCAGATCCAGGAACGCCATGCCGCGGCCGGTGTAGCGCTTGGCCAGCGACACCACGAGCCGCAGGTTCGCCTCGAGCAGGTGGTTCTTCGCCCGGTCGCCGTCCCGGCAGATCCACATCATGTCGCGACGCTGGGCGGCCGGCAGCTTCTCACCCTTGTCGGTGAGCTCGGCCATCAGTTGGGTGGCGTACAGGCCGGCCTCGATGCGCTTGGCGAGCTCGACCTCTTCCTCGGCGTTGAGCAGCGCCACCTTGCCGATCTGCTTGAGGTAGGCCCGCACGGAATCGGCCGAGGCAGTGAGCTCGGCGTCCTTGCGTGCCTGACGCAGCGCCTCGGATTCCTCTTCGTCCCAGACGAAGTCACCGGAAGCCTTGTCCTTCTCGGAGGGCTCGGCGATCTCGTCGTCCTCGGTGGCCTCGTCGGGCTTCGCTACCTTGGCCGCGGCTTTCTTCGCGGGCTCGGCGACACCCTCAGCGGCGTCGTCGTCACCGTCGTCGGAGTCCTCACCGTCGTCGGAGTCGTCCGAATCGTCGGAATCCTCGTCGACCTCGATGTCCTCGAGGTCGAGGTCTTCGTCGACGTCGAGCTCCTCGCCGGGCTCGGCGTCCAGATCGTCGTCGCTGTCGACCTCCGTGCCGGTCAGCTCGTCGTCGACGACACCGCCCTCGGCGGACGCGGCCTTCTTGCCCCGGCCTGCGGGTGTGTCACCCTTCGCTCCGGCTTTCTTTGCGGGGGCGCGCTTGGCTGCCTTCTTCGCCGGTGCCGACCCGTTCGCCGACTTGGTGGGGGATGCCTTCTTGGCGGTGGTCTTGGTGGCGGTGCGCTTCACCGGCTCTTCAGTGGCCGGGCTCGCCTTTGTCGCTGCCACGTACAGCCTTTCGGTCGTGAGGTTCTCGGCGCACGCAGGGGCGCAACCGAAGAGTGTCGGCTATGTCGATGTCGGCGTCGATCTCAACTCGGGATGCTTTGCCGCTCTCGGGGTGGGCGGCCGCCGACGACCATTGTAACGACTGTGTGTGCCCTCGCCGCGCCCAGCGGCAAATTTGACGTGTCCGCTTGCCCGGAAACGAGGGGTTACCGTCCGGTAGCGGTGACGTCGACGTCGGCGGCCATCGCGGCCCCGACGATGCCGGCGGTGTTCTGCAGTGCCGCGGCCACCACGGGGGTGCGGTTCTTCAGCAGCGGCACCCATTTGTCGGCCTTGCGGCTGATGCCGCCGCCGGCGATGAACAGATCCGGCCAAATCGCATTCTCGATGGCCACCAGCACTTTCGTGACCTCCTCGGTCCAGCGCTCGTAGCTCCAGTCCTTGCGTTCCTTGACCGAGCTCGCGGCGCGGTGCTCGGCTTCCTTGCCGCCGACCTCGAGGTGGCCGAACTCGGTGTTCGGCAGCAGCACACCGCTGTGGATCACCGCCGATCCGATCCCCGTGCCGAACGTCAGCAACACGATGACCCCGGTGTTGTCGCGGCCGGCACCGAACTTCTCCTCGGCGAGTCCCGCGGCGTCGGCGTCGTTGAGAACGGTGACCTGCTGCCCGTCCAACGCGCCGCCGATGACCTCCTTGGCGTTGAGACCGATCCAGCCCTTGTCGACGTTGGCGGCCGTCCACACGACGCCGTCGGCGACGACGCCGGGATATGTCACCCCGAGCGGTCCGTCCCAGCCGAAGTGGGCGACCACCTCGGCGATGGTTTTCGCGACCGCGTCGGGCGTGGCGGGCTGGGGTGTCGCCAGCTTGAACCGGTCGCCGATCAACTGACCGGAGTCCAGGTCGACGATGCCGCCCTTGACGCCGCTGCCACCGACGTCGATCCCGAATCCGCGGCGGGGGGATCCGGTGGCCGGGGACTCGGTGCCGGTCATGCGAGCTCCTCTGCGCAGATGGGCTGCTGAGCAGCCGGGGCGCTTGACACATTAACGGCTCGCGGGTGGCCATGTGGCGCGGTGGTGCCTGTCTCCCGTCCAGTCGGCGGATGTGTTGCGATGGCTTCGTGACGACACACCTCGGGCCCGACGATCCCGCCACGCTGAGATCAGTGGCCGAGCAGCTCGCCGGCGAGGCGGCGGCCTACGTCCGCCGGCGGCGCAGCGAGGTCTTCGGGTCTGGGGCTTCCTCGGCCCGGCAGCAGGATGCGGTGCGCGCCAAGAGCACCCCCACCGACCCCGTCACCGTCGTCGACACCGAAACCGAGCGGTTGCTGCGCGACCGGCTTGCCGAGCTGCGTCCGGGAGAGGCGATCCTGGGTGAGGAAGAAGGCGGGCCCGGCCCCGGCAGCGACCCCGCGGGCGCTGGTCGGCTCACCTGGGTGCTGGACCCCATCGACGGCACCGTGAACTTCATGTACGGCATCGAGGCGTATGCGGTGTCGGTCGGGGTGCAGCGCGACGGTGTCTCGGTGGCCGGAGCGGTCGCCGATGTGGCCGCGGGGGCGGTCTACTCAGCGGCCTCGGGCGGCGGCGCGCGGGTGGTCCGCGACGGTGCCGTGACGGCGCTGCAGTGCAGCGCGGCCGCCGAGCTGTCGATGGCGCTGGTGGGTACCGGCTTCGCCTACGACCGTGACCGCAGGATGCGCCAGGGCCGGGTGGTGGCCGAGCTTCTTCCCGAGGTGCGGGACCTGCGGCGCATCGGGTCCTGCGCGCTGGACCTGTGCATGGTGGCCGCGGGCCGCCTCGATGCCTATTTCGAGGAGGGGGTGCACGTGTGGGACTGGGCGGCCGCAGCGCTGATCGCCGCGGAGGCCGGCGCACACGTGCGGACGGCCACCACGCCGGACGGTGCCGGTTTCGTCGTCGCCGCCGCGCCCGGACTCGGTGCGGTGTTCGAGGGTGCGCTGGAACGCTGCGGAGTGGTCTCCCGCTGAGCTCAGCAGGTCCCGGTGTGGGCCTGCCGCAGCAGCGACGGGTCGGTGGGCTGGGTGGCTTCGGGCATGAGGCTGGCGAGCACCGCGTCGATGTCGTCGCTGCGTGTGAGTTCCGTGAACTCGGTGCCCAGCGCGAGATCGACGGTGTCGTCGGTGCGCTGGTCCTGGTACAGCTCGGTGCACGGCGCCACCAGCCATACCGCGGCCGCCGCGGCCCGGCCGGACGGGCCGAACCGGATCTGGCCCTGGCACTGCAGCCGGGCGGTGGCGTAGACCGTGTCGTTGGCGGCTTCCGGCTCGGTGAAACCCAGGTCGCGCAGCGCGCCGGCGACCTCGGCGGCCTGCCCGCCCTGACCGCTCGCGTTGAGCACCCGGATCGTGGTGTCGGCGAGCTTGGCCGGCATGACGTCGACCATCGTGTCGCGGGACACCTGCTCGCCGAGGTCAGGCGCCGGCGTGCCGGGCTCGGCGGGCGGGGGCGGATTGCACACGGCGGCCTCTCGGACGTCGGGCGGCCGGGACAGGGCGATGACCCACACGAGTAGTGCCGCGACCGCCATGGCGGCGAACATCACCAGTCCGGGCAGGAGACGGCGGCGGCGGAAGGGGCGTCCGTGCTTGTCGAACGCGGTGCCGTCGGTGATTTGCGCGACCACGGTGAGCACTCTAAGGCCACGAGGGCCGGCTCACTATCGGCGCGGTCTGCAGTGCCTGGACCGGCGGGAACAACCCCTGGCGCAGAAATGTGACGTAAATCACACCACTACCACCGTCAAACTGGGCACGAATCATTTGGTGCAGGCGTTCGACGCTGGTACAAAGCACTGCTGCAACGAGCTTCACGGAGGGGACAGATGGCCACCGACTACGACGCCCCACGGCGCACCGAAACCGACGACGTTTCCGAGGACTCCCTGGAGGAGTTGAAGGCGCGGCGCAACGAAGCTCAATCCGCTGTCGTTGATGTCGACGAATCCGAGACCGCCGAGTCATTCGAGCTCCCGGGGGCCGACCTCTCGGGCGAGGAACTGTCCGTGCGGGTCATCCCGAAACAGGCCGACGAGTTCACCTGCTCGAGCTGCTTCCTGGTGCATCACCGCAGCCGGCTGGCCACTGAGAAGAACGGCCTGATGATCTGCTCCGACTGCGCCGCCTGAATTCAGGCGCGCAGCGCGGCCAGCACCTTCTCGGGTCGGCGCGAGCTGACCAGCCAGTACGGCGTGGGATCCTCCGGATCGTCGAGCACCACCAGGACCATCGGGCCCACCCACGCCTTGTGCACGACATAGGCGGCTGGGTCGAGCTGGCGGCCCAGCGCCGCCGATTTCGCCGTGCGTGGCACCGCCGCCGAGCGCGCGATGACGCTGACGGGCAGGTGGGCATCGCCCACCCACAGTTCGGTGTCGCCGCCGCCGGAGACCACCCGTAGCTCGGTGCGTCCGAGCGCCACCAGGGCGACGGCGGCCACCGGGAGCAGCACCGCATACGCCACCCAGTCGGGCAGCACCCGCACCCCCTGGTTGAACTCCAGGGCGATCAGCGCGGCCAGTCCCAGGCCGGGCAACCACCACCACAGCGGCACGGACAACCGCTCGCGGTAGCGCACGGTTTGCGAGGCGGCACGCGTGTCGGACACGTGCCCAAGAGTAATCTGTGACGCCGTGTCCCCCTCTCTGGCGGTAGTACGACTGGACCGCGACCTACCGCTGCCCAGCCGGGCCCACGACGGCGACGCGGGTGTGGATCTGTACAGCGCCCACGACGTCGAACTGGCGCCGGGGGAGCGGGCGCTGGTGGGTACCGGGGTGGCGGTGGCGATCCCGCACGGCATGGTCGGGCTCGTGCACCCACGCTCGGGTCTTGCTGCTCGCGTGGGGCTTTCGATCGTCAACAGCCCCGGCACGATCGACGCCGGCTATCGCGGCGAGATCAAGGTGGCGCTGATCAACCTCGACCCGCAGACCCCCATCATCGTGCGCCGCGGCGACCGGATCGCCCAGCTGCTGGTGCAGCGGGTGGAGTTGCCCGAGCTGGTCGAGGTGGGGTCGTTCGACGAAGCCGGACTGGCCGACACGACGCGCGGCGACGGTGGGCACGGTTCCTCCGGCGGACATGCGAGTCTGTGAGACTGAAGGACGCGCGCGACGACCGGGCAGAACTGCACACATCTACGAGCATGGTGACGAGGAAATGGCACTGAGACGGCATCGCAAAGACGAGAGCACCGACGCAACCGAGGAGCGCGGCCCGGCCCCCGCTGAGAGCGACGAGGAACTCGACGGTCCCTTCGACATCGACGACTTCGACGACCCCTCGGTGGCCACCCTGGCCCGGCTGGACCTGGGTTCGGTGCTGATCCCGATGCCCGAGGCGGGCCAGGTGCAGGTGGAGGTCGGCGAGAACGGCGTCCCCACCGCGGTGTGGGTGGTGACACCCAATGGCCGCTTCACCATCGCGGCGTACGCCGCGCCCAAGTCGGCGGGACTGTGGCGTGAGGTGGCCTCGGAGTTGGCCGACTCGCTGCGCAAGGACGTGCCCACCGTCAGCATCGTGGACGGGCCGTGGGGGCGAGAGGTCATCGGTGCCGGCGGCCAGGGAAACGTCGTGGTGCGTTTCATCGGCGTCGACGGATACCGGTGGATGATCCGGTGCGTGGTCAACGGCCCGCAGGACCGCATCGACGCGCTGGTGGATCAGGCGCGAAACGCGCTGGCCGACACCGTGGTTCGGCGAGGGGATACCCCGATGCCGGTCCGCACACCGCTGCAGGTGCAGCTGCCCGAGCCGATGGCGGCCCAGCTGCGCGCGGCAGCCGAGCAGGCCGCCGCGCAGCAGGCCGCGGCCCGGCAGCAGTCGGGGCAACAGCAACCGAACCCGCAGCAGCCCAACCCGCAGCAAAGCAACCCGCAGCAGTCCAACCCGCAGCCAGGAGCGGACCCCCAACAGCCACAGGCCCAGCCCGCCGCCCGCCGCAGCACCCCGGGCTCGGCGATGCAGCAGCTGCGCACCATCACCGGGGGCTGACGGGTCAACCCCGGAAGTGTCGTCTGGCCGGGTCGTCGGCCTCGTGCAGCGCCGCGAGACACTGTCTGCCCAGCACGGACGGGTCGGCGCCGATCTCGTCGAGTGTGACCGTTCGCAGCGACGACCGCGGCGTGGCCGACACCCACTCGACGCCCACCTCCACCGGATGCACCGAATCGTCGGTGGCTGAGACCACACCGAGGGGGACGGCCAACCCCTCGAGCTGGCCGGTGGTCGGCGCCACGTAGTGCGCGGCCTCGTCCATGGCGTCGGGCAGGGCGGGCCACTGCGGCAGCCACGACCGCGCGAGCTCATCAGCCAGCCACCGAGGGCTGGTGGCCTGCATCTGGGCGGTGGCTGACACCAGCCCGTCGCGCCGCAACAGCTGTGCCGAGTATCGGGCGGCGAGCGCGGCCGGCGCGGCATCCGGTTCGCCGGTCCACGCCGGCAGCGCCGCCAAAACCGCGATCACCCCGCCGGGATGCGCCAGCGCCCACTCCGCCGCCACCGCGGCGCCGATGGACACCCCGCCCACCGCGATCGGCTCGGGCCGCACGGCCCGCGCGATGTTGTCCAGTTCGTCGCGGTATCCGGCGATGAGCCGGTGCGGTTGCGGGGACGGTGTCACCACCGCGGCGCCCACCTCGTGCAGTGCGGGCGCGAACGCGCGGTAGACGAAGTCGTCATCCGACCCCGTCCCGGGAAGCAGAACCGTGGTGACGCCGCGCAAGTTGACCGCCATGGACTCGATCGTGCCTGGTCGCGGAAAGCTCGGCGCGCCGACCCGCCCTGACGTGGCATCCGGGAAGTAAGAGGTCTACCGTGGCGTTGGTTGGGGCAAATCCACAGTGGATTGACAGAAGGTGAAGCCATGGCCACGGCCGAGGGGTATCTACGGCGGCTGACTCGTCGGTTGACCGAAGACCCAGAGCAACTCGACGTCGAGGAACTCAGCGAAGATCCGGCCAACACCGGCGCGCAGAAGGCGATCAACTGCCAGCGCGGCCAGGAGGTCACGATGGTGGGCACGTTGCGCAGCGTCGAATGCAACGGCAAAGGATGCGCAGGCGGCGTGAAAGCCGAACTGTTCGACGGCACCGATTCGGTGATGCTGGTCTGGCTCGGTCAGCGCCGCATCCCGGGTATCGAATCGGGTCGCACCCTGAAGGTGCACGGCCGGGTGGGCAAGCTCGACAGCGGCGCCAAAGCGATCTACAACCCCCATTACGAGATCCAGAAGTGAGTGACCCGGGCAGCGAACCGGGCACGCAGACTTCCTCGCCGCGGGGCGCCACCGTCCTGCAACAGATGGGCGGCGTCAGCGGCCTGATCTACTCGTCGCTACCCGTGCTGGTGTTCGTGCCGGTGTCGTCGGCGTTCGGGTTGGTGCCCGCGATCGTCGCGGCGCTCGGTGTCGCGACGGCGATCCTGGTGTGGCGGCTCTTCCGTCGGGAATCGACCCAGCCGGCCATCTCCGGGTTCTTCGCCGTGGCGATCAGCGCGCTGATCGCCTACCTGGTGGGCGCCTCGAAGGGGTATTTCCTGCTCGGCATCTGGATGTCGCTGTTCTGGGCGATCGTCTTCACGGCGTCGGTGGTCATCCGCAGACCGGTGGTCGGTTACATCTGGGGCTGGGTGCACACCCAGGACCGCGGCGCCTGGCGCGACGTGCGCCGCGCGGTCCGCGCCTTCGACATCGCCACGCTGGTGTGGGTGCTGGTGTTCACCTCGCGGTTCGTCGTGCAGCACCACCTGTACGACGCCGACCAGACGGGGTGGCTGGGTTTTGCCCGCATCGCGATGGGCTGGCCGTTGACCGCGGTGGCCGCGCTGGTGACCTACCTGGCGATCAAGGCCGCGCAGCGCGCGGTGCGGGAGCACGCCGGCGACACCGAGACGACGACCGGCGACACCGCCACACCCGACACCGCGACCACAGGCACCGGCACACCCGACACTGTGACAACGGGCACCGGGACGTCCGACACCGTGACAACCGACAGTGCCGACGACACGACCGCGCGGGGCGACGCTCAGCGCTGACGCGGGTGCAGCACCTGCTCGCGCAGCTCGTCCTCGACCTCGGTCACCGCGACGAACAGCAGCTCGTCGCCGCCCTCGAGCGGCTCGTCGCCCTCCGGCACGATCACCCGCGGGCCGCGCAGGATGGTGACCAGTGACGCGTCCCGGGGCAAGTCCAGGCGTTTGACCGGCTTGCCGCCCCACGGCGTGTCGTCGGGCAGCGTGATCTCGACGAGATTGGCCTGACCCTTGCGGAACTCCATCAGCCGCACCAGGTCGCCGACCGACACCGCCTCCTCCACCAGCGACGCGAGCATGCGCGGGGTGGACACTGCGACGTCGACACCCCACGCTTCGTCGAAGAGCCATTCGTTGCGCGGGTCGTTGACGCGCGCCACCACCCTGGGCACCGCGAACTCGGTCTTCGACAGCAGGCTGACCACCACGTTGGCCTTGTCGTCGCCGGTCGCCGCGATGACCACGTCGAATTCCTCGAGCTTGACCGACTCGAGAAGGCTCAGCTCGCAGGCGTCCCCGAGCCGCCAGTGCGCCGCGGGAATGGCGTCGACATCGATGTGGTCGGGGTTACGTTCCAGCAGCGTGACCTCGTGAGCATCGACGAGCTCACGGGCGATGGACCGCCCGACCGCGCCGGCCCCGGCGATGGCGACCTTCATCCGCGCCGCTCCTCATGATCGTCGTCGGCGGTGTTCATCTGCGCCGCTCCTCATGATCGTCGTCGGCGGTGTTCATCTGCGCCGCTCCTCATGATCGTCGTCGGCGGTGTTCATGCCTCTGCTTCCTCACCGGGCGGCAACGCCGCGATCGCCAGCGCTTCGGCGATGTGCCCGGCGATCGCCGCCAGGTAGACCTGGTCGCCGGACTGGACGACGGTCTTGGCGTCGGGTAGCAGGCCCGCGCCGAAGCGGATCACGAACGACACCCGCCCGGCGGTGGCGGTCTCGAGTTCGGTGATCCGCCGACCCACCCAGCCCTCGTGCAGCGTGAGTTCGGTCACGCCGACGTTGCCGCTGGGGTCCCGCCATTTGGTGGTCTCGGTCTCGCGGGTCAACACATGCAGCAGGCGGTCGGTCGTCCACGGCACGGTGGCCACCGTGGGGATGCCCAGTCGCTCGTAGACCGCCGCGCGTTTGGCGTCGTAGATACGGGCGACCACGCGCTGCACGCCGAAGGTCTCGCGGGCCACGCGCGCGGAGATGATGTTGGAGTTGTCCCCCGATGACACCGCGGCAAATGCCGATGCGTCCTCGATACCGGCGCGCACCAGCACGTCCCGGTCGAATCCCATGCCCAGCACCCGTTCCCCGGAGAAGTCCGGGGACAGCCGGTGAAAGGCCGTGCCGTCCCGGTCGATCACGGCGACGTCGTGGCCGATCCGGGCCAGACTGTCCGCCAACGATGCGCCCACCCGGCCGCATCCCATCACCACTACCCGCACCGACGGTCCTTTCCGGCCTGAGCCGACGTGGCATACCGATACCTGCGGTTGTGTAACCCGCGCACCCGGAACGCTACCGCTTTCCTACGGTCGGGTGGTTGCGGGCTTACTCTTGGCAGTCGTGTCCAAGCTTTCGACGGTCGCCCGTCGTCTCGTGCTGGGTCGGCCGTTCCGCAGCGACAAGCTCGCCCACACGCTGCTGCCCAAACGGATCGCGCTGCCCGTCTTCGCCTCTGACGCGTTGTCCTCCGTGGCATACGCACCCGAGGAGATCTTCCTGGTGCTCTCGGTCGCCGGACTCGCGGCCTACTCGATGGCGCCGTGGATCGGTCTGGCCGTGGCCGTGGTCATGCTCGTCGTCATCGCCAGCTACCGGCAGAACGTGCACGCCTATCCGTCCGGCGGCGGTGACTACGAGGTGGTCACCACCAACCTGGGCCCGACCGCGGGGCTGACGGTGGCCAGTGCGCTGCTGGTGGACTACGTGCTGACGGTCGCGGTGTCGATGTCGTCGGCGGCGTCGAACATCGGCTCGGCGATCCCGTTCGTCGACGACCACAAGGTGTGGTTCGCGGTGACGGCGATCATGGTTCTGGCCTCATTGAACCTGCGGGGCATCCGGGAGTCGGGCACCGCCTTCGCCGTCCCCACCTACGCGTTCATGATCGGCATGTTCGCGATGCTGTTCTGGGGCTTCTTCCAGATCCACGTGCTGGGCGAGCCGCTGCGCGCCGAATCCGCCGATTTCGAGATGCACTCCGAGCACGGGGAGATCCTCGGTTTCGCGTTGGTCTTTCTCGTCGCCCGCGCGTTCTCGTCCGGCAGTGCTGCGCTGACCGGTGTGGAAGCGATCAGCAACGGGGTGCCCGCGTTCCGTAAACCGAAGTCCCGCAACGCTGCGACGACGCTGGCGCTGCTGGGGGCCATCGCGATCACGCTGTTCATGGGCATGATCCTGCTGGCCCAGGACACCGGCGTGCAGATCGCCGAGCGGCCGCTGGAACAGCTCGAGGGAGCGCCGGAGGACTACCAGCAGAAGACGCTCATCGCCCAACTGGCGGCGACGGTGTTCCACGACTTCGCGCCGGGGCTGTACCTGATCGCGGGTGTGACCGCGCTGATCCTGGTTCTGGCGGCCAACACCGCCTTCAACGGTTTCCCGGTCCTGGGGTCGATCCTGGCGCAGGACCGTTTCCTGCCGCGGCAGCTGCACACCCGCGGTGACCGGCTGGCGTTCTCCAACGGCATCCTGTTCCTGGCGTTCGGCGCCATCGCGTTCGTCGTCGCATTCCAGGCTCAGGTCACCGCGCTGATCCACCTCTACATCGTGGGGGTGTTCGTGTCCTTCACGCTCAGCCAGATCGGCATGGTCAAACACTGGACACGGCTGTTGCGGACCGAGACCGACGCTGTGGTGCGTACTCGGATGAAGCGCTCACGGGTGATCAACACGATCGGCTTCCTGTGCACCGGCACGGTGCTGATCATCGTGGTCGTCACCAAGTTCATGGTGGGCGCGTGGATCGCCATCCTGGCGATGACGGCGATGTTCGTCATCATGAAGATGATCCACAGCCATTACGCGGCGGTCAGCCGTGAGCTCGAGAAGCGAGCGGCCGAGACCGAGGACATCGTGCTGCCCAGTCGCAACCACGCGATCGTGCTGGTCTCCAACGTCCACATGCCGACGCTGCGGGCGCTGGCCTACGCCCGCGCCACCCGCCCCGACGTGCTCGAGGCCGTCACCGTCAGCGTCGACGACGCCGAGACGCGCGAGCTGGTGCACAAGTGGGAGAACAGCGACATCAGCGTGCCGTTGAAGGTCATCGCCTCGCCGTACCGCGAGATCACCCGTCCCGTGCTGGACTACGTCAAGCGGGTGTCCAAGGACTCGCCCCGCACCGTGGTCACCGTGTTCATCCCCGAGTACGTGGTGGGGCACTGGTGGGAACAGGTGTTGCACAACCAGAGCGCGCTGCGGTTGAAGGGCAGGCTGCTGTTCGAGCCCAACGTCATGGTGACCTCGGTGCCCTGGCAGCTCTCGTCGTCGGAGCGGTTGAAGAATCTGCAGCCGCAGTCGGCTCCCGGCGACGCGCGCAAGGGATTCCTCGAGTGAGTGCCGGCGACCGGCCGGCCGAACTCACGCTGACCACGGGCCCCGCGGCCAACGGAGGCAGCTGCATCGCCCGCCACGACGGACGGGTGGTGTTCGTGCGGCACGCCCTGCCCGGGGAGACGGTGCGGGTGCGGTTGACCGGGGGAGCGGCGCCGACCACGTCGTACTGGACCGGCGACGCCGTCGAGATCCTCGAGCCGGCCCCCGGCCGGATCGAATCGCGGTGTCCCATCGCCGGGGCGGACGGCGCGGGATGTTGCGATCTGGCCTTCGCCGAACCGGCGACAGCGCGGCGCCTCAAGGGCGCCGTGGTGGCCAATCAGCTCGAGCGCCTCGGCGGATACCGGTGGCGCGACGAGTCCGAGGCGATCGCCGAACCGGTCGGTGAGGCCGGACCCACCGGGTGGCGCACGCGGGTGCGGTTGGCGACGTCGGGCGACGGGCAGGCGGGCTTTCACCGCTTCCACAGCGACGAACTGGTCCACCGGCTGGACTGCGCGCAGTTGCCCGACGGCCTGCTCACCGACCTGGTGCACGAGCGCTGGGCGGCCGGTGCCCAACTCCACGTCGCGGTCGACAGCGACGGCGCCCGTCACGTGGCGGTGTCGCAGCGGCGCGAGGGCGGACGACGGGAGGGTGGCCGCACCGCCACCCGCGTCGTCGACGGGGCCTACGAGGCGGTGCAGCGGGTTGCGGGCCGGACCTGGCGCATCCCGGTGACCGCGTTCTGGCAGGCCCACCGGGATGCGCCGGACTGCTACAGCACTGTGGTCGGCCAGTGGGCTCAGCTCAGCGCCGGAATGACCGCCTGGGATCTGTACGGAGGTGCCGGCATCTTCGCCGCGACGATGGCCGCGGCGGTGGGGGACACCGGACGGGTGCTCACTGTCGACACCTCCCGCGCCTCTGCCCGCGCGGCGCGGGAGGCGCTGGCGGATCTGGGGGCGGTGACGGTGCTCACCGACTCGGTCCGCCGGGCGTTGACCGCGCAGCGGCAGAGAGCCGACGTGGCCGTGCTCGACCCGCCCCGCACCGGGGCCGGCCGTGAGGTGATTGACCTGCTCGCCGCTGCCGGAGTGCCCCGGATCATCCACATCGGTTGCGAGGCAGCCTCTTTCGCGCGTGATATCGGCCTGTACCGGGCCTGCGGTTACCGCGTCGAGGATCTGCGCGTCTTCGATTCGTTCCCGCTGACCCACCATGTTGAGTGCGTCGCGGTGCTGCAGAGATAATGAGCGGGATGCCGGTCAGGTGGAATAAGGTGGCTCAACGGCGTGCCGGCAAGCCTGGTCGGCGATGGCAATTGTCGGCTCCAACCGAAAGCAGGCTGTGACTTCGAATTCCCGCGGACGACAGGTCGGGCGAGCGCTGTTCTCGCGGGGGTCCTGGGCGGAAACCAGCCGGATCTCCGAGATCCTGCGCAAGGAGACCGTGGGCGGTGTCATCCTGCTCGTCGCGGCCGGGACCGCGCTGGTGTGGGCGAACTCGCCGTGGAAGGGCAGTTACTTCGGCGTCCGGGACTTCGTGCTCGGCGGGCAGTGGCTGGGCCTGCACCTCGATCTGTCGATCGGTGAATGGGCGGCCGACGGGTTGCTGGCCATCTTCTTCTTCGTCGTCGGTCTGGAGCTCAAACGCGAGTTCGTCGCCGGTGACCTGCGGGACCCGGGCCGGGCGGCCCTGCCCATCGCCGCGGCCGTGGGCGGGATGGTGGTACCGGCACTGATCTTCGTGGCGTTCACCGCCCATGTCGGCGACGGCGCGCTGCAGGGCTGGGCGATACCGACCGCGACCGACATCGCGTTCGCGGTGGCGGTGCTGGCGGTCATCTCCACCCACCTGCCGGCAGCGCTGCGCACCTTTCTGCTGACGCTGGCTGTGGTCGACGACCTGCTGGCGGTCACGGTCATCGCCGTGTTCTACACCGACGAGATCAAGATCTGGGCGTTGCTGGGGGCGCTGATTCCGCTGGCGTTGTTCACGCTGTTGGTGCAGCGCGGTGTGCAGGCCTGGTGGCTGCTGATTCCGCTCGGGGTCGTGACCTGGGTGCTGGTGCACGAGTCCGGGGTGCATGCCACCGTCGCCGGCGTGCTGCTCGGCTTCGCCGTCCCCGTGCTGCGCTCGGCGAAGAAGAAGGGTGAAACCACCGAGATCAGCATGGCCGAGCACTTCGAACACCTGCTGCGGCCCATCTCGGCCGGCTTCGCGATCCCGGTGTTCGCCTTCTTCGCCGCGGGGGTGAACTTCGGCGGGCTCAGCGGGTTGGGCCGGGCGTTGGCCGACCCGATCACGATGGGCATCATCGCCGGACTGGTACTGGGCAAGCCGATCGGGATCTTCTTCACCACCCGGCTGTTGGCCGCGGTGACGCGCGCGAACCTGGACTCGGCGTTGCGGTGGGTGGACGTGCTCGGCGTGTCGATGCTGGCCGGCATCGGGTTCACGGTGTCGCTGCTGATCGGCGATCTGGCCTACGGGCTGGGTTCAGAACGTGACGAATTCGTGAAGATCGGCGTCTTGACGGGTTCCCTGGTCGCGGCCGCCTTGGCCTCACTGTTGCTGTTGAGCAGGAACGCCACCTACCGGCGGATATGCAACGAAGAGACCGTCGACGAGAACCATGACGGCGTGCCCGATGTGTACGAGTCTCGACAGGACTGACCCGGACACCGTGCGTAGACTGGCGGAATGCTTGAACAGATCCGCGGTCCCGCTGATCTGCAGCACCTGACACAGGCGCAGCTGGAAGAGCTGGCTCGAGAAATCCGCGACTTCCTGATCCACAAGGTCGCGGCGACGGGCGGGCACCTGGGACCCAACTTGGGCGTCGTGGAACTGACGCTGGCACTGCACCGTGTCTTCGACTCGCCGCACGACCCGATCCTGTTCGACACCGGACATCAGGCCTACGTGCACAAGATGCTGACCGGTCGGTGCCGCGATTTCGAGACGCTGCGCAAGAAGGACGGCCTGTCGGGATATCCGTCGCGGACCGAGAGTGAGCATGACTGGGTGGAGTCCAGCCATGCCAGTTCCGCGCTGTCCTACGCCGACGGGCTGGCCAAGGCGTTCGAGCTCAACGGTCACCGCAACCGGCACGTGGTCGCCGTGGTCGGCGACGGCGCGCTCACCGGGGGCATGTGCTGGGAGGCGATGAACAACATCGCCGCCTCCCGCCGGCCGGTGGTGATCATCGTCAACGACAACGGCCGCAGTTACGCGCCCACGATCGGTGGGTTCGCCGAACACCTGGCGGCGCTGCGTCTGCAGCCCGGCTACGAGCGGGTCCTCGAAGAGGGCCGCAAGGCCGTCCGGGGCGTCCCGGTGATCGGCGAATTCTGCTATCAGTGCATGCACAGCATCAAGGCGGGCATCAAGGATGCGCTGAGTCCGCAGGTGATGTTCACCGACCTCGGTCTCAAGTACGTCGGGCCGATCGACGGCCATGACGAGCACGCGGTGGAGAGCGCGCTGCGCCACGCGCGGGCCTTCAACGCCCCGGTGGTCGTGCACGTCGTGACCCGCAAGGGCATGGGTTACGCCCCGGCCGAGAACGACGAGGACGACCAGATGCACGCCTGCGGCGTCATCGATCCCGAGACCGGCCTGGCGCGATCGGTGCCGGGCCCGGGCTGGACGGCGACGTTCTCCGACACGCTCATCCAGATCGCGTCCGAACGGCGCGACGTCGTGGCGATCACCGCGGCGATGCCAGGCCCCACCGGCCTCAACGCGTTCCGGGCCAAGTATCCCGATCGGTTCTTCGACGTGGGGATCGCCGAGCAGCACGCGATGACCTCCGCGGCCGGCCTGGCGATGGGCGGCATGCACCCGGTCGTCGCCATCTACTCGACGTTCCTCAACCGCGCCTTCGACCAGATCATGATGGACGTCGCGCTGCACAAGCTGCCGGTCACGATGGTGTTGGACCGCTCCGGCGTCACCGGCCCCGACGGTGCCAGCCACAACGGCATGTGGGATCTGTCGATCCTGGGCGTGGTGCCCGGGATGAGGGTCGCCGCCCCGCGGGACGGTGTCCGACTCGCCGAGGAACTCACCGAGGCGATCGACGTCGACGACGGGCCCACCGCTGTCCGCTTCCCCAAAGGCGATGTGGGACAAGAGGTTCCGGCTGTGGAACGGCGCGGCGTGGTCGACGTGCTGGCCGCTCCGGTGCAGGGCCTGTCCGACGATGTCCTGCTCGTCGCGGTCGGCCCGTTCGCCACCATGGCGCTGGCGGTGGCCGAGCGGCTGCGCAAGCAGGGCATCGGCGTCACCGTCGTCGATCCGCGCTGGGTGTTGCCGGTGCCGGAGGAGATCGTGACGATGGCGGCCGGGCACAAGCTCGTGGTGACCCTCGAGGACAACGGGGTACACGGCGGGGTGGGTTCGGCGGTCTCGGGCGCCCTACGCCGCGCCGAGGTGGACGTGCCGTGTCGCGATGTGGCTTTACCGCAGCAGTTCTTCGACCACGCCTCACGGGGTGAAGTGCTCGATTCGGTCGGGTTGACCGAGCGCAACGTCGCCCGCCAGGTCACCGGGTGGGTGGCCGCACTCGGCGCCGCCACGGCTCAGCAGGAAGTCAGCGAACACCTGGAGTGACGGCGTGGCCGTCGCTCGGCCGCCCGTGACATCCGTGCCGCGACACGGATGCGCAGTGCCGCATGGAGTTGACTCGCAGGCAGGATGGTCGCATAGAGTATCCAATATCAGCCGAAAGCGAGAGCCGATGCCACCGCGCACCGCCGCCAAGCGTGCACAGCCCGAGGGCGCAGACCGTGCCACTCCCGCGGGGTACTCCGGAGACGCCGTGCGGGGACGACGGGCGGATTTCGTGCGGCCGAAGACCGCCCAGCAGGCCGTGGCCGAAGCGCTTCGCCACGACATCACCACCGGCAAGTTGGCGCCCGGCAGCTGGATCGTGCAGGAGGCCGTCGCCGAGCAGTTCGGCATGTCGCGGATCCCGATCCGGGAAGCGTTGAAGACGCTCGAGGCCGAGGAGTACATCACCTACGTTCCGCACAGCGGATACCGCGTCACCAAACTCAGCCTCGACGATCTGCTGGAGGTCTTCAAACTTCGGGCGATCCTGGAGGAGGCGTTGATCCGGGACGCGATGCCCGGGGTCACCGACGACATCGTCGACGAGATGCGCAGCTGCAACGCGCAGATGGATGCTGCGCTGGCCGACGGCGATCCCATCACCGTCGGTGTGCTCAACCGTCAGTTCCATTTCCTGACGTTCCACGCCAGCGGCATGGCGCGCACCAAGCGCATCGTCACGCAGCTGTGGAACACCGCCGACGCGTACCGGCCGCTGTATTCACCGCTGCTGGACATGCCGAAGGTCTGCAAAGAACACGAGGCGATGATCGACGCCGTGGCAGACCGCGACGTGGAGCGGCTGGTACGGCTCAACCACGAACACCGCGCGCACGCCCTCGGGCCGATCCATCAGATCTTCGACGCGGAATCCGACGCCTCGGCATGACGGTCGCCGACCGGTTACGGGAGGCGGGCGTGGTTCTTCCTCCTGCGCCGCCGCCCAAGGGTGCGTATTTTCCGAGCCGCCGCTGCGGTGATCAGCTATGGGTCTCGGGTGCCACCGCCCGCCGGGACGGCGAGCCTGCGCTGCGCGGAGTCGTCGGCGCCGAGGTGACCATCGACGTGGCGCGAGAACAGGCGGGGCTGGCCGCACTGAACCTGCTCGCTGCGATCGAGGCGGAGGTGGGACTCGACACCGTGGACGTCGTGGTCGCGTTGCGCGGCTATGTGCGTGCCGCACCGGAATTCGACGCGCACCCGGCCGTCGTCGACGGCGCGTCACAGGTGCTGCTCACCGCATTCGGTGCACCCACCGGCGCGCATGCCCGCACCGCGATCGGGGTGGCGTCCCTGCCTGGTGGGGCGTGCGTCGAACTCGACCTCGTCGTCAGCGTCGCAACGGCCGGGCGCTGAGCAGGTCCAGCCACCGCCCGACCGCCACGCCAAGGGCCAGGCCGGCGAAACCGTTGGCCAGCACCGTGATCCAGTCGTATGGTCGATGGATCCGGGACACGGGCAGCCGCTTTTCCACCGCGGCGGTCGTGGCGTCGTTTTCGCCGGCGAGGACGCCGTCGAGACGGGCGACGAACTGGCCGATGATGCGGTTGCTGACCTGGACGATGACCGCGCGGCCGAATTGCGCGATGCGACCGCTGAGTTCGACGTCGGTGGTCACGGTGACCACGGACTTGTCTCCGTCGTCGCGGGCCACCAGACGAACGGTCGCTTCGGTCGAGCCGTTGCCCTTGCGGTCACGCGCGTTGCCGCGCACGACCATCTCCCTGGCCTCGTCGTCCTGGTGCGCCAGCGTCGCGGTTCCCACCAGCGTCACCCCGACGGGGCCCACCTTGACGGCGACCCGGGCGTGGTAGTCGTCGCCGTCGCGCCGCTCGAGTTCAGCGCCTGGAATGCATCCGATCACGGTCGGGATGTCCGTCAGCACCGCCCAGGTGGCGTGCAGCGGTGCCTCGACGGCGAACTCGTTGACGAGCTGCATTCGGCCTCCCCAGGCGATCAGCGGTTGTGGATCAGTTGGCACCACCTTACGATTGGATACGATATACAGCAATCACTGCAGGGCCCGAGGAGGCTTCCCGGATGTTGAGCATGGGCGTAGGACTGTTCCCCACCGAACCGACGGCAGCAATGTGTTCCTACGTCCGGCTCTGCGAAGACCTCGGCTACGACAACGTCTGGTTCGGTGACTCGCAGAACATCTGGCGCGAATCTTCGACGGTCATGGGTGCGGCGGCGGTCGGCACCGAGCGGATCATCTTCGGTACCGGGGTGACCAACGCCGTCACCCGGCACCCGTCACTGCTGGCCTCCACGTGGGCCACACTGGGGGAGTTCACCGGTGGACGGGTGGCGCTCGGGATCGGCACCGGCGACTCGTCGTTGCGGACCATGGGACTCAAGCCCCTCAAACTCGCCGAACTCGAACGTGCCATCGCCGACCTGCGTGCCCTGTTCCGGGGTGAGAAGGTCGCCGAGCCCACCAGTGGAGCCGAGTACCACCTGAACTACCTGAGCGCGGCGATGGACATCCCGATCTACATCGCCGCGTCGGCGCCGAAGATCCTGCAGATGTCCGGCCGGATCGCCGACGGTGTGATCGTGCTCGTGGGAACCGCTCCGCACTTCATCGAAGCCGCCCTGCAGACCATCGAACGGGGTGCGGCGGAGAGCAACCGCTCGCTCGAGGACCTCCATATCGTGCTCTGGACGCCCACGGCGATCGCCGAGGACAGCACCGAAGCGCGCGACCTGGTGCGCGCGCACGTCTCCCGCGTCGCGATCCGCCCGTTGCCTGCCAAGGTGGATCCCGCGTTGGAGCGCGCCATCGACCGTATCCGCGACCAGTACAACTATTACGAGCACATGAATCCCGAAGCCGCACACGCAGACCTCGTTCCCGACGAGCTCGTCGACCTGTTCGCGCTCGCCGGCACCAGGGACGAGTGCGCGCAGCGGATCAAGGAGATCGAGTCGCTCGGAGTGGACCAGGTATCCATCGTGCCGTTCGTGCGGCCCGGGCAGAGCCGCGAAGGCACCATTCGAGCGTTCGCCGAGATCGTCGGCGGACGTCCGCGATGACGTCGAGCGGAACCGCCGACTCGAGCGGCTTTCCGGCACCCGGTAGCCCGGTGCCGGGTGCGCCCCCGCCGCTGAAGCGGGCGCTGACACCGGCCGACGGCCGCGCCGACCACAAAGCCGTCGCGCCCACTGCGCATGAGAGCCCGGAAAGCACTGTTCTGCAGAGCAATTCGCAATGTGTCCGCGGGCGCGCCGATCACGGACTTCATCTCGCTGCCGCAATGGCGGGCCTCGCTATGGGCCTGGAAGTGACCCGGATTATTTCACGTCGACGTAACAGTTAAAGGTTGACGTGCATCACACCCGCTTCGTATAGTGTATCCAATATTCATCGAACCCCGGAGGCTTCTCTGATGTCAAGGTTCCCCAAGGTCATCGGCGCACTGGCTGCCACGTCCGCACTCCTGGTCGGCACTGCAGCGTGTGCCGACGAGTCGGCGGGTCCGTCCGACGGGAGCTCCGCTGCCACCACCGACACGCTGAGCATCTCGGCAACCGGAGTGGACAGCCTGCCGTTCATGGCGATCCTGCAAGCGGGCATCGACAAGGGATGGTTCGACGAAGAGGGCCTGACGGTGGACCTGTACTCCGGGGGCGGGGGTGGCAACACGTTGCGCGTCGTCACCAGCGGGGACGCGGACATGGCGATCGCAGGTAACACCTCGGTGATTCTCGCTGCGCAGCAACCTGATTCGAACCTCACCGTCATCGCGCCCTGGTTCCAGGTCAACGACTTCTCGTGGATCAGCCCGCCCGGCCGCACCATCGACGGTGCGACGTTGGGCTTCAGCTCCGCCGGCTCCTCGACCGAACTGCTCGTCAAGGGCCTCGAACGTGAACTCGGACAGGGTGTCCGGGCGCAGGCCGTGGGCGGTATGGGGGACAACTGGACCGCAGCGAAGGCCGATCAGATCACCGCCGGCTGGGCGATGCAACCGTTCATCGCGGAGAAGCAGGCCACCGAGAACGCTGAGATCCTGGTGAACTCCCGTGACGTGCTGGGCGATCTGCCCGCCGACCTGGTCGCGGTGAACACCGAGTACGCCGAGGCCAACCCGGACAACGTCAAGGCGTTCTTCCGGGTCGCCGACCGCCTCAACGAATGGGTGGTGGCCAACCCCGATGAAGCCGCGGCGGAGATCGGGCCCCTGGTCGGCGTCACGCCCGAGGTCATGCGGTCCGCTCTGAACGACAGCCCGGATCTGGCCAAGGGATACTCGCTCACCGTCGATCCCGAGGGTTTGAACAACCTCTCGGAGCTGATGGTCGCCGCGGGGCAGATCGACGAGCCGGTCGACTGGGCGACGGTGCTCGATCAGCAGTACCTGCCCGAGGACGCCCGCGCCACATTCTGACCGACTCACCCTGCGCACAACCCGCCGACGAGAGGTAGCGTCTTGGACCCGCAAGGCATCGAGATGACCGGGCTGTCAGTGGTATTCGATACCGCCGCGCGACGGGTCACTGCGGTCACCGACATCGACCAGATCGTGCCGCACTCGAGCTTCGTCTCGATCGTCGGACCGAGTGGCTGCGGCAAGTCGACGCTACTGGCGGTGGTCGCCGGTCTGCAGAAGGCCACCACCGGAGCGGTCAGCGTGGCAGGCAGGCCGGTGACCGGCCCCGACCCCAAGATCGGAGTGGTGTTCCAAGAGGATTCGACGTTGCCGTGGCGCACCGTCGAGGAGAACGTCGCGTTCGCGATGGAGATGATCGGCACTCCCAAGCCGGAACGCCGCAAGCGGACCAAGGACGCCATCGAGCTGGTCGGACTGGCCGGCTTCGAGAAGTCCTACCCGTCCCAACTCTCCGGCGGCATGCGTCAGCGGGTGGCATTGGCGCGCACGCTGGCGGTGCAGCCGGAGGTGGTGTTGATGGACGAGCCGTTCGCGGCGCTGGACCAGCAGACCCGGCTTTTCCTGGGCGCCGAGGTGCGGCAGATCTGGGCCAGGACCAAGCAGACCATCATGTTCGTCACCCATGACATCTCCGAGGCGATCCTGCTGTCACAACAGGTATGGGTGATGTCCTACCGGCCCGGCACCATCATCGACGTCGTCGACATCGACCTGCCCGGCGAGCGCGATGCCGGCGTGGTGTCCACACCGCGCTTCAACGAACTGCACAACAGGATCTGGGGTTCGCTGCAGGCCGAGTCGATGCGGGGCTTCCAGCAGCAGGAGGCGTCGTCGACGTGACCCGTTCGTCCACACCCTCCACTGCGTCTCGCACCTCGTCGTCGTCCCACCCGTCGCCCTCGCACCCGCCCTTCACGGCGGCAGACGACCTGCCCAGCGAATCCGCGTCCGCGCACCATGCGCCCCCGGATCCGCGCCGCGGGCGAGGCTGGGGGACGGCGGGTTTCAGTGTGGGTGCCACCCTGGCCCTGATCGTGGCGTTGACGGCGTTCGCCGAGATCGGTTCCCGGGCGGGGTGGTGGAACGATCACGTGCTGCCCGCGCCGTCGGTGATCTTCACCGAGCTCGGGGTGTTGCTGACCGAACGACAGTTCTGGATCGACGCACAACGCACCGGGATCGAGGTGGCCGCCTCGATCGTGTTCGGATGCCTGCTCGGATTCGCTGCTGGGCTGTTGTTCTGGAAGGTGCCCTTGCTGGGTCGGGTGTTCGAGCCATACCTGGTGTCGTTTTACGCCGTGCCGCTGGTGTTGTTCTACCCGGTGATGATCGTGCTGGTCGGCATCAACGCCATGTCGGTCATCATCTTGGCCACGATCATGGCGGCGATCCCGATGGCACTGAACACGGCCGTGGGTTTGAACCAGATGCCGCCGGTCTATCTCAAGCTGGCCCGCTCGTTGCGCACCTCGCCCCGACAGACGTTGTTCGCGATCGCGATCCCGGCTGCCGGGCCGTTCATCGTCGCGGGTCTTCGGCTCGCCGTCGTCTACGCCCTGATCGGGACCATCGCGATGGAGTTCACCACCGCGCAGGCGGGTCTGGGCTATCGCATCCGCTACCTCTACGAAATCTTCGACAACATCGGGATGTTCGCCTACATCGTCGTGGTCCTGGTGCTGTCGTGTCTGCTGACAGTCGCGTTGGCCGCCGTCGAGCGCGTGCTGCTGCGGGGAAGGAACTCGTGACCGCCACCGCCCCGGCCCCTGCACCCACCGAGGCCGACCGACCCGTCAAGCGGCGCTTCTCCTGGCGGGCGGTCATCGGCAGCCAGTTCGTCGGCGCGAGCCTGCTCGCCGTGCTCGTCCTCGTCGTGTGGGAGGTCGTCTCGGGGTTGACCTTCGTCATCCCGTCGCCGGTACGCACCCTCGGCGTGCTGGTCGAGAACCTCTCCGACCCCGCCTACCTGTTCGACCTGCGGGTCACCGCGCAGGCGGTGGCCCTGGCATTCGTCGTCGGCACCGGGGTCGGCGGGGGTATCGGGCTTCTTCTCGGCCTGTCGGCCCGGCTGCGGCTGATCTTCGAGCCGATGATCATCATGCTCAACGGCATTCCCAAGATCGTGCTGTACCCGGTGCTGTTGCCGATATTCAGCCTGTCGGGCTCCAAGGTCGTCATGGGAGTGCTGTTCGCACTGTTCCCGGTGCTGATCAACGTGTCGACCGGGGTGCAGGAGATCCCGAAGGTGTACTGGAAACTCGCCCGCTCGGTGCGTGTCAATCCCTGGCAGATGCTGGTGCACATCATCTTCCCCGCGATTCGCCGCCCGCTGCTCACCGGTATCCGGCTGGCGGTGAGCCTGGCCGTCGTCGGCGTGGTCCTCTCGGAGTTCTTCGCCACCAGGCGGGGCCTGGGCCGTGTGGTGCTGCAGGCCTACAGTCACGGGGATTACCCGTCGATGGTTGCCACCATCATGCTGCTCATCACCATCTCGTTCGGTATCTCGATCGCTCTGTGGCAGTGGGAGAAAAGGATCCATTGATCCCCGATGCCTCGAAGTCGGGCGCAGATCGCCCGTGGGTCGGCAGCTCGGTGCGGCGCCGGGAGGACGACCGCATGCTCGGTGGGCGCGGACGCTTCCTGGCCGACCTCGCTGCCGGCGCCGCACACGTGGTGTTCATCCGATCGAGCCAGGCGCACGCGACGATCACCGGAATCGACACCACGGTCGCCGAGCGGATGCCGGGCGTGCACGGAGTGTTCGGAGCGGCCGATCTCGGCCTCGACGGAGCGTGGATCCCGGCGCTGACCACGCCCGACCCTGATTTCAGTGCGGCCACGTCGCTGGAGTTGGCTGAGCAGCGCCTGCCCGTTCTCGCCGTTGACCGTGTGCACTACGTCGGCCAGCCGATCGCCGTGGTCGTCGCCGGCGACCGCTACGTCGCCGAGGACGCAGCCGAAAGCGTCGTCGTGTCCTATGAGACCCTGCCGGTGCTGACCGACGCGGCCACCGCGCTCGAGCCGGGCAGTCCCGCACTCTTCGGCCATCTGCCGGACAACCAGGCCGCTCGTCTGGAGTACGAGTTCGGCTCTCCCGATGAGGCTTTCGAGACAGCCGCCCATGTCGTGGAGGGCACCTACCGGATGGAGCGCCACGGAGCGGTGCCTCTCGAGTGTCGCGGCGTGCTGGCCGATTATGACGCCGGACGCGGACGGGTCGAGGTGCACACCTCGACCCAGGTGCCGCACATGGTGCGCAACGCGATCTGCGCGGTGACCGACTGGGATCGGCAGGACGTCGTGGTCAGCGTGCCGGACGTGGGCGGCGGTTTCGGCACCAAGGCCAATGTGTACGGCGAGGAGATCGTGCTCGCCGTGCTGGCCAGACACACCGAGGAGCGCGTGGTGTGGGTCGAGGACCGCCAGGAACACCTGCTGGCCAGCGCCCAGGCCAGGGACCAGCTGCACCGGGCACGGCTGGCCGTCGACGCCGAGGGCGCGATCCTCGCGTGGGACGTCGACTTCGTCGTCGACATCGGTGCCGGAAGTCTCTGGGTGGCAGGCATTGTCGCCAACACCGCCGTGCACCTGATGGGGCCCTATCGGATACCGGCCATGCATGTCCGCGGATGTGCCGCGATGACCAACAAGACACTCGTCGCGCAGTACCGCGGCGCGGGCAGACCGGAAGCGACGTTCGCTCTGGAGCGAAGTCTGGATGCGGCGGCGGCGGTGGTGGGCATCTCCGGTGAGGAGATCCGCAGGAGGAACCTGTTGGGCGCCGGTGATCTGCCGTACGCCCGGCCCATACCGTACCGCGACGGGGTGCCGATCTGCTTCGACGGTGGTGACTACCTGGCCTGTCTGGATTCGGCGGTGCGCACGCTGCCGCGCTCGGAGGTGGATGTCTGCGCGATCGAGAACCCCGATCACCATGTCGGCTACGGGTTGTCGTCCTATCTGGAGGCGACGGGCCGGGGTCCGCATGAAACAGCGCGGGTGCGGGTGCTGCCCAGCGGGCAGTTCGAGGTGACCGCGGGCGCCGCATCCGCGGGTCAGGGACACGAGACGGTGTTCGCTCAGGTGGCCGCCGATGCGCTGGATGTCCCGCTGGAGCAGGTGCGCTACCGGCCCTGCGACACCGAGCAACTGCCCGAGGGAGTCGGAACGTTCGCCAGTCGGTCGGCGGTGCTGGCCGGCTCCGCGGTGCACCAGGCGTGCGGCGAACTGATCGCGCTTGCTTCACAACGCGCCGCGCAGCTCCTCGATGCCGAATCGGTCGGCTACGCCGGGGGCCGGTTCGCGGCGGCAGGAACCGCAGTCGGCTGGGACGAACTGGCCGCGGCAGGCCGGGTCGGAGGTGCCGGTGAGGGCGGCGCGGCGCTGGACGTCAGCTCCGTCTACCGGGTCCCGACGGTGACGTGGACGATGGGGGTGCACGCAGTCATTCTGGGCGTGCACAGGCGCACCGGGATCGTGAAGGTGTTGCGCTACGCGGTGTCCCACGAGGGCGGCCGCGAGATCAATCCCAGGATCGTAGAAGGCCAGATTGTCGGTGGAGTCGCTCAGGGGATCGGTGGCGCGCTGTTCGAGGCCTGGCGATACTCGCCCACGGGCGAACCGACCTCGACGACGTTCGCGGCCTACCACCTGCCCCTCACCACGGACGTGCCCCCGGTGCTCGTGAACCATCACCACGTTGCCACGCCTGCCAATCCGTTGGGTGTACGCGGTGCGGGGGAGAGCGGCACCATCGCCGTGTACGCCGCAGTCGCCGCTGCCGTCGACGACGCGCTGGGCGGTGGGCACCACGTGACGACGACGCCGATCGGTACCGCCGATCTGTGCCGGGCGCTCGACAAGGTGGCGTCGTGAAGCCCGCCGCGGTGTGCTACCAGAGGCCGGACTCGGTCGCCGAGGCGCTCGAGCTGCTCGCGCAGGACGCCGAGGCAAAGCTGATGGCCGGCGGCCAGTCCTTGATGACCTTGATGAACCTGCGCCTGGCGCGGCCGTCGTCGGTCATCGACATCGGTAGACTCGCCGAATTGAACCGCGTGTTCGATGACACCGATGATCTGGTGCTCGGCGCGCTGGTCACCCACCGGACGGTCGAGACCGACCCGTTGATCGCCGCGCGGGCCCCCCTGCTCGCCGATGCGGCGCGCTACATCGGTCACGTCGCCATCCGCAACAGGGGCACCATCGGAGGGTCGGTGGCACATGCCGACCCGGCCGCCGAGATACCCTTGGCGACTGTGGTTCTCGGCGCCACGTTTCACGTCGAGTCCGTGTCGGGACGGCGCACGGTCGCCGCCGAGGAGATGTTCGTGTCGTTGTACACCAACGCCCTTGCCGCCGACGAGATGGTCACCTGGATCTCGATACCCGCCATCAAACCTGGACAGGGTTGGGGCTTCGTCGAATTCGCCCACCAGCACGGCGACTACGGTCTCGCCGGCGCCGGCTGCCTCCTGACGGTGGACCCCGATGGCCGGATCGCAGCGGTGCGCGCCGGTGTGTTGAGCATGGCGGACCGGCCGCTGCTCTTCGTCGCCGACGATGCAGTTGGGAAGATGCCGTCGGCGCAGCTGTGGCGCACCTTGGCCGACCGCTGGGCGGACGCCTGCGAGCCGGCGGTCGAGGACACCGACTACGCGCGCCGGCTGTGCCGCGCGGCGCTTGCCGACGCGCTTGCCGATGCGCACCGGCGGGTGAACGCTCCGGGAGGGGGTGGACATGCGGACTGATCCACCGGCGACGCTGAGCATCGCCGTGACGGTCAATGGCAAACAGATCGTGCGGACCGTGGCGGCTCGGCTGACCCTCGCCGATTTCCTGCGCGACGAACTCGGTTTGACGGGAACGCATCTGGGCTGCGAGCACGGAGTGTGCGGTGCCTGCACCGTGTTCGTCGAGGGCCGCTCGGCACGCGCCTGCCTGATGCTGGCCGCGCAGACCGATGGTCTTCGGGTCGACACCGTCGAGGGTCTCGACCAGTTCGAGGAGGCTGACCGACTGCGGCAGGCGTTCGCCGAACGTGGCGGACTGCAATGCGGTTTCTGCACCCCGGGGTTCCTGGTGGCCGCGGTGGAACTGTTGCGCGATCCCGACGCCGAGAAGCCGTTGACCGCCGACTCGGTACGGGAGGCGCTGTCCGGCAACATCTGCCGCTGCACGGGTTACCAGGGCATCGTGGCGGCTGTGCTCGATGCCGCCACGCCGGCGGGTAGCGCGGACAGTGCGGAATCCTGACCGGGCGTCCCTGCGTTCGCCGCGGTCCCGGCGGATGTCCGAGGTGCTGCGTCCCGTCGGCCCCAGCCGTTGGGGGATGGCGATCTGGCTTGCTCTGGGTCTCGGGGCCATTCTCGGGGTGACGGCCGCGGTCGGTCGACCCGCGCTGGGGTCGGCGCTTGGACTGGGTTTCGTGTTGACGGCGGTGCCGTCGCTTCCCGTGGCGTGGCGCCCCGCGCTCGTCACGATGGGTGTGCGGGGCCTGGCGATCCTGGTCGGCGCGACCCTGGCGGTGCTCACCTCGGAACATCCGCTGGCGCTGGCAGTGGTGACGGTGGCCGCGGCCGCGGGGGGCGCCTTGTCGGTCGAGGTGGGGCCGACCGCGGCGTTAGCGGTGGTGCTGATCGCGATCGACGTCCCCCACGACCCCGGGGCCGCCTCGCTGGTGCCTTATCTCGTCGGTGGGCTGGTGGTACCGGTGGCCTGGAGCGCTTGGTACGGATGCACTGTCGTGTTCGGACGTCGTGGCTTGCCCGCGCCCCCATCCGGTCGGTCCGGCGCGCCGTGGCGGGAACGCCGGCCCCACGCGATCCGGGTCGGCATCGCGGTGGCCGTCGCGGTCGGGGTTGCCGGATTGTTGCCCGATGACCTGGTCGGCGGGCATTGGCTGGTGACCAGCGTCGTGCTGACCGTGCAGCCCGTTGCGCGGGAAACCGGACTGCGTCTGGCGCAGCGGTTGTCGGGCAATACGGTCGGTGCGCTGATCGCCGCGCTGATGCTGGGCACGCACCCGTCGCTGCCCGTCGTGGCTGTCCTCACCGTGGTGCTGTTCACCCTCGCCATGGCGCTCCGCCCGGTCAATTACACCTGGTGGGCGGTCACCGGCCCACCGGTGCTGCTGGTGATCAGCGAATACCCGGCGTTGTTCCCCTGGTACGAGGGCGGCGTCCGGTTGGCGATGAACCTTGTCGGCGCGGTGATCGTCCTGCTGGTGGTGTTCGGCGCTCCTGCTCTGGGCCGGCTGCGCCACCCGGACGCCGCACCCGATTTCCCGCAGCGCGATTCGTCGGATAGTGTATACAAAATCCAATCAAGGAGGTCCTAGGTGACCACGCTGCTGGTGGAGGACATCGGGCTGCTGGTGCACGGCGACGCGAACATCGCCCCGCTCCGTGACACGACCCTCGTCGTCGAAGACGGCCTCGTCGTCGGCCTGGGGACCACCGTCAGCGCGCCCGACCGCGTGCTCTCTGCAGGTGGGCTGACGGTCATGCCCGGTCTGGTCGACGGTCACATCCACCCGACATTCGGTGAATGGACTCCGGCGCAGAACTCCGTGGGCTGGATCCACAACTACCTCCATGGCGGCACCACCTCGATGGTCTCGGCCGGCGAACTGCACATCCCTGGTCTGGCCTTCGACGCGCTCACCCCGGAGTTGGTGCTGAGCATCGCGATCACCTCCAAGCACACCACCGGGCGCATGCGGCCGTCCGGGGTCAAGGTCAACGCCGGCACCGTGCTGCTGGTACCCGGCATGACCGAAGAACACTTCGACCGGGCCCACCGGGAGGGGATCGACCAGCTGAAGTTCATCTTCTACGACTGGAACCGGTTGGGCGACGGCGAAGCCCAGCGGTACGTGCGGTGGGCGCACGAGCGGGGGATGACCGTCAAACTGCATTCCGGTGGGGTCTCCCGCTCGGGTTCGAGCCGGGTCGCCGGAGCGGACGTGGTACTCGCGGTCGAGCCGGATGTGGTCGGCCACATCTCCGGCGGCCCGATCCCGCCGCCGGATTCGGACATCATCGCGATCATCGCCGGTCTGCCCGACACCCACGTCGAGGTGTGCAGTTCCAACAACTACCGTGCCACGACGGTCGTGGTGGATGAGCTTCGCCGGGTCGGCAGGCTGGACCGCCTGACGCTCGGGACCGACACCCCCGGCGGCACCGGCGTCATCCCGCGCGGGATGTTGCGCAACATCTGCTATCTGGCCTCGGTGTGCGGCGTCGACCCGGTGACGGCGGTCGCGGCGGCGACCGGACAGACCGCACGGGCGCACGGTCTGGACACCGGGGTGATCGCCGAAGGCAGACCGGCCGATCTGTTGGTGCTCGGCCCGATCACCGGGTCGGCGGCCACCGACGCGCTGGACTCGTTCGCGCTGGGGGACCTGCCCGGAATCGCGAGCGTCCTCATCGACGGGGTACCCCTGGTCGCCACCCGCAGCGAACAGACCCCGCCGCCAAGCCGGTCGGTGACCTGGCGGGGCGCCGACGTGCGCCCGGCCGCACCGCCACCGCGTCCTGTCGGCGCGCACGCGTCCGGCTGCTGCTGCTGATCCCCCTCGACCGTTAGGAGACATCATGTCCCGCCAGCCCACCCAGAACGGCGGCCCCACCGCTCCGGACGTCCTGCTGCGTGTCGACGGCATGCTCGACGACGAGGAACGCCAGATCCGGGATACGGTGCGCGCGTTGGTGAAAGGCCGCATCGCACCGGACATCGCGGCGTGGTACGAGAACGGCGAGCTTCCGGTCCGTGAACTCGCCGCCGAACTCGGCGAACTCGGTCTGCTCGGCATGCATCTGCAGGGTTACGGATGTGCCGGCACCACCGCGACGGCCTATGGTCTGGCGTGCCTGGAGTTGGAGGCCGGTGACTCGGGCATCCGTTCGCTGGTCAGCGTGCAAGGCTCGCTGGCGATGTTCGCGTTGCACGCCTTCGGCAGCGAAGAGCAGAAGCAGCACTGGCTGCCCGAGATGGCGCGAGGTCGCGCGATCGGCTGCTTCGGGCTCACCGAACCCGACTTCGGCTCGAACCCGGCCGGGATGCGCACCCGCGCTTCACGTTCTGGTGACGACTGGATTCTCGACGGCACCAAGATGTGGATCACCAACGGGTCGGTGGCGGACGTGGCGATCGTGTGGGCCCGCACCGACGACGGGGTGAGGGGTTTCGCCGTGCCGACCGACACACCAGGCTTCACTGCGCACACCATCAAGTCGAAGATGTCGCTTCGTGCTTCGGTGACCAGCGAGCTCGTCCTCGACGGCGTCCGAGTGCCGGACAGCGCCCGCCTCCCCGGCGCCACGAGCCTGCGGGCGCCGCTGAGTTGCCTCAACGAGGCCCGGTTCGGAATCGTGTTCGGAGCCGTGGGGGCCGCGCGGGACTGTCTGGAGACCGCGCTGAGCTACGCCCAGTCGAGGATGCAGTTCGACCGGCCCATCGGCGGATTCCAGCTCACTCAGCAGAAGCTCGCCGACATGACGCTGGAGTACGGCAAGGCCCTCCTGCTCGCGCTGCACCTCGGCCGCACCAAGGATGCCGACGGCCTGCGGCCCGAGGAGGTGAGCCTGGGCAAGCTGAACAACGTGCGGGAGGCCATCGCGATCGCCCGCACGGCGCGCACCATCCTCGGGGCGAGCGGCATCACCGGGGAGTATCCGGTGATGCGCCACGCCAACAACCTGGAATCGGTGTTGACCTATGAAGGCACCAGTGAGATGCATACCCTGATGATCGGGCAGGCGCTCACCGGTATCGCCGCGTTCCGCTGACCTCCAGGAGCCGCAGTGGCCGAACCGATCGACGAGTACTTCACCAGAGCCGTCTCCGCGCTGACCGCATCGCATGCCGATGCCGATGCCGTGTTGCGCGGTGTCTCGCCGCAGACCTGTCTGGACGTGTTCGACGCGCAGTTGGGCAGTCGTCATCTCGACCTGGCGGCGCGGTGGTTGCGATCGAAGAACCAGGGTTTCTACACCATCGGTTCCTCCGGGCATGAGAGCAACGCGGCGGTGGCCACCGCGTTGCGCCCGAGCGATCCTGCACTGCTGCACTACCGTTCCGGAGGTTTCTACCTTGCCCGGGCGCGGCAGGTCGCAGGGACTGACCCGCTGCGTGATGTGTTGCTCGGGTTGGTCGCCGCGACCGACGAGCCGATCTCCGGTGGGCGGCACAAGGTCTTCGGCCGCCACGATCTGAGCGTCATCCCGCAGACCTCGACCATCGCCTCACACCTGCCGCGGGCGGTCGGGGTCGCCTTCTCCATCGCCCGCGCCCGCAAGCTGGGTGTCGAGTGTGCCTGGCCGTCGGACGCGTTGGCGGTGTGCAGCTTCGGCGATGCGTCGGCCAACCACTCGACGGCCGTCGGTGCGATCAACGCGGCCATGCACACCGCCTACCAGGGTGTGCCGATGCCGCTGCTGCTGGTGTGCGAGGACAACGGGATCGGCATCAGCGTGCGCACCCCGCAGGGCTGGATAGCGCGTACCTATGGCAACCGTGCGGATCTGGAGTACTTCACCGCCGACGGCGCCGACGTGGCCGAAGTGCTGACCGTTTCGCAGCGGGCCGCCGACTACGTTCGCACCCATCGTCGTCCGGCTTTCCTGCATCTGCGGACGGTGCGGCTCATGGGACATGCCGGGTCCGATTACGAGCCCGGCTACCGCAGCGGTGACGAGATCACCGCCGACTACGGACGTGACCCGCTATTGGGCACCGCCCGCATTCTCGTCGGGACCGGGATATGCACGGTCGCACAGGTTCTCGACGCCTATGAAGCGAAACGCGCCGACGTGCTCGCGCTGGCCACCGACGTCGCCGAGCTGCCGCAGCTGGACAGCCCGCACGCGGTGATGACACCGCTGCGGGAGGCCCGCGACGATGCGGTGCGGGCCACCCGCGAGGCCGCGTCCCGGGCAGACCGCAGGGACGACGGGCCGGCGGTCACGGTGGCGCAGGCCATCAACCGGGCGCTGCGCGAGACGCTGACCGACCACCCCGAGGCGCTGCTGTTCGGCGAGGACGTCGCCCGCAAGGGCGGTGTCTACGGCGTGACCCGGGGGCTGGCCGCAACAGCCGGGGCGGCAAGGGTTTTCGACACGTTGCTCGACGAGCAGTCGATCCTCGGACTGGCCCTGGGCGCAGGAGTCTGCGGGCTGCTGCCCATCCCGGAGATCCAGTACCTGGCCTATCTGCACAACGCCGCCGACCAGATCCGCGGCGAGGGTGCCACGCTGCAGTTCTTCTCCAACCGTCAATACCGCAACCCGATGGTGGTGCGGATCGCCGGATACGGCTACCAGAAGGGTTTCGGCGGGCACTTCCACAACGACAACTCGATCACCGCGATCCGCGACCTGCCCGGTGTCGTGGTGGCCTCCCCGGCGCGGCCCGACGACGCCGCGGCGATGATGCGGTCCTGTGTGATCGCCGCACGCACGGCCGGGTTGGTGTGCCTGTTCCTCGAGCCGATTGCGCTGTACCACACCCGCGACCTCCACGACGACGGTGACGACGGCTGGCTGGCCACCGATCACGGCGGCGTGGTGCCGATCGGCAGTGCCCGGACCTACGGGGAGGGCCGCGATCTGACCATCATGACCTTCGGCAACGGGCTGCGGATGAGCCTGCGGGTGGCGCGCCGACTGGCCGAGCGGGGCATCGCCGCCCGCGTGGTCGACCTACGCTGGCTGGCCCCGTTGCCGGTGACGGACATGCTGGCCGAGTCGCAGGCCACCGGTCGGGTGCTCGTCGTCGACGAGACCCGCGAGAGCGGCGGGGTCGGCGAGGGGGTGCTCACCGCGTTGATCGAGCACGGCTTTCCCGGGGCGCTGGCGCGGGTGGCCAGCCACGACAGCTTCATCCCACTCGGCGACGCGGCGCTGGAGGTGCTGCTGTCCGAAGAGACCATCGAGTCGGCGGCCATCAAACTGGTCAGCGGTCGGTAGGAGAGACCTGCAGCGCGGCCGTCAGTACCGGAACGGTGAGGTCGCGCTGCCAGTTCCGCGCCCCGCAGTCGCGCAGGAACGCCTCGACCGCCGCGGCCGTGGCGGCGGGGCTGTCTGCGCCCTGGCCGGTCAGTTCCCAGTCCCAGCACAGCCGGCGCACGGTGTCGGGCGCCAGCAGGTTCTCGGCAGGCAGATCGAGTTGTTCGGCCAGGTGGGTCAGCCCGGAGCGGACCGCTTCCAGTCGCGCCGCGGCCTCAGGCTTGCGGCGGGCCCAGCGCGACGCCGGTGGCGGACCGTTGGAGGGTTCGGCCGAGCTGGGCGGTTCGGAGGTCGCGCGGGCCCGGGCGAGCGCGTCGAGCCACACCTGTGCGCTGCGCCGTTGCCGGGAACCGCCGAAAATCGGCAGTGCAGTGAGCTTTTCGACGCTGTCGGGATCCACGGTCGCGGCGTTGACGATGGCGCTGTCGGGCAGGATCCGGCCGGGAGCGATGTCCCGCCGCCGGGCGATCTGGTCCCGCGTGGTCCACAATTCGCGCACCGCCGCCAGCGCGCGCGGGTTGCGGACCTTGTGAATCCCCGAGGTGCGGCGCCATCGGTCCCGCCGGGTGGGCGCCCCCTCGAAGGTGCGCAGGAACTCGAACTCCTGTTGCGCCCACTCCGTTTTTCCCTGCTCGGCGAGGACGTCGGCGACGGCGTCGCGCAGATCGACGAGCACCTCGACGTCGAGCGCGGCGTAGTTGAGCCAGTCGTCGGGCAGCGGTCGTTTGGACCAGTCCGCCGCCCCATGGCCTTTGGTGAGTTGCAGACCGAGCAGCCGTTGGACCATCGCGGCGAGGTTCACCCGGTCGTAGTTGGCCAGCCGGCCGGCCAGCTCGGTGTCGTACAGCGAGGTCGGCCTCATCCCGATCTCGGCCAGGCAGGGCAGATCCTGGTCGGCAGCGTGCAACACCCACTCGTCGCTGGCGAGCACCTCCGCGACCGGAGCCAGCACCTCGACCGGGTCACCGCCGTGGCTGACCGGGTCGATCAGCACCGTCCCCGCACCGGCGCGACGAATCTGCACCAGGTAGGCGCGATTGGAGTAACGGAAACCCGAGGCGCGCTCGGCGTCCACCGCGAACGCCCCCGTACCTTGCGCGAGAAGGTCGGCGGCCCTGGCGATCTCACCGCGGCTCGCCGACACGGCGGGTACGCCGTCGCGCGGTCTCAGCAGCGGGGTGGCCTCGGGCTGGTCGGCGTCGGGTTCCACGACGGAACCGGCGGTATCGGGCTCGGACATCGAGTTCAGGCGCGCGACCGCGAACCGAGATCGGTCACGCCCGCAGGAGGCAGCCCCGCGGCATGCTCGAGCACTTCACAGAAAGCCTGCACGTGGGGGCCGAGTTCGGCGTCGGTGGCGGTCCACGAGGCGCGCAGCTCGAGCTGATGCGCACGTGGCGGTCCGGAGATGTCTCCGTAGCGCACCGAGGTGGTGGCGGTGACGGTGCCGCCGAGCGCGGTGACGTGCTCGGCCCGCTGTTCCAGCGCGTCGACCAGCCAGCTCCAGGCGACTTCGGGCAGCAACGGGTCGACCGCCTCACTGGAGTCGAGGTCCGCCTGGATGTAGGCGACCAGTCGCATCGTGCCGTCCCAGGCTTCGGCGCCCTCGGGGTCGTGCAGCAGGATAAAACGTCCGAAGGCGTCTCCTTCGGAGCGTTCGGGGATGATCGCGGTCTCGGGATGCTTGATCTCGGCGCCCAGGGCGTAGCTGAACGGTGCCAGACGCTGGGGTGGCCGAATGGGGCCCAGCTCGATCTCCGGACGCACGGTGGTGGCATTCATCGCCGCCACCGCGTCGCGGAACTGAGCGGGTTCGGCGGAGGTCACGCCGTCTGACGCTAGTCCATATCACCTGGTCTGTGCTCATGGCGCGCCGAATCGAACGGCGCCGGACATGGCAGCATGGGAGGCGATGAACACGCGCCGCGAGCTGCCCGAATCCCCCTACCTGGCCGCCGTGGCCGGTCGCAAACCCCACCGGGTGCCGGTGTGGATGATGCGGCAGGCCGGCCGGTCGCTGCCCGAGTACCGGGCCCTACGGGCCAAGAACACCATGATGCAGGCCTGCTTCGACGCCGACCTCATCACCGAGATCACGCTGCAACCGGTGCGCAGGCACGGCGTCGACGCCGCCATCCTGTTCTCCGACATCGTGGTGCCGCTGCGGGCCGCGGGGATCGACGTCGACATCGTGCCCGACGTGGGTCCGGTGATCGGCCATCCCGTGCGCAGCCGCGCCGACGTCGCCGGCGTCGGCGAGCTGGACCGCGAACAGGTCGCACCGGTCGCGACGGCGATCGGCCAGCTCACCAGCGCGCTGGGCGACGTTCCGCTCATCGGGTTCGCCGGGGCGCCGTTCACGCTGGCGTCCTACCTGGTCGAGGGCGGACCGAGCCGCAACCACGAGCGCACCAAGGCGATGATGTTCGGCGACACCGACACCTGGCATGCGCTGATGACGGCGCTGACCGACGTCACCGCCGCGTTCCTGCGGACTCAGCTCGACGCCGGTGTGGACGCCATCCAGGTGTTCGACTCGTGGGCCGGCACATTGTCGCTGGCCGACTACCGCGCCTACGTCCTGCCGCACAGCGCCAGGGTATTCACCGAGCTGGCCGGCCACGGCGTGCCGATGACACATTTCGGGGTGGGCACCGCCGAGCTGCTCGGGGCCATGTCGGAGGCCGTCGTCGGGCACGGCACGCCCGCTGTGGTCGGCGTGGACTGGCGCACCTCGCTGACCGACGCCGCGGGCCGGGTCCGGCCCGGTTGTGCGCTGCAGGGAAACCTCGACCCGGTGGTGCTGCTGTCGGGCTGGCCGGTGGTCGAGCGGGCGGTGCGCGCGGTGGTCGAGGACGGTCGGCGCGCGGTCGACGCGGGCGCGGTCGGGCACGTCTTCAACCTGGGTCACGGAGTGCTGCCGGCCACCGACCCCGAGGTGATCACCGATGCGGTCGCGCTGGTGCACGAACTGTGAGCTCATCGACCGGGCCGCGCTATTGCGTTGTCGGAGGCGGCATCTCAGGACTCGTCGCGGCCTACCGGCTACGGGTGACCGCCGGACCGGACGCGTCGATCACCGTATTCGATCCCGCCGACCGGCTCGGTGGGGTGCTGCGCACCGAACGCATCGCCGGGCAGCCCCTGGACGTGGGGGCCGAGGCCTTCGTGGCGCGCCGGCCCGAGGTGACGGCGCTGCTGGCCGAGCTGGGCATGGCCGACAAACAGATCGCCACCACCGGGGCGCGTCCGCTGATCTACAGCGAAGACCGCCTGCACCCACTGCCCAAGGACACCGTCAACGGCATCCCGTCGCGGCCGGACGCCCTGGTGGGCCTGGTGGACGACACGACCATCCGGTGGATGCGCGACGAACCCGGCCGGCCGTTCTCGTGGCGTACCGGGGCCGACCCGACGGTGGCCGAACTCGTCGGCGACCGTTTCGGTGAGCAGGTCGTCACCCGCTCGGTCGACCCCTTGCTGGCCGGGGTGTACGCGGGCTCGGCCGCCACGATCGGCATCCGCGCGGCGGCGCCGACGGTGGCCACCGCCTTGGACCGCGGTGCGCGCAACCTCACCGAGGCCGTCACCACGGCATTGCCGCCACCGGCCCCGGGGTCGGTGTTCGGCGCCGTCGACGGTGGCTACACGGTGCTGCTCGACGAGCTGGTGCGCCGCTCGGATCTGCGCTGGGCGCAGATCGGGGTGCGCACCCTGACGCCGGCGCAGCGCGGGTGGGACGTGCTCGACGACGACGGGCAGCGCTGGCCGGCCGATGCCGTGGTGCTCGCGGTGCCGGCCCCCCGGTTGCCGGCGCTGATCGGTGACCTCGCGCCCGACAGTGCCGCTGCGGCCGCCACCATCCCGGTCGCCTCCGCCGCGGTGGTGGCGCTGGCACTGCCCGGCGGCACGCCCTTGCCCGAGCAGTCCGGTGTGCTCGTCGCTGGTCGCACCCGCCTGCACGCCAAGGCAGTCACGTTGTCGTCTCGCAAATGGGGCCGACGCGGCAGCACCGAGATGGTTCGCCTGTCCTACGGCCGACTCGGTGACGACATCGCCCGTGGCGCCGGCGACGACGAACTCCTGGCCTGGGCGGAGCAGGACCTCGCGCAACTCTTCGACGTTCACGTGCAGCCGGTGGAGTCACGCGTCGTGCGCTGGATCGACGCGATGCCGCAGTACGGTCCCGGCCACGCTGACGTGGTCGGGCGCATCCGCGCCGGGCTGCCGCCGAGGCTGGCGGTGGCCGGCGCCTACCTCGACGGCATCGGGGTGCCGGCCTGCGTCGCGGCGGCCACCAGGGCTGCGGCGGCGCTGGTCCGCACAGGCTGACGAGCCCCCGGCGCGCCACCTCGGGCGTGGCACGATGGGCGCATGGCCAAGCTCGATTACGACACGCTCAACTCCACGATCCGGTACCTCATGTTCTCTGTGTTCGCCGTGCGACCCGGCGAGCTCGGGTACGACGAGGATGCGCGTGCGGCAGTGGTGCAGGACACCGCGACGTTCCTCAAACGCCAGGAGGACAACGGCGTTGTGGTGCGCGGCGTCTACGACGTGGCCGGGATGCGCGCCGATGCCGACTTCATGATGTGGACGCACGCAAAGAACGTCGAGGCCCTGCAGGCGACCTACGCCGAGTTCCGCCGCTCCACCACGCTGGGGCGCGCGTCGAATCCGGTGTGGAGCAACGTGGCCCTGCACCGGCCGGCAGAGTTCAACAAGAGCCACATTCCGGCGTTCCTGGCCGGCGAGGAGCCCGGCGCCTACATCTGCGTGTATCCGTTCGTCCGCTCGCTGGAGTGGTATCTACTGCCCGACGACGAGCGGCGCCGCATGCTGGCCGAACACGGCATGGCCGCCCGTGACTACAAAGACGTGCGCGCCAACACCGTTCCGTCGTTCGCGCTGGGCGACTACGAGTGGCTGCTGGCGTTCGAGGCGCCGGAACTGCACCGGATCGTCGACCTGATGCGGGATCTGCGGGCGACCGACGCGCGTCGGCATGTGCGCGAGGAGACGCCGTTCTTCACCGGGCCGCGGGTGTCGGTCGAACAGCTCATCCACGCGTTGCCCTGACCGCGACCGGGTTTGCTCGTAGGGCGTCATCCGGGATCGTGGTGCACGCCGTCCCGGCGCAGAAGTTCGGCTGCGCCGCTGACCCCGCCCGTCTGCCGTCCATTCGCGCCCGTCAGTACGGTATATGACGTTGACGTCAGTTACTGCGCGCTACCCCCTGGGGTGTTGCTAGCATCGACCGGTGCTGAGCCCCAGGGCAGCGGTGAGCGTCATCGCTGTGTCGGCGGGAGCTTTCTCTGTTCTGCAGTTGAGCAGGTGGAGCACCCTGCCGGCGGTTCGCGTCGTCAACGACGTGGTCGTGATGCTGGTCGCTCTGTCGGCCGCCGCATGTGCCGGTGCGGCCGCGCAACGCCTGCACGGACGTCGGCGGGTGGCCTGGTGGTGGATCGCCGTCGGGCTCTGCGGGTTCGCCTGCGGCCAACTGGTCTGGACGTACAACGGGCTGACCAACGAGGTGCCGCCGTTCCAGTCGGTGGCCGATGTCGGCTATGCGCTGATGCCTGTGGGTGCCGGCCTGGCTCTGCTCGTCATGCTGCGGGACTATCCCCGCTCGACGATGCTGCGCGTGCTCCTGGATGCGGTCGTCGTCGCCGGGGCGCTGTTCGGGGCCGTCTGGGTGGGGCTGCTGGCGACGGTCTACGCGGCCAAGGCCATGGACTGGTTCGCGCTGGTGCTCGTGTTGATGTATCCGGTCACCGGGGTCGCGGTCGTCACGATCGCGCTGCTGCTGCTCGTGCGGGCCTCGCCGGCAGAACGCCGGCCGTTGGCGATGCTCGCTGTCGGGTTGATGTCGATCTGGATCGCCGACGTCGCCTACGCCTATATCACCACGGTCGAAGGCGTCTACCGCGAAGCGATCTCGCTCGGCTACGTCTACGGATTCATCGCCATCGGCGCCGCCGCCCTGACCGTCCGCGCACGGGCGGCTGTCCTTCCGGCGAAACCCCCGGCAGTCTTTTCGCCCGCCTCGATGTGGATGCCGTTCGTGCCGGTGGCGGTGGTGGTGACGATCTGCGCGCCGATCATGATCCCGCGTCTGGGTCCGCTGTACATCGTCGGTGCGCTGACGATCCTGGCAGTGATGCTGCGCCAGATGCTCGTGCTCAGGGACAACCGCGGGCTGCTGGCCGAGGTCTCCGACCGCGCGTTGCGCGACCCCCTGACAGGCCTGGCCAACCGCACCCTGTTCGTCGACCGGCTCACCCACGCCATGGCGTTGCAGAAGCGCGAGGCCCGGGCGGTCGCGGTGTTGCTGATCGACCTCGACGACTTCAAGCTCGTCAACGACAGCCTGGGACATCCGGCCGGCGACGCCATTCTTGCTCGGGCCGCCGAACGCCTCACCAATGCGGTGCGGGCCAGTGACACCGTGGCCCGCCTCGGTGGCGACGAGTTCGCGGTGCTGATGGAGGGCGATCCCGACGCCTCGCGGGCGGTGGCCCACCAGGTGGTGGCCGCTTTCGATCGCCCGTTCCTCATCGACGGACAGGATCTGCGGGTGCGGCCCAGCGTCGGTCTGGCGATCGCGACTCTGGACAGCGCCGCGCTGACGGTCGAAGACCTGCTCAAGCAGGCAGACGTCGCCATGTACAGCGCCAAGCGGGCCCAGGCCAACACACCGTTCACCTTCAGTCCCGAGATGGAGTGGCAGTGGGGCGAGGAGCCCGCGGTGTCAGCTCCGGCGCCGGCCCGCGCAAGCGACACCGGGGTAGCGCGCCGGGCGTCGCAGCGGCTGCTGCGTGACCTGCGGGGGGCCTTGGACAACGGCGAGTTGAGCGTGGTCTACCAACCGAAGTTCGACCTGCGGTGCGGAACGGTGGTGGGCCTGGAGGCGTTGGTCCGCTGGCCGCATCCGCACCGCGGAATTCTGCCCCCCGACCAGTTCCTACCGCTGGTGCGCCAACACGGGCTGATGCGGTCGGTGACCTCTGCTGTGCTGGATCGCGCGCTCGACGACGCAGCGCGGTGGTGGTCGGCAGGGGCCGAACTGCCCGTGGCCATCAACGTGTTCGCCCCGGCGGTGGGCGACCTGGGCTTGCCCCGTCAGCTGTCGACGGCGCTCGACCGCCGGAGTCTGCCGCCGGAGATGCTGACCGTCGAGATCACCGAGGACCTGCTGCTGGAGAACCTGGCCAAGACGCGGGTGGTGCTGAGGATGCTGCGCGAGCACCGGATCCGCGTCGCGATCGACGACTTCGGCAGTGGCTACTCGGCGCTGTGGTACCTGCGTGAATTCCCGGTCGACGAACTCAAACTGGACAAACACTTCATCGCGCCGATCCTGACCCATGCTCCGTCGGCGGCCATCGTGCGGGCCGTCATCGACCTCGCCCATGCACTCGCCATCACCCCGGTGGCCGAGGGTGTCGAGAATGCCCAGACCGCGCAGCGGTTGCTCGACTACGGGTGCACCATCGCGCAGGGCTACCACTTCAGCAAGCCGCTGTCGGCGGACGCGGTACTGGAACTGGTTCAGACCCGGCGGTTGTGGTCACCGGCTTCGGAGGAAGCCGGTGACAGCGTCCACTGACCAGAGCAGCCAATGCCCGGTGCGTCCGCTGACCAGAGCAGCCATTGCCCGGTGCGTCCGCTGAACAGAGCAGCCATTGCCCGGTGCGTTCGCTGACCAGAGCAGCCATTGCCGGTGCGTCCGCTGACCAGCTGAGTCGTCCTTTGCTGATTCAATAGAAGCGGAAAATGCGTTGACGCTGGCGCAAATGCCGTAACTGCTCGATCAACCTGCTGAAATGCATTTTTGCTACCGTCGCGGCGACCTGTTCGATGTCCAGCAAATCGGTGCGGCAGGCGGGTTCTGGCGCGAGGCGCTGACGGTGCATTGCTAGAATCCGCGCATGTCGAGCCGGCGAGCAGTGACGCTCGGTGTCACCGTCGCGGTCGTGGGCTATGCCGTCCGGCTCTTGATCGGCGGGGCCGCCGACCCGTCGCTGCGCGTGGTCGGCGAGGTGGGACTCGTCGGGTTCGCGTCGTTCGCCGCGGTGTGCTCGGCGCTGGCGGCGTACTGGCGCACCGGCCGCGAACGCAGCGCATGGGCCTGCATGGCGCTGGGCACCGCAGGGTGGGCGGTGGCCGCCGCCGGGTGGAGCGTGTTCCGGCTCGCCCCGCACCAGACACCTCTGCCCTGGTGGTCCAGCGTCGGTTATCTGATCTTTCTCGCGGGTGCCGGGGTGTGCCTGGTCTTCCTGCTGACCGCCCATGTGCCGGGAGCCCGACTTCGACTGGTGCTCGATGGACTTGCCGTTGCCGCCGCCCTGTTCGTCCTGGCCTGGGTGGCGGTGTTGGACGAGGTCTACCGCGTCCGGTCGAGTGACCCGATCTCCACCGCGTGGTCGCTGGTCTATCCCGTCGGTGACATCGTCTTCGTCGCCGTCGCGGTGCTGCTATTGGTCCGGGCGCCCGCCCATCGACGTCCCGAGTGGTCACTGCTGGCCGGTGGCCTGGTGCTGATCGCCGCCTCGGACACCGCCTACGCGTACTTTGCCGCCACCCAGGAGGTGTGGGGTCATCAGGAGACCGCGGTGGGCTGGGTGCTGGGCTTCGTCGCGATCGGTCTGGGCGCGCTGTCGATGCCCGCGGCCGACCGGGGCGATGCCGACGATGCCGACGGCGACCACCTCGTTCCCTCCCGCACGTCGACCTGGCTGCCGTATGTGACCGTCGCTGCCGCGGCCGTGCTCTGCACGCCCGCGCTCATCGAGGGGATGAGACCGGTGTTCGTCGGGGCCGCGGTCGCCGTATTCGCGGTGATGGTCCGCCAGTTCCTGGTCATCGGCGAGAACCGGCGTCTGCTTCTCGAGGTCGCCGAACAGGCGTCGGGTGAGCCGTTGACAGGGCCGGCGAACGGGGCGGACCCGACGGCGGGGCCGGAGGACGCGGCGAATCCGGACGCGGACGACGTGCCCAGTGAGGCGCAGCTGCTCGGCGAGCTGCGACACGCCATCGAACATGGCGAACTGACCATGTTCTACCAGCCCAAGGTCGACATTCGGGGCGGCGCGATCGTCGGAGTGGAGGCACTCATCCGCTGGCCGCACCCGCGGCGTGGCCTGCTCGAACCGGACCGGTTCCTGCCTCTGGTGCGTCAGCACGGGCTGATGCGCTCGATGACCACCGTCGTCCTCGAGCTGGCGCTCGACGAGGCCGCTGAGTGGTACCGCCGCGGCGTCGGGGTGCCGGTGGCGGTCAACGTGTTCGCCCCGGCAGTCAGCGATCCCGCGCTGCCCGGCCAGATCCTGGGCGCCCTGCAGGCTCGCGGGTTGAGCCCGCAGGCGCTGACCGTCGAGATCACCGAGGATCTGTTGCTGGACGACATGGACAGGACTCGATCAGTCCTCAACACCTTGCGCAGCAACGGAATTCGAGTGGCGATCGACGACTTCGGCAGCGGCTACTCGGCGCTGTGGTACCTGCGCGAGTTCCCGGTCGACGAGATCAAACTCGACAAGGAGTTCGTCGCGCCGGTTCTCACCCAGCCGGCCTCCGCCGCGATCGTACGGTCGGTGGTCGACCTGGCGCATGCCTTGAACATCACGCCGGTGGCCGAGGGCGTCGAGAATTCGGCGACCGCAGAACGCCTACGGGAGTTCGGGTGTGACGTCGCACAGGGCTACCTCTACAGCCGGCCTCTGCCGGCCGCCGACACGGTGGCGCTGCTGTCGGCGCAGAAGCGCGGCCGCTACGTCTGCGACGGCACCAGCCGCAGCGAGATCGAGTTGATGCAGTAGCGCTGGTCGGTGGGCGTGGGGTAGCCCTCGCCTTCGAAGACGTGGCCGAGGTGGCTGTGGCAGTTGGCACACAACACCTCGACCCGACGCATGCCCAGGGAATCGTCGGGACGCAGGATCACCGCGTCGGAGTCGGCGGGGTCGAAGAACGACGGCCAGCCGCAATGGGATTCGAACTTCTCGGTACTGCGGAACAACTCTGCTCCACAGGCGCGGCACTGATAGACGCCTTCGGTCTTGGTGTCGGTGTACTCACCGGTGAACGGGCGTTCGGTGCCCGCGCGGCGTAGCACCTCGAACTCCTGGGGATCGAGGCGGCGGCGCCACTCGTCGTCGCTGAGCACCAGCTTGGGGCCTTGCCTGGCATCGGGGCCCGAACCTGTCGCTGTCATGGCTTCCAGGCTACTCGTCGCCCGCGCGGGCGGAGTTGCCCGCGGGTTGCGGCTCGGGCGACATCCACGGCGGGTCGATCCCGTCGTCGAGCCTCCCGTCCTCGCGCGCGTCGAGGTAGCGGAACACCAGCACGGAGAACACCACCACCAGCAGCAGCGACCAGCCGTAGGTGATCTTGAGGTACTCGATCGCGCGGCCGGTGGTCGGCCACTTCCACATCAACCACCGATCCATCGTGGTGAACCCGTAGATCGCCAGCCACGCGACCCAGCTGCGGATGACGGAGTTGGGCAGCACCACCGTCATCAGGAACGGGAACAGCATCATCGAGTAGTAGCCCTGCCCCAGTGACAGCACCAGCCAGGAGGTGAGCAGCAGGACACCCGACGACGTGAGCATCCAGAAGAACGGGTCGCGGCTGCGGTAGTAGCGGTAGAGCAGCCACAGCGCGGCCACGCCCAGCACCGCGAACGCCACCCGCAACGCCATGATCAGCCACATCGGCAACCCGTAGTAGATGCCGTTGCCCAGGATGGAGCTATTGAAGTAGTCCCGCGTGGAGAAGATGTACGGCACGGTGCGGGTGACGAAGCTCATCGGGTCGTTGATCAGCGGCCACGCCACGACGTTGAACACTAGGGGCACGGCGAAGGCGGTCACCAGGGCGCGCCACTGCCGGTTGACCAGCGGCAGCAGGAGCAGGGGCGCCAGCAGGGGTTTGACCACCAGCGTCAGCCCGATCGACACCCCGGCCCACCACTCGTGGCTGCGGTTTCCGTCCAGCAGCCAGCGCAGGAACAGCACCTCGAACAACAGGATGACGCCGTTGATGTTGCCGAACACCAAGGTGTTGGTGACGTTCTCGGTGCAGAACATCGCCAGCAGCAGCGCCGGCGCGGCCACGGAGGCGAGGGTGAAGTTGAACAGCCGCAGCAGAAAGTATCCGGCGAGCACGATCGCCACGGTGTTGAAGAAGATGAACCAGTTCCGCGACGCCTCTTCGGGCAGGTAACCGAACGGCGCCATGACCAGCGTGCCGCCCGGCGGGTACAGATAGTGCGGATCGACCCAGGTGAAGTTCTCGTCGTAGATGTCGCGCCCGAGCTTGAAATGCACCGCTGCGCGGTAGACCGGCGCGAAGTCGTCGGTGATCCACCGGTTGGCGACCAACACATAACTGCGATGGATGACGGCCATGATGGCCAGCGGCCACAGCACCGAACGCAGCACCGTGGCGGCGTCGGGTGGGGAGGTGCGAGGCCGGAAGGCGGTCAGGACAAGATCACGCACCTGCGCACCGTACCCGACGCCCGGGACGGGCCGAGCGCAGACATGCGGTCCTCGGTGTGCGGGTGCGGTGGCGTGTCAGGCGGGGCAGTAGATGTCCGAGTCCGGCAACTGACCGCTCTGCAGGTACGTGATCACCGGGGGCAGCGCGCAGGCCGAGTAGATCGCGGCGCCGTGCCCGGTGCCCTGCCAGAGCACCCGACGGTTGGAGGACCCGGCGTTGATCGCGGTCGCGGCCACGGCGGCGACTCCCTCGTTGCCGACGATCGGGTCGTGCTGCACTCCCAGCAGCAGCGTCGGGATCTCCAGGCCACCGGGCTCCTCGGGCGGCGAACCGCTCGGCCAGTTCAGGCACTTGACCATGTCCAGCGCACCCACGGTGCCGAACTGCGGATACTCACGCCCCCAGGCCACCACGAGTTCGCGGACCCGGTCGGGTGTGGGGCGGGCCAGCGCGTCGCTGCACCGGTTGACGAACTGCCCGTCGGTGTAGCGCAGCTGCTCGGCCTCGCTGATCAGAGCATTGAGTCGGGCGCTGTCCCCGGCGCGGGCGTCGGAGATGGCCAGCGCGAGCTCGTTGCCCGCGGTGACGCGGTCCCCCCGCGGATATCCCAGGGCCGTCGAGATCGCGCTGGTGACCGCGGCGACCGACGCGCCACCGGGCCCGCGACCGGCGCGGGCGTCGGAGAGCAGCGCGTCGACGGCGGCCTTCGGATCGGCGCCCAGCGGGCAGTTCGCCGCCACACATTGCGCGGCCCAGGCCTCCAGGGCCGCCTGCTCGCCTTTGACGCGCTGCTCGGTGGCCGCCTCGTCGGCGATGCCCAGCGGCAGCGGTGAGTCCAGGACCAGTCGGGCCACCTTGTTGGGGTGGGATCCGGCGTAGGCCAGCGCCACCTGGGCGCCGTTACCGATACCGAACAGGGCCAGCGCGGGCACATCCCAGGTGGTGCGCAGGCGTTCGAGGTCTTCGGCGGCGTGCGCGTTGTCGTAGGCGGAGTCGCCGGGGGCGATCGCGTCGGTACAGCTGGTGGTGGCGGTCATGGTGATCTCGCGCAGGTTGGCGACCGGGTCGTCACCCGCCTGGAACTGGACCTGGTCGAACATCTCCTGGCGGTCGAAGCTGTCCCGGCAATCCAGCGCTCCGGACATCCCGATGCCGCGCCGGTCCACCGAGACCACCGGGTGGCTGCTGAGCACCTCGATGCCCGACCGCGACAGCCACACCGGCAACTGCTCCGAGGTGGGCAGGTCCGAGCCGGTGGTCATGACCAGGGGTCCAGCGTCGGCCGGGGTGTCGCTGGACCGGGCCCGGACCACCCCGATGTTGACAGTGCCGCTGGCACCGGCGATGGGGTCGAGGTCGGCGTCGTAGCTGGCGCATTCCAGGGCCACGCCGGGGATCGGGTCGACGGCCGCGGCGCTGAACACCCGCGACGTGCAGTCCTGCCAGGACAGTTCGTTCTTGGGGGCTTCCACGGCCGGCGGCCCGGAGGCTTGGGTGGTGGTTTCGGGGGCGCCCTGCGGGCCCGCTCCGGAGTCGGTGGCATAGCGAGGATTGGCCGCAATCCCGGGCGCGCACCCGGCCAGCGCCGTGCTCAGCGCCACCGCCAGCACCGCTCCCACACGCAAACGCATGCCGACCACAGTACTGATGGCCGTCAGTCGGCCGGCCCGCGGCGAGCCCGGCCGTAGCGCAGGCACAGGTAGCCCTCGGAGTCGGTGAGCACGCGGTCCAGTCGCAGCGTGGCCTGCACCTCACCGGCGCCGGCGACGATGCGCCCCGAGTTGCCGCCGACCAGTACCGGCGCCACCGTCAGGCACAACTCGTCGAGCAGGTCGGCGTCGGTGAACATGCCCAGGACTCCGGGGCCGCCCTCGGTCAGCACGCGCAGCAATCCGCGCTGGGCCAGCGCGTGCAGCGCGACGTGCAGATCCACCGACGCGGGGTCGGAGCCGGACGCGTCGATCACCTCGGCGAGTTCACCGAGGTGGCTGCGCGCGTCGGCGGCCGCGTCGGCGCTGGTCAGCACGAGTGGTGCGACCTCTGTCCGCTGGAACAGCGCCGCGTCGCGGGTGAGCCGGCCCGACCGGGTCAGCACCGCGAGGGGCGGCACCTCGGATTGCCCGCGCCGGCGCCGCGCCTCCCGCTCGGTGGCGCCGAGCCGGACTCCGGAGTAGTCCTCCACCAGCGCGGTCGACGCCCCGACGACGACGACGTCGGCCAAGGCGCGCAGCGCACCGAACACCGCGCGGTCGGCATCTCCGCCGAGGGCGCCGGACTTGCCGCCGCTGGTGGCCGCGCCGTCGACAGACGTGATCATGTTGCCCCGTACCCAGCATCGGGTCAGGTCGTCGGGGTAGCCGTAGTGCGCGGGCAGGTCCCCGGCGTCGACGGCGTCGACGCCGCCCAGGAGTGTGAACTGCGTCCCGTCACCGTGCTCGGACATACGCAGAATCACAGCACGCCGTTAAGGTGCCTGCATGCACGGGCCCAGCGATGTCGCACATCTGGTCGACCGGCACCCGAGCGTCACTCCAGAACGACTGATCGCTCAGCTGGTTCCGCCGCCCACGTTCGCCGACGTGGGTTTCGACACCTACCGCCCAAACCCGGCCGAGCCGTCGCAGGCCGCAGCGGTGCAGGCGTGCCGGCAGTTCTGCGACGACGCCGTCACCCGGCGGGCCGGCAGGAAGAAGTTGTTCGGCAAACGTGAGGTGCTGCCCGGGGTGGGGGTGTACCTGGACGGCGGCTTCGGGGTCGGCAAGACCCATCTGCTGGCGTCGTCGTACTACCAGGTCGAGCAGGACTCGAACTTCAAGCGGGCATTCGCCACCTTCGGTGAGCTGACCCAGTTGGCGGGTGTGTTCGGGTTCGTCGAGTGCATCGAGTTGTTGTCGGACTACGTGCTGGTCTGTATCGACGAGTTCGAGCTCGACGACCCCGGCAACACCACGCTGATCTCGCGGCTGCTCTCCGCACTGGTCGAACGGGGTGTCTCGGTGGCGGCCACCTCCAACACCCTGCCCGAGCAGCTGGGGGAGGGCCGCTTCGCCGCGCAGGACTTCCTGCGCGAAATCCACACGCTGGCAGCAATGTTCACCACCGTGCGCATCGAAGGGCCGGACTACCGGCACCGCGATCTGCCGCCGGCGCCGCAACCGCCCAGTGACGCCGAGGTGGCCCGCCGCGCCGCAGCGGTGCCGGGGGCCACGCTGGACGACTTCGACGGGTTGTGCGCGCATCTGGCGACCATGCACCCGTCTCGCTACCTGACGCTGATCGAGGGTGTCACCGCGGTGTTCATCACCGGCGTGCATCCCCTCGACGACCAGAACGTCGCGCTGAGGCTGGTGTCGCTGACCGACCGGCTCTACGACGCCGGCATCCCGGTCGTCGCGTCGGGCGCGAAGTTGGACACCGTGTTCAGTGACGAGATGCTCGCCGGCGGGTTCCGCAAGAAATACCTGCGCGCCACGTCACGGCTGCTGGCGTTGACCGCCGCCGGTCACGCCGGGCGCACCATCACATAGTCGTGCTCGATCTCGGCGCCGAGGTGGAAGGTCTTGGTGCCGGCGACCTCGAATCCGTGCTTGCCGTAGAAGCGTTGCGCGCGCCGGTTCTGCTGATTGACCCCCAGCCAGACGCAGGCCGCGTGCTGTGCCGACGCGTACCGCACCACCGCGTCCATCAGCGCGGCCGACACCCCGGCGCCGTGACAGTCGGGGAGCACATACATCTTGGACAGTTCGATGGCCGGGCGCAGCGGCACGGCGCGCTGGACGTCGGGGTCGTCGGGAACACCACGCACGGTCATTGCATAGCCGAGGATCCGTCCGTCCCGACGGGCGGCCAACACGGTGCGGTCGGGGTCGGTCAGGTAGCGGGCGAAGCGGTCAGCCGACAGGTTCTCCGCGATGAACGCGTCGATGTCCTCGGACGTGCTCGACGGTGGGCAGGCCAAGGGGAACGTGCGCGCGGCGACCTCAGCCAGGGCGTCGGCCAGTTCCGTTGTGGCCGTGTCGATCTGAAGGGTCAGGCGACGTTCCACTGCGCGAGCCGGATGCCGGTGAGCTTGTCGAGCAGGACGACGTTGGAAACGAGGTCGCGGTAGCAGTCCCACCACACCCCGCCGCTGAACGTCTGGCCGACCTGCGCGTTGGCCATGCCGAACTGCAACGCGTCGGGTGCGTCGCTGTTGCGGGGTTCGTAGGCGTCGCCGGTCGGGGTGACGCCGCGGAACTGGAACGTGATCGCCATGGCGTAGGGGGTCGGTAGCTGAACGGGTGTGATCGTGACGTCGGCGCGGAACACCTGATAGCGCGGGGCGCGCGGGGGATAGCCGAACCCGGGAGGGGGCGGGGTGGGCACGATGTTGTTGACCGAGACGTCGGCGACCAGGCCCTCGAATTGCACGCGCAACGGCTCGCCGAGGCGCCCGATCGGAATGTTGGCCGCGGCGGCCGGCGGTGCCAGAACGCCGCCGAAGGCCGCCATGGTGGCGATCAGAAACACGAGCCAGCGACGCATGTGGGTGTCCCTCCTAGACGTGCTTGGCATGATCGCACATCGACCGGCACGGCCGGGCCGTTGTGGGTGGCCGACGTTGTCGGACGCCCGGCGCGTCGCCGGGTCAGCTGCGAGCTATCGCGTCCAGCGCGGCGCGCAGGTCGAGCTCGAACCGGTCCCAGTCGATGCCGGCGCTGTGCAGGACACCGTCGTCGTCCTCTTCCTCGTGCAGCGCGAGCAGGAGGTGTTCGGTGCCGACGTAGTTGTGGCCCAACCGGAGCGCCTGGCGGAAGGTCAGCTCCAGGGCTTTGCGGGCGCGGGTGTCGAAGGGAATCAGTGCGGGCAGCTCGGCCGCGGCGGGGGGCAGTGTGATGGAGTCCGCGAGCGACGTGAGTTCGACGCCCTGGGTGGCGAGCAGACCTGCGGCCAGGCCGGTGGGGTCGGCGAGAAGGCCGAGGAGGAGGTGGGCCGGCTGGATTTCGGGGTTGCCCGCGGCATGGGCCCGGTTCTGGGCTTCGACGACGACGTTGCGGGCGCGGGGGGTGAACCGGTTGAACCCGGCGGCAGGGTCCAGGGCCGAGGCGTCGGCGGGAGTCTTGGGGACGAACCGCTTCTGGGCGGCCTGTTTCGTGACGCCCATGCACTGCCCGATCTGGGTCCACGATGCGCCGGAGCGGCGGGCCTGGTCCACGAAATGGCCGATCAGATGGTCGGCGACATCGCCGAGCGCCTCGGCGGCGAGCATCGCGTCGGTGAGCTGTTCCAGCGGTTCGGTGTGCACGGCGGTGATCGCGTCGATGAGGTCGTCGAGGCGGACGGGGTGGTTGATGGAGACGGGCTGGCCCATGGGTCAACTCTAGGTTGACGTTGGCGCCGGGTCAACCTCAGGTTGACGATGGGCGTGGGTAGCCGCGTCGCACGGTCCGGTCCAGGATCCCGAGCGTGGCTTTCAGCGCCGCTTCAGATACGACCGGGAAGATGTCGGCATCGCGCCAGTGCTGGTCGATGTCGGTCCAGTCGTAGAACGACGTGACGAGGGTGCCGTCGTCGGCGGGCTCGAGCCGGTAGCCGTAGACGTGGCCGATCTGCGGACGGATCTGGCCGAGGATCGTCCACGCGATCAGCGAATCCTGCTCGTATTCGCTGATCAGCACCGATACGTCGTAGCGGCCGAGGGGGAAGTCGCCGAGCGCTTCGCGGTCCATGTGTACGACGAAGCTGTCGCCGACCGCCTGGACGGGGGCGCCCTCGGCGTCCTGGAGCATCCCGGTGGCGTCGATGGCGACATGGCCTTGGGGGTCGCACAGCACGGCGAAGATGTCGGCGGGGGCCGCGTCGATGGTGCGCTGGACTTCGATTCGATCGGTCATGTGCTGATGGTGTCAGGCAGTGGAATAGGTCACTGCGTGTTTCGGTGCGCGTCGGGCCCGGGAATCTAGGAAGGCATGGTCAATGCGAAGTCGATGGCGAAGTACCCGCGCATGTTGCGCCGGGCGCTCGACTTCATTGACGGCAACGCCGAGTACGACATCACCATCCGTGACATCGCCGCCGCCGCCGACGTGACCCCCCGTGCCATCCAGTACGCGTTTCGCGAGCACCTGCAGACCACGCCGTTGGAGTACCTGCGTCGCGTTCGACTCGAACGGGCGCACAAGGCACTGGTGTCGGCGGACCCGGCGCGCGAAACCGTCACGTCGATCGCCGGGCGGTGCGGGTTCACCCATCCGGGACGGTTCAGCAGCGCTTACAAGGCCGTGTTCGGAATCGAGCCGAGCAGGACCCTGCGCAGCCAGTAGCGGTCACATGGGGATGAAGCCGGCTCCGTTGAAGATTCCGGGTTGCCAGCCCTGCGGACCCAGGCACAGCAGTGGCCGACCGTCCGTCGCCTGGGCGGCCGCCTGTGGCCGCGGACACGGCGCGCCGATGTCCTGCACACCGTGCAACTCGTAGGTGGCCTGCCAGAAACCGGTGTAGACCGGCGGCCACTGGTTGGGTACCCACCGGCACTGCAGCGGTTGACCGCCGCGGCCGCGCCCGAACGTGAAGCGCTCCATGTTGGTGCAGGGTCCGGTCAGCTGTACGTCGTAGACCATGCCCGGTACGTCGCTGGCGTAACGCCCCGGGTCGTCGGGATAACTGGGGCCCGGCTCCGCCGAGGCCGTCGTGGCTGCCCACACCGCCGCCGCGCCGAGTGCACTCACGGTGAGCATTTCGCGAATCATGTCCAGACCCCTGGTCGTCGTGCCGGTACTCAGCGAACCCTAGCGGCCCCACCGGGCCCCATGTGCATTTTCCCGCCAGCAAACAGATCTCGGCCCGCCACCCAGGGGGGGTCGGTGGCGGGCCGAGAATATCGGGGACGTCGTTGGGGGGACGTCTGATAGTGAAACTAGGCAGCCAACCTGAGACGGAGCTGATAGCCACTTAGGCCGCAGCTTCGAAAACGTGCGCCCACCGGTTGGCGCGCCACCGGGACAGGCGTTAATTTCGTTGCGATGTTGGGCAATGAGCAGGCCGCCGCGGTGGCCGATTCGCAGCAGGCCGACTACTTCCGCGGCTTCCTCTCAGGGCTGCGCGCGGATCTGGAATCCGACCTGGCCAAGCAGGTCAGGCGGTTGACGGCGTCCCAGAATGCAGGAGACCTGGGGGCGGTCAATGTGCTGCGCCGCGCGATTCGCACGGCGGAGGGCGATCTGCGCGCGGTTGTGGGCATGGTCGACGCGCTCGACGGCCGGTTCCCCCAGGCCCCGGACCTACGCACCGGCTGAGCCAGGTCAGCGCGTCGACGGCGCGGTCACCGCGTCGAGGGCTCGGTGGGCGGGTCGGCCGGCAACTGTCCGGCGGGCGAATCGATCACCGACTGCATGAGGAAGCAGTCTCCGGTGATCGTCAGGATGGCTGATCCACCTTGCCGGAGGTCGAACTCGAAGCCGCCGCCCTGCACGTGGAAGTCACGTCGGGACTGCTCGTTGAACAGGGAGTCCTCGCCATCGGCACCGAACTCGGCCGCCTCGTCGCGTACGATGTCGCTGGCCGTCGCGAATTCCTCGGACGTGAAAGGCCGACCGAACTCGACCATGTCCGAGAGCGGGCGCCGCGCAATGTCGCCGGTGAGTTTGTCGCACGGCAGCCCGTCGCTTTTCACCTGCTGCACGTTCGGGTCGGGGCTGAACTGCCAGGTCTGGCCCGGGACGGCGCCGACGATCCGCTCGGCGATGGTCGCGGCGGCGTCGTTGATGCGCCGGCGCGCGTCCTCGTAGGAGCCGCCGGGACGCATGCTGTCGATCAGTTCGACGGCCTCGTCACCGCGGACGGTCTGAGATTCGTACGGGTTCTCGCTCACAGAGCAGCCACCAATCAGGACGGATACGCACACCAGACTTGCTCCGGCGCGGAGTCTGAATGTCGGTCGGGCGCGGTTGCGGGTCACCATGACAGCGGCGTCTCTCTGACCGTGAGGTCGGGGCGGTCGAGCAGGATCGCTGCCAGGTTATAGCCGGTCATTCGTTCGCCGGCGTTGCGGCCGTAGTCGGAGTGCCCCGACGCGCCGGTCTTGGACTCGTAACCCGGAATCGGTGTGTTTCCGGCGTCGGTCTCGAGGTGCTCGAAGCGGAACCGCAGCGTTCCGTCGCCGTTGTCGATGACATCGTTGGGGCTGGCGCCCCAGCCGTGCAGCGGCGCCAGGTCGGCGACGTAATTGATCGGGTCGTCAGAGGTCGCCATGACGAAGAAGTTGTCGTCGGTCATCCCGAGATCGGCAGGGGTGACGGCCTGGAAGCCGGGGGAGCCGTAGAGGACCGCGTTGTCGACGTATTCGCTCGCTCCGTCGCCCAGGGCGATGCCGGATGTCAGCGAGCCGTAGGAGTGCCCGAACAGCGCGGTCGTCTGCCCGGGGTTACGGGACGCGGCGTCGAGGTCGCCGAGGAACGAGGTCAGCTTCGGTGCGCCGGCTTGAGCGAGGTCGTCGTCGAGGACCGAGGTCTGGCCCAGGTTGGCGGGCGGCTGGTAGCCCACCCACGCCACGGTCGCGATGTTGGTGCTGATCGGGTTGTCGGGGTCGGCCGTTTTGGCTACCTCGATCGCCTCGTTGCGCAACTCGGCTGCTTCGCGGGTCATGCCGGCGATGGCGCCCCGGGTCGTGCCCGAGACGCCGGGCACGGTGGTCGAGACATGGTCGGCGGTGAACGGGTCGCCCACCGACGTCGCTGCCGGGATCATCTGCGACGGGTCGTCCGGTTTCTCCAGGTAGATCAGGTGCGAGCCCGGTGTCTGCAGTGCCTCGTCGATTGCTGCGATGTCGGCGAGCCGGTCGGTCTTGACCTGGCCGTCGGGAAGCTGTTGGTACTCCTGTCGCATCTCCTCGAGCATGTCGCGGTTGGCGTGGTCGACCTCGTTGATGTCGCCGGACGACATGTCGGTTTTGTCTGTGGCCTCATCGGGTTTCTCCTCGCCCTCCTCGACACCGCCCGACAGTTTCTCGTCGGAGGTCACCGACTCGTACTCGGTCGTGAGCTTGACGATGTCCTGCGCGACGACGCCGAGGTCGGTGTGGGTGCCGAGCACGATGTCCTGCAGCCGCCCCAGACCGGTGCTGGCGATCTGAGTGAGCTGCGCCTCCTGGAACTTGCCCGGGGGCACGCTTGCCGCGGCGTCGCTGACCCATTGCCGGAGTGCGTCGAGTCGCTGGCGGCCTGCGCCGACGAGTTCGGCGGAGCGGTCGACGCTGCGGCCGAGACGGTGATCGAGGTCGGCCAGTCGATCGAACCGCTCTCGGTGGGCGGTGTTCGTGGCCCCGTACACCGTCGCGGCTCCGCCGGACCACACTGCATGCGGCGCCGCTGATTCGACCTCGACGCCCAACTGCCGCAGTTCGGTGCCTGCATCGAATTGCGTGCCTGCCGCCGGCGTGCCCGCACCGAAGGTGCGGCGTGCGCGTGCCCAGACCGTGAAGAACGCGTCGATCGCGCTCATGCGTCAGCCAGCCCCGCCATGTCGTTCAGTATTGCGTAGCCGGCAGACATCACCCGGCCGCGTTCGTCGGAAGTCGAGCTTTGGCAATGAGCGTGCCTGACGGGGGGTAATGCTGGTGCGCGATACTGGGATTGAACCAGTGACCTCTTCCGTGTCAGGGAAGCGCTCTCCCGCTGAGCTAATCGCGCCGGGAAACACCTTGGAGGTGGAGACGGGAATCGAACCCGTGTGCACGGCTTTGCAGGCCGTTGCCTCACCACTCGGCCACTCCACCGCTGGGGTTGATGCCACTGCACCTTCGAGCGGATGACGGGATTCGAACCCGCGACCCTCACCTTGGCAAGGTGATGCGCTACCAACTGCGCTACATCCGCGCGCTACGGGCGAGATCGTCGTCCGTTGCGAAGCGCAACGATAGTCCACGCACTTACGCGGGCACAAATCCCCGACGTGCCTCACCTACTTTGAGCGCGTGGCCGGTTGTGGTGCCTCACCTATTTTGAGCGCGTGGTCTAGAAGGCTTGCCCGGTGGTGGAAGGCAAGATCGATATGGCTGCGAGGCGGCAGGTAACGAACAAACTGCGAGGTCAGTACCGCAAGGCATCCAAGGCGGACCGGAGCAAGATTTTGGACCGGGTGGTGTCCACGACCGGGATGGGTCGTTCGACGGCCCGGCGGATGCTGACCGGCCCGAAGCTGGCGGACCCGGCCGAGCAGGTCGATGGGCGCGCGCTGCGGGCGCGGGGCTTCAGCGATGACGCCAGGGCGCTGCTGGAGCACGTGTGGGCATTGATGGGCATGCCGTGCGGCAAGTACCTGGCGGTCATGTGCGGCCTGTGGCTGCCGTTGCTGGCCGAGGCCGGTGATCTTGACAAGCCGTTCGCCACCGAGGCGGCATTGGCTGAGCTCAAGGCAATGAGCGCGGCGACCGTGGACCGGTACTTGAAACCGGCCCGAGACCGAATGCGCATCAAGGGTATCTCGACGACCAAACCCTCACCGCTGCTGCGGAACTCGATCACCATTCGCACCTGTGCCGATGAGGCGCCCGACGCCCCGGGGGTGATCGAGGCCGACACCGTGGCGCACTGCGGCCCGACGCTGATCGGCGAGTTCGCCCGCACGCTCACGATGACCGACCTCGCGATTGGCTGGACCGAGAACTGCTCGATCCGCAACAACGCCTCGAAGGCGATCACGGCGGGCATCGCCGAGTTGCAGCAGCGGTTCCCCTTCGACCTGGTGATCTTCGACTCAGACTGCGGGTCTGAGTTCATCAATCACGATGTCGCGGGCTGGCTGCAGGCCCGCGACATCGCCCAGACTCGCTCGCGGCCGTACCAGAAGAACGACCAAGCCCATGTGGAGTCGAAGAACAACCATGTGGTGCGCAAACACGCGTTCTACTGGCGCTATGACACCCCCGACGAGCTGGAGCTACTCAACCGACTGTGGAAGCTGGTATCGCTGCGCCTGAACTTCTTCACCCCGACCAAAAAACCCGTTGGCTACACCACCACCGAAGACGGTCGCCGCAAGCGCATCTACGACAAGCCAGCCACCCCGTGGCAGCGCCTGCAAACATCGGGAATCCTTGATGCACACCAACTCTCGAACGTTGCCGCCCGAATCGAGGGCATCAACCCGGCCGATTTGACCCGGCAGATCAACACCATCCAGATGCAACTCCTGGATCTGGCCCAGGCCAAGACCGAGGCCCTCGCCGCCGCCCGCCACCTCGACCTGGAAGCATTGCAACCGTCAATCAACCGATTGGCCACGGCGAAGTAACGCAAGCCCCCACGCGCTCATTATGCGTGAGGCACCAGCTCACCCTTCGCGCTCACATTTACGTGAGGCACCTCGATCCCTTGCTCATCCGGTCCCGCTGTAGATCAAAACAGCGTGTAGTCCTGCCGGGAGATGGTGAACCCGTGGCCATCCGAGTTCGAGCACCGCATACCCGACGGCTCGCTGGTGCAGCTCACGCCGCCGCCCGCCTCGAACTGCCCGTACGGCAGGGCGGGGCCGCTGCCCAAGGCGGTGTCTCCGGCGCAGACGAAGCTCGCCCGCCCGGTGGTTCCGAGGGTGATGCCTTGGCCGTAGTCGGTGAAGTCCGGGCAGTCGCTCGGGCGTGGGGGAGGTGCCCAGTCCCGCTCGGCGACGTCGCAACGCACCGTGCCGTCGGCGAGGATGCAGCCGATGTTCCCGCTCGGTGAGGTGAAGCCGACGAGGTCAGCGCCGGCCGTCGGAAGGCCGAGGCACCCGATCGCGCCCACCGCTGCTGCCGCGACCACCAGTTTCATGATCCGACGATATCGGGATACGGCCGTGCTGGCGTGCCAACCAGCGGATTCTCGGGCGCACCGGGTCGCGTGTTAGTCTTCTGCCTCGTTCGATTCGTCGAATTCCCGGTCTCGTAGCTCAGTGGGAGAGCGTCCGCCTCACACGCGGAAGGTCGCTGGTTCGAACCCAGCCGGGACCACCACCTCTTTCTCCTCGGTGGCAAACCCGCACCCAGCCTCTTCGCAGGTCGCTGTCTGGCGCCCCAACTCGCTTCTTTGGTATTCCTGGTGTGTGCGGTCCGCGATGAGTGGCTCCGGCCCGGTCGCGGCGAGGTCGGCCTGCCCCAGCGGTGCCCCGTAGTCCGTGCAGGTCTTGGGAGACCGCCTCCGCCGACGGATCGCCTGACTACGACGGTTGAGACGACGTGGGTGGTGTGATGAGCGACTCCTACACGGAACGCGACATTCATGCGCAGATCGCGCGGTTGGCGCGCGACCTGCATTCGTACGAACATTCCGGCAAGACGATCGACACGTTGCTGCTTGCGGTCACCCGGCAGGCGGTCGGCATGCTCGACGAGGTCGACCACGCGGGAGTCACCCTCGTCGACCGCCGCGGCCGGGTGCGCTCGACGGCGGCGACCGGGCCCGTTCCAACCCGCATCGACGAGTTGCAGGACACCCACCAGCAGGGGCCCTGCCTGCAGACGATCCGCGAACACATCACGGTACGGGTGAAGGATTTCGGTTCTGAGGAGCGCTGGCCCTCGTTCGTCGAAGATCTGCTCGCCCAGACGCCGGTGCGGTCGTCGTTGTCGGTGCTGCTCTACACCGAGGATTCCGAACTCGGCGCGCTGAACCTCTACGCCGAGGAGGCCGGGGTACTCGACGACAGCGTCGAGGACATGGCTGTCGCGCTGGGCGCCCACGCGGCGATCGCGCTGTCGGCGGCCCGTCGGTCCGAACAATTTCACAGCGCGCTGTTCACTCGCGACGCTATCGGGCAGGCCAAGGGAATCATCATGGAGCGCTACAAGATCGGGGCGGGCGCGGCATTCGAGCTCCTCACCCGCCTGTCGCAGGACAGCAACACGCCGCTGGCGCAGATCGCTCAGGAGCTGATCGAGGCGGACTTCCCGCCGGCCGACTCCTGACGTGCTGACCTGCCCGGCCGGGGAGGGTGGCGCTTTCTTCGGGCGCGAGACGCTCGCGGCGACGCCGTCAGTCCGCGTCCCCTTCGGCGAGTTCGTCGAACGCGCCGAACGCCGCAACGGCCATTCTGTGGCACCGCGCGATGTCTTCCTGACGGTGCGCATCCTCGTTCGCCGATGAGATCGCGTTGGGCGCCGCGCGGTCGGATCCCGGTGTCATGACCCTGTCCGCAGAGGCGGTAACCCGGGTTCCGGCGCCGCCTGGGCGGCGCGTAGCCCCGGCAGCGGCAGGTGCCGACGCGCATAGATGACGCGGACGAAGTGCTCCAGTGCGTCAGTGACCGAAGCTGCGTACTTCACGGGTTCGGCGTCGGCCAGTGAGGCGGGACCGATGCCGGAGTCGGCGACCAGCACCCAGTCGATACTCCGAGCACGGCAGCGTTCCGCGAACTCCGTAACCAACCGGTCCACCGTGTTGCGATGACCTGCGTCGGTGTCGTGCAGGTCCACGATCAACGGGGTGTCCAACGTGGTGAACCGGCGCATATGGTCGGCGACGAGCTGCACGTTGGTGCCGTCGACACATCCGGTGACCGTGATGATGGTGGCCACGCTCCGGATCTGTGCTCTGACCCAGGCACCGCGGCACTCCATGACATAGCCGACGGGACTGGTGGTTCGGCGGCCGATGCTCATGGTTCACCAATCGGTAGTGGGTGCTCGCGGAGGGCGACTACGCGCCGCAACCGCTTCAGGCTGGGCGCTCAACCGATGTGACGGCAACCATATCGCGGTCAGTGCTGTGCCGCACTACTGTCACGCCAAAAGTGACAACGGCCCGAGAGTCGTCAAACGCGTTGTGCTGCAATATGTTATGCCCGCAGCCTGGAGTATTTGAGGGCGCAGATCGTTCGTTTCTTGTCTACCGCGCCGCACGTTCGTTTCACTTCGTGGCTAGGCGCCCGGCGTCCGTCACATGCGAGACAACTTGAGGTAGCGCTTCAATGCCGGATACTCCCGCCAGCCGAGGTATGCCGCCGCAGCGATTCCGGCGGTCAACACGGCAGGCTTGATAGTCCGCTTCATGGTTTCCTCCTAGCGGTCGAACGGTGAGAACGTGGAGGTCAGCCCGGTGGCAGGTTGGGCATGATCGGCAGAATCGCATCGTGATTTTTCGGCCGGATGCCGGTGGACCGGCGCGCGTCGGCCGTCCCGTCCCCGTGGTGTCCAGGCTGCTCATCGAAGCTGCCGGCATTGCCCTGCTTGACGCGATTCATGTGCGCAGTCGAATCCGGCGCTATGTCCGGCTTCCCGACTCGGATTTCGCCCATGTCAACTCCTTTCGTCAGCGTTGTCGCGCTGCGTTTCAAATGCCGAAGTGTCGGTTACCTCTCGGTAGCTCGTCGAAGAAGGCGTCGATGGCCGGCCACACCTCATTGCCGCCGGAAAGACCTCGCCAGTGCGTTCGGATGATGGCCACCAGGCGGTAGCAGTCGTCGATCGGCACGATCCAGTGCTGCTCGGCGCCATGGACGGTGTTGATCAAGACCGCCTCCACGGTCGGCGCCAGACCGTCGAGCTCGGGTCGCTGTCCGACCACATCTCGCCACTGCTGGGGCTCAACCTCATAGTGGGTGGACCCCAACGGGTTGGGATAGTTCGCCACCACCACACCGTCGGGTTGTGCGACCAGGTATGCAAGCCCGACCGGCACGCCGAGTCCCTTCGTCGGGAAGGGCGCCATTCGCACGCGTCGATCCGGGATCAGGCGGTAGTGGTCGCCGCCCGCGGCCGGACGGTCGAACAGAACTGTGCACGGATGGCAGACGCACAGCGGCGCGCCACTTCGTTCGTCGAGCAGGTGACGGTGCATGTCGGCAACCGGGGCCCCGCACAGTTCGCAATGCAGCAGTTCGGCGCCGTGGCCCGGTGGCGCCCGGCGACCGAGAATCCTTCGTAGCGCCGGTGCCGACCCCGTCATGGCTGCGCTCCGTCGAGCGACGGCCGTGCGGCGACAAGATCGAGGGGGATGAAGGCCGCCTGATTCTTCTGTGCGGCGACTACCATGACGTCCGAGAGCTCCGGGGCGATGCCGAGTACCGCCTCTCTCACGGCGTCACCGAGACCCTGGGAACCGCACCCGCTGGCGGACAGCCGGATGGTGGCCACCTCTCCGTCGAGGCCGGCGAATTCGACGTGTCCGCCTTGCTCGGCCACCACGGGAGCCAGGTCACCGACTGCACGAGCCACCCGGACCTCGACCGGATCGGGGTGAATATCGTGGAGCACCAACAGGTGCCGCAGCAGCTCGTCCTCGAGGAAGCGGTCTCGTGCCTCGCCGACCGTGCAGGCCAGTGCGCGCTGGAGCGCCTCACCGTAGACACCGGCCAGCGTGGACACCGCATCGACGGCGATCTCTCCTGCTGGGCCGGGAACACTTTCGACCTCCGACAGCAACTCGTCGAGTCGCTGTAGTTGGGCACCGACATCCTCGTCGGACATGCCGGGGCCAGCCATGTCAGCCATGACCGTTCCATCCCGCCGGCGTGTGCAGCTTCTCGATGGTGCGGCCGCCGCCGACGTACATGTGCACACCGCAGGGCAGGCACGGATCGAAGCTGCGAACCGCGCGCATCACGTCGACACCGCGAAAGTCGTCGGGTCCGTTCTCCTCGAAGATCGGCATGTCCTGCACCGCGTCTTCGTAGGGGCCCGGCGTGCCGTAGATGTCGCGCGGGCTGCCGTTCCACGGGGTCGGCGGATAGGGATGATAGTTGGCGATCTTGCCGTCTTTGATCACCATGTGATGGCTGAGCACGCCGCGGACCGCCTCGTGGAAGCCGCAACCGATCGCTTCGTCGGGTACCTCGAAATTGCTGAACACGTGGGTGTCGCCGCCACGCATCCGTTCCATGGCCCGTTCCAGGAAGTACAACGCCATGGCGGCCGAGTAGGCGATGTAGTACACCCGCGCGCGATTGCGCTCGATCGCATTGGACCACTGGGGAGGTGACCATTCGAGCTCGAGCTCCGGATGCTTGCGACTCTTGGGCAGCGAGATCTTCACGCTGTGTCCGGTCGACTTCACATAAGGTGTGTCGACCATGCCCGCCAGCGCCGTGGTGTACAGCCGGGCGAACGGTCCGCCGCCCGTGTCGAGGGCGAGGTGCTCGCCGCTGGCCTTGTCGTACCAGCGGGGGCTCATCACCCAGCTGTACTTGTCGTCGAAGTCGCGCTTGCCCGGGTCGGGCAGTGTGGTCTGGTTCCACGGGTGGCGCATGTCGACCGGGTTGCCCAACGGGTCGTGGGTGACGAACGGATCCTCGTTGGCCCAGTCCTGGTAGTACGAACTGCCCAACAGGATTCGCATGCCGAGGTTGATGTCGACGAGGTCGGTGGTCACCAGCTTGCCGTCGACGACGATGCCCGGGGTGACATACATCGACCGTCCCCAGTTGGACATGGTCTCGTAGCGGTAGTCGACGACATCGGGGTTCTGGAAGGCGCCCCAGCAGCCGAGCAGGACCCGCCGCCGGCCCACTTCCTCGTATCCCGGCAAGGCCTCGTAGAAGAAGTCGAAAACGTCGTTGTTCAGATAGACCGATTCCTTGACGAAGTCGAGGATGTTGATGAGCCGCGACATGTAGTCGGTGAACAGACTGGGTTCGGGCATGGTCCCGACCCCCCCGGGATACACCGTCGAAGGATGGACGTGGCGTCCCTCCATGAGGCAGAACATCTCCCGGGTAGTGCGACTGACCTGCAACGCCTCCCGATAGATCTCCCCCTCGAAAGGGTTGAAGGCCCGCATGATGTCGGCGATCGTGCGATAACCGTGCACGCCGGCGCCCGGTGCCTCGGTGTTCTCCGCGCGCGCCAGCACACTGGGGTTGGTGTCCTTGACCATCGCCTCGCAATAGTCGATGAACACCAGGTTGTCCTGAAAGATGGTGTGGTCGAACAGGTACTCGGCTGCCTCACCGAGATTGACGATCCATTCGGCCATGGGTGGATTCTTGATGCCGTACGCCATGTTCTGGGCATACACCGAACACGTGGTGTGGTTGTCGCCGCAGATGCCGCAGATGCGGCTGGTGATGAACCCGGCGTCGCGGGGGTCCTTGCCCTTCATGAACACCGAGTAGCCGCGAAACAGCGACGACGTGCTGTGGCAGTCCACCACCCGTTGGTTGGCGAAGTCGATCTTGGTGTAGACGCCGAGGTTGCCGATGATGCGGGTGATCGGGTCCCAGTTCATCTCCACGATCTGGGGCGGCTTCTGGGGTGACCCCGCCTGCTCGCCTCGCCGTTCAGTTGCCGTCATTCCTGTGCTCCCTTCTGGTCGATTGGTGCTACGACGGCGACCGTCACGGGCGCCAGCGCGGGTCGTATCCGGTGGTCAGGGCATCCTTGTTGTGCCGCCACTTCGGTTCTTTGTTGACGCTGTGATTGGTGATACCGCGCATGCGGCGAATGAAGGCGCCGTAGGGCCGCACGATCATCGAGGACAGGCTCCCGCCGGGAGGCTGATCCATGAACGGCATGAACTTGTCCGGAAACCCGGGCATGGTGCATGCGATGCAGATGCCGCCGACATTGGGGCAACCCCCGATGCCGTTCATCCAACCTCGTTTGGGGACATCACAATTGACGACCGGTCCCCAGCAGCCGATGTGGACCTGGCACTTGGGGGAGTTGTAGTCGCGGGCGAAGTCGCCCTGTTCGTAGTAACCGGCCCGATCGCACCCCTCGTGAACGGTCTTGCCGAAAATCCATTGCGGTCGGAGTTGGTCGTCCAGCGGCGGTGGCGGAGCAGACCCCGCAGCGTGGTAGAGCACCCACGTCAACGTTTCCATGAAGTTCTCCGGCTGCACCGGACAGCCCGGGATGTTGACGATGGGCAGTGCGCCGCGCGATTTGAAGTCCCAGCCCAGGTAGTCAGCCAAGCCCATGCACCCCGTCGGATTGCCTGCCATTGCGTGGATTCCGCCGTAGGTTGCGCACGTGCCGATCGCCACGACCGCCCATGCGTTCGGGGCCAGGTGATCGAGCCACCAGTTCAGCGTCAGGGGTTCGCCGGTCTCCTCATCGTTGCCGAACGATGTCCAGTAGCCTTCGCCGTTGATGTTCTCGTTGGGGATGGAACCCTCGATGACGAGGATGAACGGCTCGAGCTCGCCGCGGGCCGCGGCCCGGAACGGCGCGAGGAACTCCTCACCGCCGAGGGTGGGGGACAGGACCTTGTTGTGTAGGTGCACCCTGGGGAGTCCCGGGACCAGGCCGGAGATGACGTCTTCGATGGCGGGTTGACTGGAGGCGGTGATCGACACCGTGTCGCCGTCGCAACTCATCCCCTCCGAAATCCACAAGATGTGCATTTCATCGAAGCCTTCAGAGCCTTGAAAGCCTTGTCGCGTGGGCTGCGTCGCGGTCACTGTTCATCCTTTCGTGGCTGACGTACTACGTCGGGGGCCTGCCCTGGAGCCGATCGCGCAGGCGGTCGTACAGAGCCGCAACCGGTGCGGCCAGGGCAAGAAGGGGCGGCTCGTCGGGGGCGGCCGGATGCGCGCGGGTGGGGGCGATCTTCTTGTCTTCGTCGAGGGCTTGGCCGAGGTCGTCGAGCGCCTCCTGGTCGACGGCGTCACGCAGCAGCGGCAGCAGTTCGTCTTCGTCGGCGCGGATGTGCTCTTCGACTTCACTGCGCAGATCGCTCATCAGCTCGTCGGTGCGGTCTCGGTCGTTTCGGGCGCGGTCGAGCTCCACAAGCGTGTGCTTGACATCTATGTGCAAATTCAGCCGCTCGTCGACCGCGGCGGACTGATCCGGCATGACCTGTTTGGCCAGCGGGTAGACCATGAGTTCCTCGAGCGCGGCGTGCTTGGACAATTCCCGGATCATGATGTCGACGACGCCGGTGCGCTGGCTGTCCGAGGCGCTGGCAGCGTAGTCGCGAAACAGTTGTTCGACCATCCGGTGGTCGTGGCTCAACAGTTCGATGGCGTCCATGTCAACCTCCTTGTCCGTTTGGGTGATGCCCGCAGGGGGAGACCTCGTCGGTGTCGAAGTAGTAGAAGCGGCCGTACCACTGGTGCAGGTCGGCGCCGGGGTCGTCGTCGACGGTGACGGCAATGCGCTGTTCGCCGTCGATGTCGGTGAGGACGGCTTCGACGAGTGCGGTGCGTCCCGAGAGGAAGACGTCATGCGCGTCGGCGCCGCGCCGGCGTGGCCGCAATCGCACGCGGCTACCCTTCGCGATCACTGCGCCGTCGACGGTGACGGTGTCCGGATCGTCTGCGGGGCGCGCGCGCAACCCGCGCACCGCTCCGTGCAGCCGTTCCATCACTTCCGCGGGCAGGTTGTCGACCCGGTCGATGATCTCTGCCGCGCGGGGATCGGTGGCGCGTGCTTCCCGCTTCTCCTCCTCGGTCAGTGTTCCGGTGCGTAGCGACAGGATCTCGTCGATCTCCGTGGCGTCGAACAGATCTCCCGGGCTCTCGGGACTGACCTGCGGGTGGTCGTAGAGCACGATCGGTGCCGACAGCATGACGTCGCGTCTGGCCGGGTCGCCGGCGAGCACCGGAAAAGTGTGGATGTTGCGGCACGTCTGCGTCGCGGCTGCGGCCCATTCTGGTGGATCGATCGATGACAGGAAGGTGCCGGTCGACAGTCCGATGAGCGTGTGCGTCGAGACCAGCGATGAGTACAGTGCTTCGGTCCGCGGCGCAGCAGGTCTCGTCGTGTGGTCGTGGTTCTCGGTGCGCACGGTGAGCCGCCACAGCGTGAACGGGGCCGCGGCGGCGTCCAGCCAGATGGAAACCCGTGCAGAGATCGGCTCGCAGCGGCGCACGATCCGCCCAGCCCTGTCGGGTAGTTCCTCGATGCACTCGTCGGCCGGCAGCGTGATGTCGGTCTGCACCGGCTCACGGCACAGAGCTGCGAGCGTCGTCGTGACATCGTGCTCGTGGGGCAGGGCATCGTCGAAGGTGAGATAACGGTGCTCGCCGACCGTCAGTGAATCCACCTCGGCGAACTGTCCGTCGGTGGTGCGCTCTTCGACCCACCGGTGCGCCACTCGCAGGAAACGCACCCGGACCTGGACCTGCGCCGCCTCGGGCGCCTCCAGAAGGCACTCCGTGTGCTGGTACCAACCGTCGGCCGAACCGCTCAGGCCGGTGTCGTCGCGCGCTGACGCCGGCAGCCACTGCCGGGGGGCGAGAACACCGAACTGCCACCGCACGCGGTTCTTCGGCGACGAACGGCGATACGGATACAGCAGGTAACCCTCGTAGAGCACCGAGTCGGCGACCGCGGCCGCCTGCAGAAAAGGAGAGCTCATCGCGCGCACCGTCGGTCGTTTCCCTGGCTCGAGTGCGATAAACATCACAGCCGAAGAAGTTTCTTCGGCGGCCGTTCGGGGGCTCAGCGCGAACGCGCGGCGTTGGTCATGTCGAGGGTGCGCCGCGTGGCGTGTTCGAGGGCCGCGCGGTCGGCATCTGTCAGTTCACCGCAGACCCAGTCCCAGTGTGCGGAGACGAGCTGGCCGGTGCGTGGCGCGGCGGTGAGGGACGCACCGCCGCACCTCCAGCGCACGGTCTCGGTGACCGGCTCGCCCAAGCGCAGCCGACCGGACTCGAAAAGCAGCGGGGGACTGGCAAGTTCGATGTGGTCACCCCGTACCGCCTGCACCGTGCCCCAACGAACTCGGCACTGCTGTAGCACGTGCAGTGCTGGGCCGGCGCCCCTTTCGAGAAGGCGGCTCCACGGGTACACCACGAACACGTGGAAGCTGTGATGGGCCGACGCGGAGTCGACGTCGTGCAACAGGCCCGTCACTTGACCGTGGAACGCAGTCCGAAGTCTGCCCAGCAGCTCGACGCCGTCGACCCTGTCCTGGATGCTTCCCCCCACCCAGTAGCCGTGGGCGACGGCGTCGTCGAGTGGGTCGTCCACGCCGGCGGAGTCGGCCAGCGCCGCCAGGTACGGCAGAGCCCCGTCGAACTCGGATGCCGAGGCGGTCAACCGCTCGATGGTGCCATCGGTCAGCTGTACGGTGCCGGCAGGTCCGCAATAGCCCAACTCATTGGGGGGGAACGCGTACCGGGCGAATTCCGCCATTCAGCAGATCCTGGGTAGCTGCTCGCCGATGGGCAGGTCGACCACCCTGGTGCCGCCCAGCGCGGTACGCGTCACCAGCATGCCGGGATGGTCGGCGACGCAGTGGCCGATGACGGTGGCCTGCGCGCCGAGCGGGTGGTCCCGCATCGCCTCGAGTATCTGGTCGGCGTCGTCGGCCGGTACCACCGCCAGCAGCTTGCCTTCGTTGGCCACATAGAGCGGGTCCAGGCCCAGCAGCCCACACGCGTCGCGGACCGCAGCGGGTATCGGCAGGGCGCGCTCGACGAGTTCGATGCCGACCCCGGCCGTGCGGGCAATTTCGTTGAGGGCGGCAGCCACTCCACCCCGGGTGGGGTCGCGCAACGCGTGGAGGTCGACCCCGGTGCCGAGCATCGCCGCCACCAGTCCGTGCAGCGGGGCGGTGTCGCTGGTCACGGCGGTGGCGAACTCGAGACCATCGCGGCAACTCATCACCGCGATGCCGTGTTCGCCGATGTCGCCGCTGACGATCACCGCGTCGCCGACCGAAGCCCGCTGTGGCCGGATGTCGGTGTGTCGGTCCAGTACGCCGATGCCCGACGTGTTGAGGTACACACCGTCACCGTGGCCCATATCGACGACTTTGGTGTCACCGGTCACCAGTTTGACCCCCGCCGCCGACGCGGCGGCCCCCATCGCCTCGGCGATGGGGGCCAACTCGTCGAGACGGAAGCCTTCCTCGAGGATGAACGCCGTGGACATCGCCAGCGGGGCTGCTCCACTCATCGCCAGGTCGTTGACGGTGCCGTTGACCGCCAGATCGCCGATCGTGCCGCCCGGGAACGTCGTCGGTTTGACGACGAACGAGTCGGTGGAGAACGCCAGTCGCACCTCTCCGACCGCGAGCACGGCCGAATCCGAGAGCTGGGAGTCGGCAGCCGGGCCGAATGCCGGCAGGAACAGGTGCTCGATCAACTCCCCGGTCATCGCGCCGCCACCACCGTGGCCCATGACGATGTTGGGCACGCCGCGCAGCGGCGCCGGACACACCCAGGACTCCATGTCGATGGTCGCCCTGTCAGGCATGGGTGACCTCCAGCCGCCGGTACTGGTAGTACGCCGCACACGCGCCCTCGGACGACACCATGGTGGCGCCCAACGGGTTGCGGGGCGTACAGGTGGTCCCGAAGGCCTCGCATTCGTGCGGTTTGAGCAGGCCCTGCAGTACTTCGCCGGAGCGGCACTGCTTCGGCTCGGTGGTGTGGATGTCGGTGACGGCGAACCGGTATTCGGCGTCGAATTCGCGGTAGCGAGGCGACAACCGCCAACCGCTGCCAGGGATCGGCCCGATACCCCGCCAATTGCGGTCGGTGACCTCGAAGACGTCGGTCAACATCGTCTTGGCGGCCGGGTTTCCCTCGGCACGCACCGCCCGCTGATACGCGTTGTCGAGTTCGTGGCTGCCGGTTTCCAGCTGCAGCACGGTGCGTCGGATCCCTTCCAGGATGTCGAGCGGTTCGAATCCGGTCACCACGATCGGGACCCGGTATCGCTCGCACAGCGACGGGTACTCCTCGGTGCCCATCACCGAGCACACGTGCCCAGCCGCCAGGAACGCCTGGACCCGGCACGTCGGCGACTCCATGATCGCCGAGATCGCCGGCGGTACCAGCACGTGCGAGGCGAGCAAGGTGAAGTTGGTGATGTTCTGCCGGCGGGCCTGATAGACGGTCATCGCGTTGGCCGGTGCGGTGGTCTCGAAGCCGATGCCGAAGAACACCACCTGCTTGTCGGGGTTGTCGATCGCGATGGTCAGCGCATCCAGCGGGGAGTACACCACCCGCACGTCGCCGCCCCGGCTCTTGATTCCGAACAGGTCCTGCCCACTGCCCGGTACCCGCAGCATGTCCCCGAAGGAGCAGAAGATGACGTCGGGACGGGCGGCGATGTCGAGGGCCTTGTCGATGACCTCCAATGGGGTGACACAGACCGGGCAACCCGGTCCGTGGATCATCTCGATCTCATCGGGCAGTAGCTGGTCGATGCCGTGGCGGATGATCGAATGGGTCTGGCCGCCACAGACTTCCATGATCGCCCAGCGCTGCGTCGTGGCGGACTTGATCTGGTCGATGAGCTTCGCCGCCAGGGCAGGGTCACTGAACTCGTCGAGGTACTTCACCGCTGAACCTCCGCATTGTTTTCCGTTCGGTCGGGATTGGCCGTCCCCGCTTGTCTGGCGGCGAGTTCGAACCCGTCGCCGAATTCCTCGTCGAGGACGCCGAGGTGCTCGAACTCGCTCAAGGTGCGCTGCGCGGATTCTTCATCGAGGTGCTGGATGGCGAACCCCACATGGACGACGACGTAGTGGCCGACCTCCGCGTCGGGAAGGTATTGCAGGCAGACGTCTTTCGTGACGCCGCCGAAGTCGACCACGGACATCAGCGTGCCGGCCCGTTCTTCAATACTCAGAATCCGTCCCGGTACCGCCAGGCACATCGGCAGCTCCTTTCTGTTCGGGGGCTCATCCCGCTGTTCCCGCCATCAGTTGGCCGAGCGCGATACCGCCGTCGTTCGGAGGAACCCGATGGTGGGTGATGACGTTCAAGCCCAGCTCGCGCAGCAGTGCTGTTGCGGTGCGCAAGAGCAGCGCGTTCTGGAAGACTCCGCCCGACAGCGCCACCGTGTAGGGGGCTTCGGCGGTGAATGCGGCCGCCAAATGTGCGATGAGCCGAGCGACAGCGTGGTGGAAGCGCGCTCCGATCAGCGCGGCCGGTACCTCGGAGAGGGCGTCGGCGGCGACTGCGGCGAGCACCGGCGCGGGGTCTATCACCGTCGGTGCCGAGGTGGCGTCGATGCCGAACCGGTACGTCGCGCCAGAGTCCACCGTGCGGGCCAGACCTTCCAGCTCGATCGCGGCCTGCGCCTCGTAGTCGACGACCTGGCGCACGCCGGCCAGTGCAGCGACAGCGTCGAACAGCCGCCCCATGCTCGACGTGGGCGTGCAGTGCAGGCCGGTCTCGAGTTGATGCCGCAGGACGCGGCGTTCGTCAGCTGGACAGCACCGCACCGGCGCCAGGTCTGGGTGCCACTGCAGTCCCGCCGCCCACAGGTGGGCCAATGCCATACGGTATGGCCGCTCGACGCACGCGTCACCGCCGGGAAGGGGGACATAATTCAAGGCGGCCAGCCGCCGGTAGCCCTTGTAGTCGGCAAGCAGGACCTCGCCGCCCCAGACCGCGCCGTCGGGGCCGAAGCCGGTTCCGTCGAAGGCAAACCCCAGCACCGGTTCGCAGCCGTCGCGGCCGTGCTCGGCCATCACCGCAGCGACATGGGCATGGTGATGCTGCACGGTGCGCACCGGGCGGCCCCCGGCGTTGCGGTGCGCCCAGGCGGCCGACCGATACCGCGGATGAGCGTCGGCGACCACGACCTCAGGTGAGACCGCGGTCAGTTCGGCCAGGTGGCGGTACGCACGGTCGAACGCCTGCAGGGTCGCCAGGTCGTCCATGTCGCCGAGGTGTTGGCTCAGCCAGGCGTACCGGCCCTCGGCGACGGCAAGCGTGTTCTTCAGATCGGCTCCGACTGCGAGTGTCGGTGGTACCGGCACCGGCAGTGCGATGGGTAACGGCGCGTATCCCCGTGACCTACGGATGGGCAGGTCGTGTCCCGCGACGCTTCGCATCACCGAGTCGTCGCACGGCACCTGAATTTCCCGGTCGTGCGTGATCCAGCCATCTGCCAAACTCGAAAGTCGTTGCAGTGCATCGCTGTCGTCGTAGCAGATCGGCTCACCGCCCAGGTTGCCCGACGTCATCACGAGCGCTTGCGGTCCCGGCTCGTCGCCGGGCAGTCCCAGCAACAGGGTGTGCAGCGGTGTGTAGGGCAGCAGGACGCCGAGGTCGGGATTGCGGGGGGCGACCGCCTCGCAGACGTGAGCACTCGCGGTCCGCGGCATCAGCACGATCGGACGCGCGGCGCTGCCGAGAAGGCGTGCGGAGGCCTCGTCGACCATGGCCACTGTGCCGGCGGCCGTCGTGTCGGGCACCATCACCGCGAACGGCTTGTCACCGCGATGCTTTCGTCCGCGCAGGGCGCTGACCGCAGCGTCGTCGTCGGCTCGGCAGGCGAGGTGATAGCCCCCGATACCTTTGACCGCCAGGACGCCGCCGTCGCGGAGCAGTTCGCGGGCCCGACGCAGTGCCTCGTCGTCACCGGTGACGACGCCCTCGACGGTGCGGTACGAAAGCCGCGGGCCGCAATCAGGGCAGCACACCGGTTGCGCGTGGAAGCGGCGGTCGGCCGGGTCGGTGTACTCGGCGGCGCAGGGCCCACACATCCGAAACCCGGCCATGGTGGTGGTAGGGCGGTCGTAGGGCAAGGCGGCGATGAGGGTGAATCGGGGCCCACAGTTGGTGCAGTTGATGAACGCGTGCCGGTACCGCCGATCGGAGGGGTCCCGCAGTTCGGCAGCGCAGTCGTCGCACATCGCGACGTCCGGCGAAACCAGGGTGCGACCGCCGCCGGAGCGCTCGGAGTCGGTGATGCAAAAGCCATTTCCGCCGCGCGGGGAGAGCTCGTGCCGCTCGACGCTGTCGATGATCGCCAGCGGCGGGGGCGCCGTACTCATCCGGGTCACGAACCCCTCGATGTCGGCGGGGTCGCCTTCCACTTCGATCACTGCGCCGCAGCTGTCGTTGCGCACCGAACCGGACAGTCCGTGGTGAGCGGCGGTGGTGTAGACGAAGGGCCGGAACCCGACGCCTTGTACGACGCCCCGGACGGTGAGTCGATATCGGCGGCGCGGTCTCACGGTGATGTCCCGGGGCCTTGGCCGTCGGCCTGGTCCGCGGCCCCGTCCCATCAGTTTGAGCCCGGACAGCGCAGCCTGCGCGCCGGCCTGGTCGGTCTTCTCGACGACGAAGCCCATGTGGATGATGACCCAGTCGCCGGGGGCGAACGTCTCCTCCGGCAGCATGCCGACGTTGACCCTGCGCTGTTGACCCTCGACGTCGGCGACGGCGAGCTGGTCGCAGAAGCCGTCGACCATGCCGACGATCCGGCCAGGGATTCCCAGGCACATGGCTCAGCCCGCCCGTGCCTGCCGGGCCGCCAGCAGCGAGGCCAGCACGTCGTCAACGGCCGACACCGCGCCGGGCACAGCGGCGGCCACCGGCGGCGACAGACCGATGCCCTCAGTGAGATCGGCCACCTCGCAGCCCACCACGATGGTGTGCGGCGGTGTCCCGCCGAGGGCGCCGAGGCTGGCGAACAGCGATGCCGGATCCATGGCGTGGGCGTCGACGCCGGCGGCCGGGCCGAGGCTGTCGTGGTCGGCCTCGAAGACGTGCAGGGTCCCCGGGATTTCGCGCAGCGGCAGAGCATCGATCAGCACCAGCGCCGCACAGCCGTCGAGAAGGTCGTAGGCCAGGTGCATGCCGCGGATGCCGTAGTCGACAACTCGAACATCATGGGCCGGCGACTTCACCTGTCTGGCCACTTCGGAGCCGAATCCATCGTCGCCGAGGAAGATGTTGCCGATGCCCGCCACCACGATCGGGTCCGTCATGACAGTGCAGCCTGCGCTACGGCGTCACCGTGTCGAGGGCCGGCGTCGTGGCGCGCCACCCAGTCGTACCAGCTGGCCATTCCCTCACCCGTGGTCGCCGACAGCGTCACGATCTGCGCCGAAGGGTTCAGCGCCCGGGTGGCCGCCATGCACGTGTCGACGTCGAAATCGACGTACGGCAACAAGTCCATTTTGTTGATCACCACCAGGGAGGCGGCAGCGAACATGTGCGGATACTTGAGCGGTTTGTCGGCGCCTTCAGTCACCGACACCACCACCACCTTTGCGGCCTCGCCGAGGTCGAACATGGCTGGGCAGACGAGATTGCCGACGTTCTCGATGAAAACCACCGAGCCGATTTCGGGCTCGAGTCCGTCGAGTGCCCGGCGCACCATGTCGGCGTCGAGGTGGCAGCCGGCACCCGTGTTGACCTGTACCGCACGAGCGCCGGCCGCGCGGATTCGCTCAGCGTCCAGCACGGTCTCCTGATCGCCTTCGATGACGCACACCGGACGCTGAGCGGACAACTCCCGGACGGAGCGCTCCAGCAGAGTGGTCTTGCCCGCGCCTGGCGAACTGGTGAGGTTCAGGGCCAGGACCCCGCGCCGGATCAGCCAGTCCCGATTCCGCTCGGCGATCGCGTCATTCTTGGCCAGCACCTTCTGCTCGAGAGTGACCGTTTCCGTCGGAGGGCCGTGGTCGTGCGCACGGTTGTGGGTGTGGTTGTGGTGATGGTGTGGCGGCTCGGCGCCGTCCGGGCTGTATACGACGGGCTCATCGTGTCCACAGCCGCACGTGGTGCACATCTTCAACTCACTTCCATCGAGATGATCGTCAACTCCCGACCCGAGCGCACCTCGACATCGGCGCTTCCGCAACGGCATAACAAGATCGGATCGTCCACGACGAAGTCCGTCGTACATGTGCGGCAAAACGCCCTGCCGGGGAGCACGGACAGGTCGAGGCGCGCTCCATCAGCGGCCGTACCCTGTGCGGCGAGCTCGAAACAAAAATCCATCGCATCGGGTTGAACCGCGTACAACGCGCCGATCTCGACCTGAACACTGTGCACACGGCGACCTGACGACGCCTCGCAGACTGCGTCGATCACGCTTTGGGTCAGCGCCATCTCGTGCACGGCAGCCCTCCTGGGGGCGCCGGCGGGTCCGGCGCCCCGTGTGTTCTCAATCGCGGTGCGGCACGAACTCCTGGGCCTTGGTCTTGGCGCCCTGCATCATCAGGTGGAAGGCGTTCGAGTCGCCCTTGAGGATGGACTCGGTGAGCTCCTTGGCCTGCTCGAAGGTCGCATGCGGCGGGATCGGTGGCACCGCGGGGTCGCAGCGGATGTCGAGCAGCACCGGGCCGTCGGCCCCCAGCGCCTCGTCCCAGGCAGGCCCGACGCCGTCCTCGGTGTCGACCGCCACCGCGTGCAGACCCATCGCCCGTGCCACGTCGGCGTAGGACACGTCCGGCAGGCTCTGCGATTCCTCGAACTTGGGTGCCCCGCCCATGGCCCGCAGCTCCCAGGTCACCTGGTTGAGGTCGTTGTTGTGGAACACGCACACGATCAGGCGCTTGTCCGGCCACAGCTCGGCGTAGCGCCGGATCGTCAGCAACTCGGCCAATCCGTTCATCTGCATCGCGCCGTCGCCGACCAGCGCGATGACGGGCCGGTCCGGATGGGCGAACTTCGCCCCGATCGCGTAAGGCACACCGGGGCCCATGGTGGCCAGCGTGCCCGACAGCGAACCGCGCATGCCTTCCTTGAACTTCAGCATGCGGGCATACCAGTTCGTCGACGACCCGGAGTCGGCGGTGACGATCGCGTTGGACGGCAGCCGCTCGGACAACTCCCAGGCGATCCGCATCGGGTTCACCGGCTTGGCCGTCAGCATCGCCTGGCGCTCCATGGTGCCCCACCACCGCGTCACGTTCTTCTCGATCTTCTCCTGCCAGGACCGGTCCTGCTTGCGCTCCAGCAGCGGGATCAGTGCGTCGAGTGCGGTCGCGGCGTCGGCGACCATGTTGAGCTCGGTCGGATAGCGCATCCCGATCAACGTGCCGTCGATGTCGATGTGAATCGCGCGCGCCTGACCGAATTCCGGCATGAACTGGGTGTAGGGGAAGTTCGAGCCGACGATCAGCAGCGTGTCGCAGTCCATCATCATCTCGTAGCTGGGCCGGGTGCCGAGCAACCCGATCGCCCCGGTGACGTAGGGGATGTCGTCGGGCAGCACGTCCTTGCCGAGCAGCGCTTTGGCGACGCCGGCGCCGGTGATCTCGGCGACCTGGCGAACCTGGTCGGCGGCCCCACGGGCACCCTGCCCGACCAGTATCGCCACCTTCTCACCGGCGTTGAGGATTTCGGCGGCCTGGCTCACCTGGTCCGGTCGCGGAGCCAGCATCGGGCTGACGATGCTCGGATCGCTCGACGGCACCTGTTTGAAGGCGTGCGAGGGCGGCTCGTAGGGCTCCTCCTGCAGATCTGACGGGATGATGAGCGCCGTGGGGGCGCGCCGCGTGATCGCGGTGCGCATGGCCCGATCCAGTGCGTTGGGCAGCTGGCTGGAGACGTTGACCTCGACCAGGTATTCACTCGCGACGTCCTTGTACAACGCCTGCAGGTCCACCTCCTGCTGGTAGCTGCCGCCCATCGCGCTGCGTTCGGTCTGACCGACGATCGCGACCACGGGGACGTGGTCCAGCTTGGCGTCGTAGAGACCGTTGAGCAGATGGATCGCGCCCGGTCCGGAGGTCGCCATGCACACTCCGACCTTTCCGGAGAACTTGGCGTACCCGGTGGCCTGGAACGCGGCCATCTCCTCGTGACGGGCCTGCACGAACCTCGGCTGGTTGTCCGACCGGCCGAAAGCGGCGACGAGCCCGTTGATTCCGTCACCGGGATAGGTGAAGACCTGCTCAACATCCCACTCCCGCAAGCGCTTCAGCACGAAATCGGCAACATCGGTGGCCATGTTTCTCCTTCTCCGTCCTGGGCACACCATCCGGCGTGCCGCCTTTGCCTGTGGCGCGGGTACCCGAGGCAAAGGCCGCGAAACTCGAGCAAGGAGAACGCCGCCGATGACAGCCGTGGAACATTCAGCAACCCCACAGCAACAGCTCGACAAGCTGAAAAACGCCTTGCGCAAAGCTGTGGACGGTGAGGTCAGATTCGATCTGGGTGCCAGGGCCACCTACTCGACCGATGCCTCCAACTACCGCCAGATTCCTCTCGGTGTCGTCGTCCCGCGCAGCCCTGAGGCCGCCGCAAACGCGATAGCGGTCTGCCACGACCACAACGTTCCAGTGCTCTCGAGAGGCGGGGGCACCAGTCTGGCGGGGGAGACCTGCAACGTTGCGGTGGTGCTGGACTGGAGCAAGTACTGCACCCGCGTGCTGTCGGTCGATGCCGAGGCGGGTGTCGCCACCGTGGAGCCCGGTATCAAGCTCGATGAACTCAACGATGCGCTGGCCGAATCGGGATGGATGGTCGGGCCGAAACCGGCCACCCACGTCAGCTGCACGATCGGCGGGATGATCGGCAACAACTCGTGCGGGTCGACCGCTCAGGCGTACGGGAAGATGGTCGATTCGATCCGGCGCATGGAAGTGCTGACCTACGACGGGGTCCGCATGTGGGTGGGCCCCACCGACGACGACGACTACACACGCATCGTCGCCGAAGGGGATCGCCGCGGCGAAATCTATCGGGCACTGCGCCGGTTGCGGGACCACTACGGCGACGAGGTGCGCGCCCGCTATCCCGACATCCCGCGCCGCGTCTCCGGATACAACCTCGATTCGCTGCTGCCCGAGTCGGGATTCGACATCGCCAAACTTCTCGTCGGCAGCGAGAGCACGCTGGTCACGGTGCTGCGGGCTGAGATCGGCTTGGTGCGGGTGCCCAAGGCGCACGTGGCGGTGCTGCTCGGCTTTCCCGATATCGAGACCGCCGCCGACGCGGTACCCGCGGTGCTGGAACATGATCCGGCCGCGTTGGAGGGAATGGACTACCGGCTGACCGAGCTCGAACACAGTCAGCACATGGCCCAAGGCGCCCTCGAGGAGTTGCCGGAGGGCCGCGCGTGGTTGTTGGTGCAGTTCAACGGTGACGATGTCGACGACGCCGCCGGATCAGCCGAAGCCATGGTCGAACACCTGCGCCGCGACGGTCTGACAGACCACGTCAAGGTGATCCGTGACCCCGCCGACCAGAAGCGGGTGTGGGCCGCTCGCGAGGGTGGCCTGGGCGCTACCGCCCACCCGCCCGGTGGCCCCGACACCCACCCCGGCTGGGAGGACGCCGCAGTGCCGCCCGACCGGGTCGGCGACTATCTGCGTGACTTCGGCGAGCTCCTCGACCGGTTCGGATACCAGGGCGCCTCACAGTACGGACACTTCGGACATGGCTGCATCCACACCCGTATCCCGTTCGATCTGAAATCTGCCGCAGGAATCGAGCGCTTCCGCGAGTTCGTCACCGCGGCAGCACATCTGGTGACCGACTACGGTGGTTCCCTGTCGGGTGAGCACGGTGACGGGCAGGCCCGCGGCGAGCTGCTGTCGGTCATGTTCGGCGAACGCGTGGTGAACGCGTTCGAGGAGCTCAAACGCATCTTCGACCCGACCAACCGGATGAACCCGGGAAAAGTGGTGTTCCCCAACCGGTTGGACGAGAACCTGCGGTGGGGTGCGGACTACCGGCCCGCCGAGCCCGCCACCCATTTCGCCTACCCCGACGACGACCACCGGTTCAGCATCGCCGCCGACCGCTGCGTCGGTGTCGGCAAATGTCGCGGTGACGAATCCGGGGTCATGTGCCCGAGCTATCGGGCCACCGGTGAGGAGGAACACTCCACGCGCGGCCGTGCCCGTCTGCTGTTCGAGATGCTCGAAGGTGACGTCATCACCGACGGCTGGCAGTCCACCGAGGTGCGCGACGCTCTCGATCTGTGCCTGGCCTGCAAAGGCTGTCGCAGTGACTGCCCGGTCAACGTGGACATGGCGACCTACAAGGCCGAGTTCCTCTCCCACCACTACAAGCGGCGGCTGCGGCCGCTGGCGCACTACTCGATGGGGTGGCTGCCGCTGCTGTCCCGGGTGGCGATGATCGCGCCGCGGCCGATCAACATGCTCGCCCACACCCCCGGGTTACAGGTGTTGCTCAAGCGCGCCGGAGGTATCGACAGCCACCGCGACATTCCCCGGTTCGCCCGCCGACGGTTCACCTCCTGGTTCGCGCGGCGCGGTGACCGGGCACAGACCGCCACCCGCGGCCCCGTCGTGCTGTGGCCGGACACCTTCACCAACAACTTCGACACCGACATCGCCCGCGCCGCGCTGGCCGTGCTCGAGGACGCCGGGTTCGAGGTGCGGGTGCCGGAAAAGGCGGTGTGCTGTGGGCTGACGTGGATCTCGACCGGTCAGCTCGACGCCGCCAAGCATGTCGCCCGCCGCACCCTGGAGGTGTTGAAGCCGGCTCTGCGCGACAGCATCCCGGTGGTGGTCCTCGAGCCCAGCTGCGCGGCGGTGTTCCGCGCTGACCTCCCCGAACTGCTGCACGGCGACGAAGACGTGCATCGGCTGGCGTCGCTGACCCGCACGTTGGGCGAAGTGTTGCGCGAACGGGCTCCGGACTGGCGGCCGGGAGGCACCGACCAGGCCGGGTCAGCGCTGGTGCAACCGCACTGCCACCAGCATGCGATCCTCGGTACCGGCGCCGACGTCGACGCACTGGGAACGGCCGGGGTGGACGGCGAGCTCCTCGATGCCGGGTGTTGCGGCCTGGCAGGCAATTTCGGCTTCGAGAAGGGGCACTACGACGTCTCGGTGGCCTGCGCCGAGGACAAGCTGATGCCGGCGGTGCGCAGCGCTCCACCGGACAAGACCATCGTGGCCGACGGCTTCAGCTGCCGGACGCAGATCGCCCATCTCGACGGCAGTCGCGCCCCGGTGCACACCGCGCAGGTGCTCGCCGCGGCTCTGTCTGCCTCCGATGCCGGGTCCGAGCATCGGCCCGGCGGCCAGCGCTCCAAAGCCGGCCCTGCCGTCGCGGGCCTGGCCGCTGTGGGCGTGCTCGCCGCTGGCTGGGCGGCGGCGCGGAGGCGGCAATGACGTCGGCCGGCCCGACCATCGACCACGTGCAGGTCGATGCGTTCTCGTTTCCCACCCCGAACCCTGAGGCGGACGGAACGCTGGAATGGGATGCCACCACCGCGGTCACGGTGCGGGTCCACGCCGGCGGTAAAACCGGCCTGGGCTGGACCTACAGCAGCCCCGCTGCGGCCACCTTGATCTCCGCGCACTTCGTCGCGCTGTTGCGTGACCATGACGCCCATGACATCACCGCCGCTGTCGCGGCAATGCGGCGCAAGAGCCGCAACTTCGGGATCGGTGGCCTTGCGATGCAGGCGATAAGCGCAGTCGACGTCGCGTTGTGGGATCTGAAGGCCAAATTGCTCGACGTTCCGCTGGCCGTGCTGCTCGGGAAGTGCCGTACGCGTGTGCCGATCTATGGGTCCGGCGGCTTCGTCACTGCGAGCGATTCGGAGATTTCCAAAGACGTCGCCGCGTGGAAGGCCGCAGGATGTCGCGCCATGAAGATCAAGATCGGAAAAAGCCGGGGCGACAGCCCGAAATGGGACCTCGAGCGCGTTGCGCTTTTTCGTGAACTCGCGCGTGACGGCGTCGAACTGATGGTGGACGCCAACGGCGCCTATCAAGGTGCCGAGGCGATCCGTATCGGGACCGAGTTGGAGCGCTGGAATGTGCGCTGGTTCGAGGAGCCGGTCAGCAGCGACGACATCGAAGGCCTTGCGCTCGCGCGATCGGGTCTGCGTTGCGATGTCGCGGCAGGGGAATACATCAGCACGCCGTACGAGGCCGAACGGCTGGCCGCAGTGGTGGACTGTCTGCAGGTCGACGCGACGAGGTGCGGCGGCTACACCGGGTTCTTGCAGATGGCCGCCATCGCGTCGGCGCACAACCTGGAGGTTTCGGCTCACTGTGCGCCGGCGCTGCACGCGCCGGTGGCAGCCGCGGTGCCGAACCTGCGTCACGTGGAGTGGTTCAACGACCACGTACGGCTCGAACCGATGTTGCTCGACGGGGTGGCACCGGTCGACGACGGCGCGATCGTGGTGCAGTGTGAGCGTCCCGGGCACGGCATGACGCTGTCCGACGGCGTCGACGGCCATCGCGTCCGCGTCAAGGTCGGTTGAGTTTGTGGTGCTCAGCCGGCGACGTGTATGTGGCGCGATTGTCGCCCGGCTTCAGCGGTGAGGGAGATCCCTTCGGTGACGGTGGCGACCGCCGGCAGCGCCGCGGCGTGCGGCGTCAGACGTAGGACGCGTGCCAGCTGTGGCCCGGTGACCAGAGCCCAAGGGCAGCTTTCGTTTCGAAAGCGCACCGCCATCGCCATCAGCAGCTGGATTCCGCCGGCCGCGACAAAGGTCATCGATGATAGATCGAGTACCAGGTCATGGCGGGTCGAGGCGAAGGGCAATATCCGCGAGGCCAGGTGGACGGTGTTGCTGGCGTCGAGTTCGCCCCGCACGGTGAGCACGACTGCGTTGTGACGACGGTAGACGCTCATCTCCAGCTGTGGCGGGCGGGCTTGGCGGATGCGTGAGCGTATTGTGACGACATCAGGTGCGGCTTGATCAGTCATGTGCGGACAGAGCTTCCTGTGGCGGTGACCGGCAAGCCGGTGAGGTGCGACAGCGCGTCCCCCGGCGGTGCCGAGGCTGTCTGCTCAGCCTGATGAGGACTGTAATCGCGCAGCGTGGCCGGCGTGCGGTTGCCGTGGGTCCCGCAGCGCCGCTGTGCTGTGCCTGATTGGCTGTAAAGCGTTGGAGGGGAGGAGATTACCCTCCCGGAAGGGCCGGCGGCTGGACGGCTACTCTTCGTTCCACGGCCCATGCTTTTCGTTCAAAGGATGACGCCACACATGCTAGGCCGGCTCACCGTCGTTGTCCGGTCGGGTGCGCCGCGCGAACACCGACACCGATCCCTTCGCTTCGTACAGGGCGAGTTCGACGTCCGCGGCGTCCCGGTACCCGTGCTGGCGCAGGATGGCATCGAGGTCGCTGCGGGTGATGCCCGCACGCTTCAAGTTGGCGTTATCGACCGCCCCGTCGCGGACCAGGACCCGCACCGGCGGATCGACCAGGCGTCGGAACCAGCCGAAGAACCGCAGCCGTGCCGTCACCCCGTGCGCGGTGAGCAGCGTCAGAAGTGCGGCCGAGCCGGTCAACCACGAGGTGTCGGCCGCGGTCGCGACGCGTCCGACGATCGCCCCTACGGCCACGGCGGTCACCCAGTCGAACGGGGTGAACTCGGCGATGGTCCGACGCTGTGCGAACCGGAAGGCGACCGCGGCGGTCAGGAAGAGCGCCAGTGACTTCGCCACCGTGAACAGCGGCGTCTGCCATCCCGCGAACAGTTCGTGCAGCATGGCGATCCTTCCTTCCTATCCTGCCCGCGGCTGCTCTGGCCGACTGGTCCCGGGCGGGGCGGGGTGGGGCAGGTCGTCGGGCGGCTCGACACGCAGCAGCCGGGCGACGGGAACGTCGGTGGTGGAATGCAGCACGATCGACAGGGCGATGGTGGCGGCGACGATGTCGAAGACCGCCTCACTTTCCGGGATGCCGGACTGCAGGACGAGCAGCCCGTACACCACCGACGCGAAACCCTTGGGGCCGAACCACGCCGCGGTGAGCCGTTCCCGGGCCGGCAGCCGCGTCCACAGCAGTGACAGCAACAGTGCCGCCGGCCGCACCAAAAGGATCGCGATGACCGGTAGCAGCCACTGCACCCAGGTCAGGTTCGCCAGACGCTCCGGGGTGATCAGCGCACCGAAGACCAGCAGCGCGGCGAACTTCGTCAACTCCGAGACCAGATCACCGAACGACTCGAAGTTCTCGGCGGCGACGTGGTCGAGCGTCGCCAGCGTCGAACCGGCCGCAAAGGCTGCCAGGTAGGGGTTCGCGTGGGTGAGGTGGCACGTCGCGTAGACCACGACGGCGATCGCCGTGGGACCCAGTGGCTGCAGGCGGGGTTCGGCGGTGAACAGGCGCAACCGCCACAACAGCGCCACCGCGCCGGATATCACGGCGCCGACCACCAGGCCCAGGGCCAGTTCGCCGGCGACATCGAGGGGATGGGTGTCGGCGTGCCGCGCCGTGGCCAGCAAGATCAGCACGACGGGCAGCGCCAGCCCGTCGTTGAGGCCCGACTCGACGTTGAGCAGCCGCCGTAGCCGCAGCGGCACGTCGGAACGACCCACCAGCGCCGAGGCGAACACCGGGTCGGTGGGGGACAGCACGGCGCCGATGAGGAACGCGGTGACCCAGTCCAGGCCGAGCAGGAAGTGGGCCGGAATGGCGATCCCGATCATGGTCAGCGGCATCCCGAGCCCCAACGCGCGGCCGGATAACCGCCAGTTTTCGCGTAGTGCCGGCAGACTCGCCCGCTGACCGTCGGTGAACAGCACGGTGAACAGTGCGAGATCGGCCAGCGCGTTCACGATCGGATCGTCGGCATGGATGTTGTCGACACCGAATCCGCCGGGCCCCAGCAGTGCACCGGCGATGAGGAACATCAACGCCGTGGACAGCACGGTGCGTGCGGCCAGACCCGACAGCGAAACGCTGATGAGCAGGACGACACCGAAAGCCAGCACCAGAGCCATGTGTGGCTAGGTACCCAGCTCGCTGGAACGCATTCGGTGAAGAGGCCGACCCTCAGCTACGCACCTTGGGTTCTGCCCGGGTGACGTCCTTGTCGGCAGGCCCGTGCGCGCGGGCGACATGGGCCTCGCGGCGCATGCGTCCGACCATGTGGGGGTAGTGCAGTTCGAACGCGGGTCGCTCGGAGCGGATGCGGGGCAGTTCGGTGAAGTTGTGGCGCGGCGGCGGGCAGCTGGTGGCCCACTCCAGGGAGTTGCCGTAGCCCCACGGGTCGTCGACGGTGACGGGTTCGCCGTAGCGCCAGCTCTTGAAGATGTTCCAGACGAACGGCAGCATCGAGATGCCGAGGATGAACGCGCCGATGGTGGAGACGATGTTGAGGCCGGTGAATCCGTCGGTGGGCAGGTAGTCGGCGTAGCGGCGGGGCATGCCTTCGTCGCCGAGCCAGTGCTGGACCAGGAACGTGGTGTGGAAGCCGATGAAGGTGAGCCAGAAGTGCAGCTTGCCCAGCCGCTCGTCGAGCAGTCGGCCGGTCATCTTGGGGAACCAGAAGTAGATGCCGGCATAGGTGGCGAACACGATGGTGCCGAACAGCACGTAGTGGAAATGGGCCACCACGAAATAGGTGTCGGTGACGTGGAAGTCCAGCGGCGGGCTGGCCAGCAGGATGCCCGACAGCCCGCCGATGAGGAAGGTCGCCAGGAACCCCACCGAGAACAGCATCGGTGTCTCGAAGGTCAACTGGCCCTTCCACATCGTGCCGATCCAGTTGAAGAACTTGATGCCGGTGGGCACCGCGATCAGGTAGGTCATGAAGGCGAAGAACGGCAACAGCACGGCGCCGGTGGCGAACATGTGGTGCGCCCACACCGCCACCGACAATGCGCCGATGCTGACCGTGGCATACACCAGCGTGGTGTAGCCGAAGATCGGCTTACGGCTGAACACCGGGAAGATCTCGCTGACGATGCCGAAGAACGGCAACGCGACGATGTACACCTCAGGATGGCCGAAGAACCAGAACAGGTGCTGCCAGAGGATCGCACCGCCGTTGGCCGGGTCGAATACGTGCGCGCCGAGGTGACGGTCGGCGGCCAGCCCGAACAGCGCGGCGGTCAGGATCGGGAACGCCAGCAGCACCAGGATCGAGGTCACCAGGATGTTCCAGGTGAACAGCGGCATCCGGAACATCGTCATGCCCGGCGCGCGCATGCAGACCACCGTGGTGATCATGTTGACCGCGCCGAGGATCGTGCCCAACCCGGACAGGATGAGCCCCGCGATCCATAGGTCCCCGCCCAACCCGGGACTGAATGCTGCGTGGCTGAGCGGCGTGTAGGCCGTCCAGCCGAAGTCGGCGGCGCCCTGCGGGGTGATGAAGCCGGCCAACACCGTCAGCCCGCCGAACAAAAACAGCCAGAACGAGAACGCGTTCAGTCGGGGGAAGGCGACGTCGGGTGCGCCGATCTGCAGCGGCAGCACCAGGTTGGCGAACCCGAACACGATCGGGGTGGCATAGAGCAGCAGCATGATCGTGCCGTGCATGGTGAACAGCTGGTTGTACTGCTCGTTGGACAGGAACTGCAGCCCGGGCACCGCGAGTTCGGTGCGGATGAACAGCGCCATCAGCCCGCCGGTGAAGAAGAAGGAGAAGCTGGCGACGCAGTACATGATGCCGATCAGCTTGTGATCGGTGGTCGTGATCAGCTTGTAGATCAGGTTGCCCTTCGGGCCCAGTCGAGCCGGGAAGGGGCGTCGCACTTCCAGGTTGCGCGTGTCGGTGGCGGTCATGACGATCCCCTCGGTCGGGCGTGACGACGACGCTCGGTGGTTCCCGGACGGCACGGCCTCAAACACTCGGCCTCGAACACGTCGCCGGTTGCGGGGGCGGGTGGCGCGGGACTATGACAGAGGGGCAGGCACACACAACGACGGGTCGAGGGCGGTGATCATGGCGACCGGTGCACTGTCGCGATGGGTGACGACCCCGGTGTCCAAGCTCGGCGAGATGTTTCTGCGCACCCCGGCCCTGGCGCGAGCACCGATCGCGCTGTACAAGGCCGGTCTCGGTGGAATGCTCGGTTCGCGCATGGTGCTGCTCGAGCACACCGGCCGCAAGTCCGGCCAGCCACGCCAGGTCGTGCTCGAGGTACTCGGGCATCCCGCGCCGGACACGTACGTCGTCGCCTCGGGTTTCGGAGAGTCGGCGCAGTGGTTCCGAAACGTCATGGCCCAGCCGCAGGTACGTATCTCCGCCGGTCGACTCTCGTCGGCACCGGCCGTGGCCCGCAGGTTGGCGCCGAGTGAGGCGGACCGGGCGCTCAGCGACTACATCGCCCGCCACCCGCGGGCCTGGGCGTCGCTGAAGGGCGTCATCGAGCACAGTCTCGACGGGCGGGTCGACCCGCCGGGCACGGATCTGCCGCTGGTCGAGCTGACGGTCCGCACACCGTGACGCGCCGGGGGATCGAGGTGCTGGCCGTCACGCTGACCGGGGTGGCTCTCTGCTTGGGCGCCTGCTCGACGGACGTGGCACCGCCGTCCGATCCGACGGCGCAGTCGGCTGCCGTGCCATTGGTGCCGCGCACCGCCGAGCAGATCGTCGGTGCGCTGCAGCGGGAGGGCTTCGACGTGGATCATCCCACCGAGGCCACCGACGTCAACTGCGCCGAGGCCGGCTGCACACAAGCCGTCGTCACCGACAGGTTCCGGCTATTGGTCTTCCCAAGCACCGGGTCGGCTCAGTCGTACGCCGCGTCGCAGGACATGCGGCAGATCGAAACGATCGCCGTCGGGTTCGCCCCCGTCGTGCCCGAGGCTCAGCGCGACCGGTACTGGAACGCGATCGTCCGGTTGGCGCGATAGTTCCCAGCGGCCTAGTTTCTGCTCTCCACAGCGACGTGGGCGGCGCTCTGCGCGTCGATGACACGGGGGATGTCGTCTGCGGTCGTGGGCCTGCCGTAGAGATAGCCCTGGGCCACGTCGCACCGATGGTCGGTGAGCCAGGTGGCGGTGTCGGTGTCTTCGACACCTTCGGCGACCACGGTGATGTCGAGGGTGTGGGTCAGGTTGATGACGGCATCGACCACGGCGGCGGCTTTGGGATTGGTGGTGACGCGGGCGATGAAGTGCCGGTCGAGTTTGATCTCGTCGATGGGCAGGTCGCGCAGGTACGAAAGCGCCGAGTACCCGCTCCCGAAGTCGTCGATCGCGATGCGGATGCCGAGCTGGCGCAACCGGTGCAGCACAGTGGTGACCGTGCTGACCTCGGAGAGCACCAGGTCTTCGGTGATCTCCACCGTCAGAAACTCCGGCGTCAGGCCGCGCTGCTGAAGTGCGGCGCTCAACGTGTCGGGCAACGTGGTGTCCCGCAGCGACGGCGCGAAAAGGTTGATCGCGACCGGTAGCCGGACGCCTTGCCGGGCCCAGCCGGCGACATCGTCGAGAGACTGGGCGATGACCAGGTCGGTGACCGGGCGCATGAGGCCGTGCTGTCGCACCAGGGGCAGAAACGTGTCGGGATGCAGCGTGCCCAGATGAGGGTGGGGCCAGCGCAGCAGGGCTTCCACACCGGCGATGCGCCGGGTGCCCAAATCGATCTTGGGTTGGTACACCACCTGCAGACCGCGCCGATCGATGGCTTGGCGCAGTTCGCCGAGCAGACGGATCCGCGCGGCACCCTCACTCAGCGGCGGTGCGGCGGTGGTCTCGGCGCGTTGCACGGCGTCCGGGTGGGCTGCGGGCATGTCGGCGTCGAAGACGCGCACCTGGGTGCAGCGGGAACGTTTGGCGGCGTACATGGCGATGTCGGCGCGTTTGACCAGAGTAGCGGCGTCCAGGTCGGGCTCGGCAGGGGACGCAACCGCCACTCCGACGCTGGGATGCAGCAGCATGTCCTGGTCGTCGATGCGGAACGGTCGTTGGAACGCGGTGAGGATTCGTTGCGCCGCGATCTGATGGGAGTCGTCGGTGCGGTCTTCGAGCAACAACGCGAAGGGGTCGCCACCGATGCGGGCGGCGGTGTCACCCGGGCGGATGCACTCGGCGATGCGCTGGCCGGCGACCGCGAGCACACTGTCGGCCGCGGGATGCCCGAGCGTGTCGTTGACGAGCCTGAAATCGTCGAGATCCAGTGAGACCACAGCAATCGACCGGTCGTCGCGCGCCCGCAGCGCCATCGCGTGGGCCAGTCGATCGGAGAACAACGAACGGTTGGCCAGCCCTGTCAGCGGGTCGCGCAACGCCTGCTCGGCCGCCGCGGCCAGCAGCCGCCTGTTCTCCCACGCCGACACCACCTGACGGGCGCAGACCGCGACCACGACGGCGGGCACGAGAAACCGCTCGGCCCCGGACATCACCAACGGAGGACCGATCGTGCCGGCCAGCAGCAGCGGAACATAGGGCAGCCACAGCGAGGTCGTCGACGGCAGCGCCACCACTGTGCGTGGCTCGTAGGTCTCGCGGCTGAGCAGCGCCGCCGCCGCGAACGCCGTCAACGACGCCGCCCAGAGCACATCGACCAAATCTCCGGTGCTGTAGCGGTCTCCGGCGGTGAGGTGGGCGAACGCGCTGTCGGCGATGCTCATGAGCGTCACGGCAAGCGTGAGCACGGCCAGCATGGCACGTTGCCGAGCTTCAGCGCGTACCAACACCACGACGGCGATTGTCAGGGCGATCATGTCGAACACCGGGTAGAGGAACGCGACCGCCAGCGCGGCCCGATCTTCCCGGTAGGTGTTGTACACGCTGTTCAGCGCGAGCACCCAAGCCAACAGGAACAGACACAACGCCACGGTGATCGCGTCGAGCAGCAGGCGGAGCCGCCCCTGGTGGGTGGCGGTAGTGATCAGCTGGGCGAAGGCGGCGACCAGCAGCACCGCGAACAGCAGGTAGAACACGTCCGCCGCTGACGGCGTCGTGGGCTCGACACCCGGCACCAGATCGTAGACCAGCCACAGTCCGTCACCCAGCGACCAGGCGCCCAGCGCGACGGCCATGGTCACCCACGTCCGGCGCAGTCGGTCCTGGGCTGCCCGCGCGGCCAGCACCGCGCAGGCCGTCGCGTACAGCGCCAGCCCGAACGACACCGTGTCATCGAAGAGAACGACAGCGCGGTTACCCTGACCAACGAGCAACGCCACGGTCAGCGCCGCGGTGAACCCCACCGGAATGGCGATCGCCACCGTCGCGCGCAGCGGACGTCGGCTCATGGCTCGACCTCCCTTGCTGCTCAAGATGCCGGGGTGGCCTACTGATCGGGGTGTGATCGGCCACCGGCGGGAATTGACGCTAGCTCAAATCACTGCCCGCGATGCATCAGATCGCGACAATCACAGTTCTGTCGGCAAACACTACGGCGCTGGCTGCAGCTACCCGCTGACCGCGCCAGCGGGGTACAGCTGCACCTCCTGGGCTTTGACGACGAAATACGCCGTTGCGCCCGGCTCCAGCTCGAGATCGGCGACCGCGGTGGCCGTGACGTCCGCTGCCAGCCCGGTCCCACCGTCGGGTTGCGTGTCTGCCCGGATGCGCACCGTTTCGCCGTGGACCTCCATCTCGGCGATCGACACCGGCACCATGTTGCGGGGGCTGCCGTGCGGGATGGTGGTGAACACCGCCACCGCGCTCGGGCGGCACAGTGCCACCGCATCGGTGCCGGGCTCGAGGTCGCCCGTTCCGGAGATCTCAGTGCCCCAGGCGGTGCGGATGGTCCCGGGCCGCACGATCCGACCGGCGACGAGGTTGATGCCGGCGATCCTGGCGGCGAAGTCGCTGCGCGGGGTGGTCAGGACTTCTCGTGCGGGTCCGTGTTCGACGACCCGGCCGTCTTCGATGACGGCGACGTCGTCGGCGACGGCCAGCGCGTCCAGCAGGTCATGGGTGACGATGATCGCGGTGCGACGCCGTGCGCGCAGCATGGTGCGCAGCAGCCGGCGCATCGCCGGTGCGGCGGTGACGTCGAGCGCCGACAACGGCTCGTCGAGCAGCAGCAGCCGCGGCTCGGTCGCCAGCGCTCGTGCGAGGGCGACCCGCTGGGCCTGCCCGCCCGACAACTGAGCCGGTTTGCGTTCGGCCAGATCGGTCGCCTCGACCGCGGCGAGCCAGCGGTCCGCGGCGGCGCGCGCCGCCGAGCGCGACAGACCCGCGCAGCGCGGGCCGTAGGCGACGTTGGCGGCGACGGTCAGGTGCGGGAACAGCAGTGCCTGCTGCGACAGCAGCGCCACGCCGCGGCGGTGTGGCGCGACGAACGTGCCGGCGTCCGTGTCGGCGAGGACCACGTCACCGAGACAGATGCGGCCGCAGTCGGGACGGAGCAGTCCGGCGACGAGCGACAGCAGCGTGGACTTGCCGACGCCGTTGGGGCCGAGCACCGCCAACACCCGGCCCTCGTCGACGGCGAGATCGACGTCCACACCGCGCGCCGCCAGCCGCGCCTGAATCCGCAGACGGCTCACAAAGGCCCCGCCAGGCGTCGGCTGGCCGTCGCGACCACGATTGCGGTGGCGACCACGATGAGCAACAACGACAGGGCGACGGCAGCATCGGCGTCGGTCTCCCGCTGCAGGTAGATCTCCAGCGGCAAGGTGCGGGTGACACCCTGCAACGAACCCGCGAAAGTCAGCGTGGCACCGAACTCGCCGAGCGACCGGGCGAACGCCAGTACCGCGCCTGAGACGAGACCGGGCAACACCAGGGGCATGGTCACGGTCCGCAGCACGGTGGTGGGCCGGGCGCCGAGCGTCGCGGCGACCTGCTCGTAGCCGGTGCCTGCCGAGCGCAGCGCGCCCTCGAGGCTGACGACCAGAAACGGCAGAGACACGAAGGCCTGCGCCACGATCACCGCAGTGGTCGAGAACGCGATCCGCAGCCCCAGGACCTCCAGGTACTGCCCGATCAGCCCCTGCCGACCGAACGTGTACAGCAGCGCGATGCCGCCGACCACGGGAGGCAACACCAGCGGTAGGAGCACCAGGGCCCGCAGCACCGGACGGCCGGGGAACCCTCCCCGCGACAGTGCCAACGCCATCGGCACACCCAACACGATGCAGATGACAGTGCTCGCCGTCGCGGTCCTGATGCTGAGAAGCAATGCGGCGAGCGATGATTCGGAGGCGATCAGAGGCACGAAGTTCGGCCAGTCGATGCTGACGAGAATGGCCAGCAGCGGGATGATCACGAACAGCGCGCCGAGCGTCGCGGGCACGTACACCCAGCGCGGAAGCCCGACCTGAACCGGACGGTGGCGTCGCCGCGGCCGACTCATGGCGCCGCGAAGCCTGCCGATGCGAGAACCTCCCGCCCCTGCGCGCCGGTGACCAGGTCGACGAAAGCCTGCGCGCCAACAGGATTGGTCGCATTCCGCACCACGGCGATCGGATAGACGTTGACGGCAGCCGCGGCCTGCGGGAACGGGACCTCGGTGACCTCGTCTCCGGCGTCGGCGGCGTCGGTGACATAGACCAGGCCGGCGTCCGCCTGCCCGGAGACGACCTTACCGAGAACGTCGGTGACGCTCGATTCCTCACTGACCGGTCTCAACGCTACCCCGGTGGATCGTTCGATCATCTGCGTCGCTGCGCCGCACGGAACCTGCGGGGCGCAGACCACGACCTGAAGATCCGGGCCGGCGAGGTCCGAAAACTGTTGGACACCTCTCGGATTGCCGGGCGGGGTGACGATGGTCAATGTGTTCGCGGCGAAGTCGACAGGCGCGCCGGACACGACACCGCTGTCGACGGCCTTGGTCATGTTCTCCGCGTTTGCGGAAGCGAACACGTCAGCCGGCGCACCCTGGGTGAGCTGGGTGACCAGGCTGGACGACCCGGCGAAATTGAAGGTCACCGTGGTGCCGGGGTGGTCGCGTTCGAACCGGTCGCCGAGGTCGGTGAAGGTCGGCTGCAGCGAGGCCGCCGCGTACACCGTGATCTCGCCGGTGACCGCCGTGCCCTCCGCCCCGCCGGACTGCTGTTGCTGCGGCGGTGCGCATGCGGCGACGAGCACTGCGGTGACCAGTCCGGTGGCGACCCGCGCCGGTGTCGTCATGAGGAGGACGGTGTTTCGACGATGACGGTGGTGGCCTTGACCGCGGCCACGGCCACGGAGCCCGGCTGCAGGCCCAGCTGTCGAACCGATTCGGTGCTCATCAAGGACACGACGGTGAACGGGCCGCACTGCATCTGCACTTCGCTCATCACCCGATCGGAGGTGACCTTGGTGACCAGCCCGGTGAACCGGTTGCGCGCCGAGCTGCCGACGCCCAGCGGGTCGGGTGGGGGCGAAGCGTGGTCCCGGGCGAACTCGGCGAGCACGTCCCCGGCGATGACCTTGCGTCCAGACTCGTCGGTGGACGACGGCAGTGTGCCGCCCTCGACCCAGCGGCGGATGGTGTCGTCGCTGACGCCGAGCAGCGCCGCCGCATCTTTGATCCGGATCGCCGGCACCATCTCAACAACTCCCCGTCGTCCGCATGTCATTGTCCGCAAAATCGGATAACGGACTGTAGTCTAACCGCATGTGCGGATCAGAAAGGCTCCGCGTCGGGCTGCTCCTCGTCCTCGGGGTCGTCGAGCACCGAGAACGGTTCGGTCGGCGTCTCCACGACCTGCAGCTGCGCGGCCGACTCCGAGGGCACCACATTGCGTGACAGTGCGTGCAGTGCCCGCTCGGTGCCGACGTCGTGCCCGGCGCGCTCCGACAACAGCCACCGCACCTCCAGCAGATCGCAGTACGCCTGCACCGCACTGCCGCTGTTGCCGACCGCTGCGTGGGCGCGGTGCATCATCGGTGTCGCGACTTCCATCACCCACAGCTGGCCCGCCGTGCGCTCGTCGACATCGTGGCCGGCCTCCCGGCTCAACTGCCCGCGGTAGGCCTGCAGATCTCCCAGCAGGATCCGCGCCTGACCTTCGCCGACATCCAGTCCGGTCAACCGCTGCAGCGCGGTGGCGTAGTAGCGGCGGTCGCCCACCGCCACATGTAACTGGAGTTCGTCGGTGCCGGTCCCGACGGGCTGCAGCGACACCTCGTCCACCGCGAAGCCCAGTTCGTTGAGCTTGCGGATGGTGCCCTCCACGCGGTAGCGGTCGGCGAAGCCGAATGTCGGTGTGGCGTGCAGCAACTCCCACAGGTCCTGGTAGCGCGTCCTGATGCCCAGCGCTTCCTGGATGAAGCCCGCCTGCAGGTCTGGTCTGCCGAGCCGGGCCGCGACGTCCAGCAGGCCCGCGGCGACGTTCTCGACGGTGATGTCGATGTCGTGGGTGCGCTGCCCGTCGGACAGCGACGGGTGGGTCTCACTGGTCTCCGCGTCGACCAGGAACGCCTGCAGCACCTGACCGTCGCGGGAGAACAGCGTGTTGGCCAGGGAGCAGTCCCCCCAGAACACCCCGTGTCGGTGCAGGTCGACCAACAGCGTGGCCATCGCGTCGAACAGGCGGGTGCGGTGCTTGGGCGCGTCGGGGGGCAGCCTCATGAACATCCGTCGGTACTGCCAGGACCCGACCAGATATCGCGTCACCAGGAGTGCGGTGTCGAAATCCGGCTGGATCACCACCCCGGCCGGACGGACGGCGTTGAGGCCCATCTCTTCGAGGCGACCCAGCACGCCGTACTCACGGGCCGCGATGCGCGGAGGCAATTCCTTGAGTGCCCACAACTGTCCGTCGGCCTCGACGAACCTGACGAGGTGTCGGCTCGGGCCCACCGCCATCTCGCGCAGCGCGACCTGCGGTGCCGCCCAGTCGCGCAGCGGCCGGTCCCAGGGCAGCACCAGCAGCCCCGGGCAGGTGGCCCGAAGTCGCAACTCCGGAGCGGCCATCTGACGATCCCGCCGTGACAGACCTCGGGTCAGCCGGTCGCTGCCGCGTGACGCCCGCGGTTCTCGGCGCTGCGCGTCAGATTGTCACCGGACTGGGGGTCGAACAGGTGCAGTCGCGACGCGTCCAGCCACAGCGTCGCCTTGTCGCCGGAGCTCACGCGGCTCATCGGATCGAGCTCCACGCAGATCTGGCTGCGCAACTGCTCACTGTCGAGCTCGCTGGCCAACTCGGCGAGCTGGCCGGAGATCTCGGTGTCGGCGTCGAACGGCACGAAGGCGTACTGCTCGTTGCCCAGCCATTCCGTGACGTCGATGGTCACGTCGAACGTGACACCGCGCGAACGCTTGTCGTCATCGACGAACTCGGCATCCTCGAAGGCGCCCGGTCGGATGCCGGCAATGTAGACCTTGCCTTCCTCGACTCGGTCGCGCCACTCGTCGCGCAACGGGACGGTCGCGAACGGCAACTCGATCTCGTTGCCGCGCACCCGTGCCGGCACGAAGTTCATCGGCGGTGAGCCGATGAAACCGGCGACGAACAGGTTCACCGGCTGATCGTAGAGTTCCCGCGGACTGGCGACCTGCTGCAGCAGGCCTTTCTTCAGCACCGCGACCCGGTCACCGAGCGTCATCGCCTCGGTCTGGTCGTGGGTGACGTAAACGGTGGTCACTCCCAGCCGGCGCTGCAGACGCAGGATCTCGGTGCGCATCTGACCGCGCAGCTTGGCGTCGAGGTTGCTCAGCGGCTCGTCGAACAGAAACGCGTCGGCCTGACGGACGATGGCGCGCCCCATGGCGACACGCTGCCGCTGGCCGCCGGAGAGGTTGGCGGGCTTGCGGTCGAGATGCTCGCCGAGCTCGAGCGTGTCGGCGGCCTCGGTGACCCGCTTGCGAATCTCCTCATCGGAGAACTTGCCGGACAACCGAAGTGGGAAAGCGATGTTCTCGAACACAGACAGGTGCGGGTACAGGGCGTAGTTCTGGAACACCATGGACAGGTTGCGGTCCCGCGGGGCCTTGTCGTTGACCCGTTTGTCGCCGATCAACATGTCACCCGAGGTGATGTCCTCGAGTCCGACGATCATCCGCAGCAAGGTCGACTTCCCGCAGCCCGACGGTCCCACCAGGATCATGAACTCCCCGTCGGCGATGTCGAGGCTGACATCGTTGACGGCCGGATAACCGTCACCGTACTTCTTGACGATGTTGCGCATCGTGATTGCTGCCATGGGTTATCCCTTCACTGCTCCGGACGTCAGACCGGCGACGATGCGCCGCTGGAAGATGAGGACGAGGATGACGACGGGGATCGTCACGATCACCGACGCGGCCATGATGTAGGGCACCGGCGATTCGAAGTACGAGGCGCCCTGGAAGAACGCCAGCGCCGCCGGCACCGTGCGCGCGCTGTCCGTCGAGGTGAGCGAGATCGCGAACAGAAAGTCGTTCCAGCAGAAGAAGAACGTCAGGATCGCCGTGGTGAACACACCCGGCGCGGCCAGCGGCACGATCACCTTGCGGAATGCCTGCCACTGCGTGGCGCCGTCGACCTGCGCGGCGTGCTCCATCTCCCAGGGGATCTGGCGGAAGAACGCCGACATGGTCCAGATCGACAGCGGCAGCGCGAAGGTGAGGTACGGGATGATCAAGCCCAGCCACGTGTCATAGATCCCCAGCCCGCGCCACATGTCGAACAGCGGTCCGACCAGTGCGGCCTGCGGGAACATCGCGATCGCCAAGGCCAGCGACAGCAGCACCTTCTTCCCCGGAAACTCCAGGCGGGCAATCGCGTACGCCGCGAACATCGCGATGATCACCGAGATGACCGTGGCGATGAGCGCGATGCCGATCGAGTTGATCAGCGCCCTGGTGAACAACGGCTGGCTGAAGATCTGCGCGAAGTTGTCCAACGTGAACGAGCTGGGCAGGAACTGCGGATCCCGGGAGACGATGTCCGAGGGCGGCTTGAACGCCAGGCTGATCATCCACAACACCGGAAAGAAGCTGTAGATGACGATGACGATGCCGGCGAGCGTCCACCACTTGGTGTTCTTGGCGCTATTCACTGATCACCCCTGACCTGAGAGAGATCGGTCTTGAAGACCTTGATGAAGATCCACGCGATCGCCACGACGGTCAGGAACAGCAGCACCGAGACCGCTGAACCCATGCCGAGATTCACCAGCGTGACGTTCTGCCGGTAGGCCAGGAACGAGATCGGTTCGGTGTTGTTGGCGCCGGCCGTCATGACGTACGGGTTGTCGAAGATGCGCCACGCATCGAGCGTGCGGAACAGCAGGGCCACCATGATGGCGGCCTTCATGTTCGGCAGTGTCACCTTCCACAACCGCTGCCAGGCCGTGGCGCCATCGACCTTCGCCGCCTCCTGCATGTCCTCGGGAACCTGGACCAGGCCCGCGAGCAGCAACAGCGAGATGAACGGTGTGGTCTTCCAGATCTCGGATAGGCAGATCACGAAGATGGCCGACCAGCGGTCGCCGAACCAGTCGAAGCCGGTCAGGTTCAGCCACTGGTTGACGAATCCGGAGTCGATGGCGAAGGCGTAACGCCAGATGAACGCCGAGACGACGGTGACGATGCCGTAGGGGATCAGGATCGCCGTGCGCAGCGGGCCGCGCCCCCGGATGATGCGAAGCATCACGAAGGCGAACCACAGCCCCAGGACCAACTCGATGGCCACCGTGATCACCGTGATCGCCGCCGTGGTCACGAAGTCGTTCCACCAGACCGGATCGGTGAGGATCACCAGATAGTTGCTCAGCCCGACGAAGCTGCGCCCACCCGGATCGGTGAGCCGGAAGTTGTACAGCGACAACACCAGCGCGTAACCCAGCGGGTACGCGGTGACCAGCAGCATCACCGCATACGACGGGAGCGTCAGGTAGATGCCCAGCCGTCGTTCCCCGCGGGCGCGCTCACTGAGCGCGGCCTTGCCGGGATCCTGCTGCAACGGACGAGTCGGCGTCGCGGTCACAGGAGTCGCCTGCCCGCCAGCACGTCAGCCATGAATTGGTCCGTCCTTTCCGGGGTCTGCTCGGTCACCGACGACGGCGGGTGCCAGGTCTGGGTGACGGCCCCGGAGATGTCGGTGTAGAACGGGGTCAGCGGACGCGGTCCGCCCTCGGCGATGGATTCCCGGATCAGATCGGCGTTTTCGTACTCCGCACGGATCTCGGGGTCGTCGTACGAAGCGGCGTACGGCGACGGTTCGCCTTCGTCGAGCATGTACTGCGTGGCCTTGGGCAGCGCATTGATGCATTCGACCAACTGCATGGCCAGATCGGGATGCTCGGAGTAGGCGCCGATGCCGAGGTTGGCCCCGCCCAGCGGTGGCGCGCTGGGCCGGTCGGCCTGCACCCGCGGGTAACGTGCCCACCCGATGTCGTCGACCACCGCCTGCGCCAGGGTGCCTTCTTCGGCGGCGCTGCGCGCGGCGGCGAGCACGTAGGGCCAGTTGAGCATGAACATGCCGGCGTCGGACTGGAAGGTGGCACGCGCCTGTTCCTCGGCGGCGTTGGACAGGTCGGCCGGTGCGGCAGGGGACCGGGCGATCGTTCCGACGATCTCGGCGGCTTTGTCTCCGGCCGGGCTGGCCATCGCGGGCTCGGCGTCACGGCCGGCGTCGACGTTCTTGAGCACCTCGCCGCCGGCGGAGAGCACGAGTGCATTGATCCACACCATGTAACCCTCGTAGCGCTGGGCCTGCACCGCGATCTTCTTGTTCTGCCCCACAGCGGCTTTGAACATCTCGTCCCAGGTGAACGTCGGGCTCGTCGGATCCACCCCGGCCGCGTCGGCCAGCGACTTGCGGTACCAGAGCAACTGGGTGTTCGACTTGTAGGGCAGCCCGAACAGTTGGTCGTCCCACATCCCGGTCTCCACCGGCGACGGCAGCATGCCGGCGGTGAGCCGGCTGGTCTCCTCGGCGGTGTACGGACGCAGGAACCCGGCATTGGCGAACTCCGGGGTGAACACCACGTCGAGGCTCACCAGATCGATCGAGGAGTCGCGGGCGGCAAGGCGGCGGACCATCTGCTCGCGTTGGGCGGTCGCGGTGCTCGGGAGCGCTTCGATGCGGACCTGATAGGCGCCGCCGGAGGCGTCCTCGCACTGCCGGGCCCTCGCCTCGGACCCGCCGTTGTCGGGAAGGATGTACCACGTGAGCGTCGGCGGGCCACCCTGACTGCCGCAGCCGGACAACAACGTTGCCGCCACGAGGGGCGCGCTGGCCAGCGCCATCGCGCGGCGGCACCGCCCCCCGGCGAATCGAATTCGTCTCATCACGTCCTCGTCGTCGATGCCAGATGCGCAGTCCGCCTCCGGATGGGGCCGCGAACTGCACATTCGGTACGTCGAAGAGTGTGTCATACCTCACAGAGGAGGTGGGGTAGCGGTGTCAGTGCGGCGGGGCGGTCGAGTTCCGGATCACCAGCCGAGTCGGCAACGTGGTGCGCGCCGGCATCGCGCCACCGTCGTCCTGCAGGGCGCCGAGCACGCTCACGGCTGCGAGGCGCCCCTGTTCGCGCACCGGCTGCGCGACCGTGGTCAGCTCACTCAATTCGGCGGACGGGTGGTCATCGACGCCGATGACCGAAATCTGCTGCGGTACTGCGACTCCCGCTTTCCGTAGGGTGCGCAGCGCACCGAGGGCGATCTCGTCGGAGTGGCAGAACACCGCCGACGGTAATCGGGAGCGGCTCAGCAGCGTCTCCATGCCGTGGGCGCCGCCGTCGATACCCCACGGCACCCGCACGACGGTCGGCTCCGCCACGCCGGCGGCCGTCATCTGATCATGAAATCCACGGATGCGGGCCTCATCCGCGGCCCAGGCGGTGCCCTCCTGGTCGACAGCCTGGATCATGGCGATGTCGCGGTGGCCTATTCGCAGCAGGTGTCCCACCGCCTGCGACGCGGCCAGTTCGTCGTCGATGCCGACCCAGGGCCGGCCCCCCGTCGGGTGGTGGCCCCCGACCTGAACGGTCGGCACGCCCAGTTGGTCCAGGCGGGTGCGTTCCCGCGCGGACAGCGGGACGGACACGATGATCACCGCATCCACCTTGCGCCGCAACGGAAGTGCTTCGAAGAATCGGTGCCGGGCAGACGAGTCGGGCAGCGTGCACAGGACCAGATCGACACCGACGGCATCGAATTCACCGGCCACCCCGGCAAGCACCGTGGCGTAGAACCAGGCATCGATGCGCGGCACCACCACGCCGACGCGGCCGGTGGAGCCCCCTGACAGGCGGGACGCCTCGGGCGAGACCACATAGGCCAATTCGCGCGCCGCGGACATGATCCTGTCTCTGGTGGCGGGGGAGACGCCGGGCTCGCCGCGGAGCGCACGGGACACCGACGCGATCGAGACCCCGCACCGCTGCGCGACGTCGGTCATGTTGACCGTCTGCCTGGGAATCATCGGGACCATCTGCTCTTCGCGCAAGCGCTCATCGGGACCATCTGCTCACCGCGCAGGCACTCGTTGGCACGATCTGCTCATCAGGCGTCGAGGTTAGCGCAACGAAAGTACTTACGTCTAGGCCGCGACGTTTGACACACATGACCTGATGCACGACTCTGGTACCGCAAACGTTTACGCAACGCCGAGGAGTACCGTGCCCGTCCCGAGCCCGTCGTGGTGGCAGACCGCCGTCGTCTACCAGGTCTACATCCGCAGCTTCGCCGACGGAAGCGGAGACGGTATCGGCGACGTCCAGGGGCTGCGGCAGCGATTGCCGTATCTCGCCGAGCTGGGTGTCGACGCGATCTGGATCAACCCGTGGTACCCCTCGCCGATGGCCGATGCCGGCTACGACGTCGCCGACTACCGCGATATCGAGCCGAGCTACGGCACGCTCGACGAGGCACAGGCAGCCATTGCCGAGGCCCACACGCTGGGGATCAAGGTGCTTCTGGACATCGTGCCCAACCACACCTCCGATCAGCATGCATGGTTTCGCGCGGCACTCTCCGGACAGCCCCAGGCCCGCGCGCGTTATCACGTGCGGCCGGGACGCGGGGCGGGCGGCGAACTGCCGCCGAACAACTGGCAGAGCATCTTCGGCGGACCGGCATGGACGCGGCTACCTGACGGCGACTGGTACCTGCACCTGTTCGCTCCCGGACAGCCGGACCTGAACTGGGAACACCCCGAGGTCCGTGCCGAGTTCGAGGACATCCTGGCGTTCTGGTTCGACCGCGGCGTGGACGGGTTCCGTATCGACGTGGCGCACGGACTGGTGAAGAAGGCCGGCCTGCCCGACACGGTCTCGGCGGCGCCCGGATCACTGGTCGAGAGCAACGAGGGACACCCGGCGTGGGACCAGGACGGCGTGCACGAGATCTACCGCGGCTGGCGTGCCGTCGCCGACCGGTATGCGCCCGAGCGCATCTTCATCGCCGAGGCGTGGGTGGGCAGCAACGAGCGGCTGGCCCGCTACCTGCGACCCGATGAGCTGCACACCGCCTTTCAGTTCGACTTCCTGCGGACCCCGTGGCGAGCCGAGGTGATGCGCGCGGTGATCGACGACGCGATCGGCGCCGCCGCGACCGTCGGCGCCCCGCCGACGTGGGTGCTGTCCAACCACGACGTGACCAGGACCGTGACCCGCTTCGCCCGGTCACAACCCGAGCATCTCGTCGGCACGGATTGGGAGCGCAACCGCTGGGCCGACGAGGACCCCGACCACGCCCTGGGCCGCAAGCGTGCCCGCGCCGCGGCGTTGGTGCAGCTGGCGCTGCCCGGTACCGCTTACGTGTACCAGGGTGAGGAACTGGCCCTGGAGGAGATCGAGGACCTTCCTGATGACGTGCGCCAGGACCCCACCTGGGCGCAGTCCGGCTTCACCGACGTTGGCCGGGACGGCTGCCGGATCCCGCTGCCGTGGACCGACACCGCCCCGCCCTACGGGTTCGCCGCCGAGTCGGGCTCGGCGACCTGGTTGCCCCAGCCGGCGCACTGGGGTGAGCACAGTGTCGAGGCGCAGGAACGTGACCCCGACTCGACGCTGAACCTGTATCGCGCCGCCCTGGCGCTGCGCCGGACGATGTGGCGCGACGCCGGTGACGTCAAGTGGCTGACCGTCGCACCGGACGTCGCGGCGTTCGAACGCGGCGGCGCGCAGTGCTGGGTGAACACCGGCGACGCCGACGTCGCGCTACCCGACGTCGCCACCGTGGCGCTCGCCTCGGCGCCGGGGGTCGATCGGGTGTTGCCGCCCGACTGTGCGGTGTGGTTGCACAGCGGTACCCCGACGGACTGAGCCCAGGCCACAGGAGGGGCCCTCTGAAGGGACGAGCAGAGGTCTTTGTGCCCTCTGCAAACGCTTCGCCGCCACGCACTCTGGACGGAGCAACTACTCCGGACAGGTGATGAGGCGATGAGTGGCTCCTTTCCCGACCCCGCGACTCTGCGGTCCGCGTTGGCCCTCGCCGGCCGGGCGCCGTCGGTGCACAATTCGCAGCCCTGGCAGTGGCGGGTGGAGGGCGAGCGCATCCACCTGTATGCCAACCCCGATCTGCTGCTGCCGCACACCGACCCCGACGCCCGCGACCTGATGCTCAGTTGCGGTGCGGCACTGAATCACTGCGTGGTGGCGTTGGCCGCACTCGACTGGCAGACCCGCGTGCACCGGCTGCCAGACCCTGCCGACCCGAACCATCTGGCCGTCATCGAGCCCTACCCTTATCCCGCGGCGGATCTGGACATCACGCTGGCCGCCGCCATTCCGCGCCGGCGCACCGACCGCCGCCATTACAGCTCGTGGCCGGTTCCGCGCGGCGACATCGCGCTGATGGGCGCGCGGGCGGCCCGCGCCGGCGTGATCCTGCGCCGCGTGGAGGATCTGGCCACGTTACGTGCGCTGGTCACCGAGGCCGCGTTCCGGCACCGCTCGGATCGGGAGTACCTCGCCGAGCTGGCGGTCTGGAGCGGACGCTATGCATCGACGGCCGGGGTTCCGGCTCGCAGCGTGCCGGGGCCGGACGGGGTCGCGCGCGTCCCCGCGCGCGACTTCGCCGGCGGTGTACTGGCGCACAACGCGAACACCCAGGGCGTCGATGACAACGCCGCCGTGCTGGCGCTGGGAACCGTCGAGGACGATCCGCTGTCTCGCCTGCGGGCGGGCGAGGCCACCAGCCTGGTGTTGCTCACTGCGACGGCACAGGGGCTGGCCAGCTGCCCGATCACCGAGCCGCTGGAGGTCGTGGAAACCCGGGCGGCCGTGCGCGCCGACGTCTTCGGCGCCGAGGGCCATCCGCAGATGCTGCTGCGCATCGGGTGGGCGCCGGTCAACGCCGACCCGCTGCCTTCCACACCACGCCGCGCGCTGTCGGACTACGTCTCAGACCTGGACAACGCTTCCGGGCTCGGCGACACCTCCGACCTCGACGACACGACGACCGCCTGACCGGACGAGGGGGAGCAGGCGGTGGTGTTCACTCCATCTCGGGGCGATGATGCCGTTCGAGTTTGGACACGAACACCGCCGCCTGCGTCCGGCGTTCCATGCCGAGTTTGGCCAACAGGCGCGACACGTAGTTCTTGACGGTCTTCTCCGCCAGGAACATCCGGGCGGCGATCTGCTTGTTCGTCAGCCCTTCGCCGAGCAGATCGAGCAGGACGCGTTCCTGATCGGTCAGACCTGACAGCGGGTCGCGCTCCTCGCCTTCGCCGCGCAGTTTCGCCATCAGCGCTGCCGCGGCGCGGTTGTCGAGCAGGGACCGGCCGGCGCCGACCTCTTTGATGGCTTGGGCGAGCTCCATGCCTTTGATGTCCTTGACCACATAGCCGCTGGCGCCGGCCAGAATCGCGTCGAGCATCGCCTCGTCGGAGGTGAACGACGTCAGCATCAGGCACCGCAGGTCGGGTAACCGCGACAACAGGTCGCGGCACAGCTCGATGCCGTTGCCGTCGGGCAGGCGGACGTCGAGGACCGCCACATCGGGCTGCAGAGCCGGGATGCGGGCCAACGCCTCGGACACCGACCCCGCCTCGCCGACGACCTCGAGTTCGGGATCACTGCTGAGCAGGTCGACCAGCCCCCGCCGTACTACTTCGTGGTCGTCTACCAGGAAAACCTTCACCATGTCGAGACGTCCCTATCCTCTGGAGGTCGGCACCGGTGTCACAGTGCGTTGTGCGGTTCGCACACCAGTATCGAACAGTCGGTGTCCCGCAGCGCGGTATTGCCCGGCGCGTTGACGAGCGGGGTGACGCCCCCGGGCCGCTGTCGGCTGGTCACCACGAGCTGGATCGAGCCGGCATGTCCGGCCAGGTAGTCCAGGATGTCGCCCCGCATGTTCACGGTGGTGAGGTCCAGATCGGGGTAGCTGCGCCGCCATTCGGCAAGGCGGCGCTCCCACGGATCCTGGATGTCCCCGTGCATCCGGGTCGGAGTCAGGACCCGCACCGGCGCATGACGACGCCGCGCTGCCGCCAGACCGCGCTGCAACACCGTGCTGCCGGCGGCGTTGTCGTCGATCTCGATGACCACCGCGCGTTCGCCGGGACGGTGCGGGCGGTGCGCGCGGACGACGGCGACGGGGCAGTGCGCAGAAGCCGCCAGCGTGGCGGCGGTCGAACCGATGCGCCCTTCGGTGGCGTGGCGCAGGCCGCGGGCCCCGACACAGAGCAGCGCCGCTGGACGGGACGCTTCCAGCAGCGTCGGGACCACGGCGCCCTGCAGGATCTCGACTTCCATCTTCACCGGGGTCTCGGTCGACTCCACGGCGGTCACCGCATAGCGCACCGCCACCTCGGCGGTGGCCAGCCGGCGCGCGATGTCCTGGGAGTCGGCGACGTCCGGGCGGGCGGGCTCGATGACGTAGACGAAGCGCAACGGCACGTCGCGATCGAGGGCCTCGTCCACCGCCCACAGCGCGGCGTCGACGGCCGACGCCGAACCGTCGATGGCGACCACGACACTGGTGGTGGCGGCGCTGTCTAGCATGGTCGGCTCCTCTCGATACGCAGCACGTGTTCGATCGGCCTCCGGGGGGTGGGTGGTGGTGTCTCCGCCAGCGCGGGCGCCTGTCCCAGCCGGACGATGACGTGCGGCAGCGTCCCGGTGCCCACCAGGGCGGCCACCACCTCGCGTCCCTGGGCCATCTCGGTGATGTGGGTCAGCGTGCAGCTCGACAGCCCTGCCTCGGTGGCGTTGAGCAGCAGCGCCGACAGTGCTTCACCGCAGCGCAGGATGCTCTCCCGGCTCTCGTCGAGGGTGGACAGCACCAACACCGCCGCCCGGTCGTCGAGGATCTCCGCGCGTCGCTCGGTGCGCGCGACGACGGGGAAGTTGCGGCCGATCTGCACCCGGTCGCTTTCCGTCGCCGTGACCAGCGAGGTTCTCGGGATTCCGTCATCGGAGACGAAATCGGCTGTCCACCAGCTGAGTTCGGTGTGATACTCGGCGTCGTAGCGGCGCAACGCCTCGGTCAGGTGGGACGCCTCGGCGAGGAATTCGTGCACGTCTTCGGACAGGACGTCGAGTCGCACGGCGTGGTTCTCGGCGACCGCACTGAGTGCGTGCATCAGGGCCTCGGGGTCCGGTGGGGCCACGAAGGGCAGGCGGTCGGTGTGGCGGAGCAGGATCGCGTCGGCGCGGCCCCGCTGCTCCTCGGTGACCGACCGGGCTGCGGTGAACTGCACGCTGGCCAGATGCAGCGGATCGTCGGCGGTGGGGAACCGGGTCACGGCGGTGTCCCACCCGGCCGCGGCCATCGCGGTGCGGAAGTGGTGCAGGACAGCGCCGCAACTGATCAGCGCCTCGCGTCCGGTGGCGTCCGCTCCGCGGACGAAACGTTCGGGGTCGGCGAACAACTCGACCGAGTCGTCGGTCAACACCCAGCGCCACGGTTGGCTGTTGTGCAGAGACGGAGCCCGACAGGCCAGCCGCAGAGCCTCGGTGATCAGCTCGGTGCGGACCTGCGTCGCGGTCATCGTGGCTCCCTTCGATCCCCCCTCTCACGGTGCCCTGCGGCGGGTGCTGCGGCACAGGGCCAATGGTCCTCAACAGGTGACGAGAGCTGCTCAGCGGTGGTAGACCAGAGGCCGTGGGGCAGAAATCCGAGTCCGGGGGGCCGGCGCGACCGGTGCGGGACACGTTGTCCCAGCTGCGGCTGCGCGAACTGCTCAGCGAGGTGCAGGACCGGGTCGAGCAGATCGTCCAGGGCCGGGACCGCCTCGATGGGCTGGTCGAGGCCATGCTGGTCGTCACCTCCGGTCTCGAACTCGACGACACGCTGCGCACCATCGTGCACACCGCGATCGAGCTCGTCGACGCCGAATACGGGGCGCTGGGCGTGCGCGGCTACGACGACGAGTTGGTGGAATTCATCTACGAGGGGATCGACGAGGCGACCAGAGACCAGATCGGTCACCTCCCCGAGGGGCGTGGTGTGCTGGGCGCGCTGCTGGTCAACCCCAAACCCATTCGCCTGGACAACATCTCCAGTCACGCGTCGTCGGTGGGGTTTCCGCCGCATCATCCGCCCATGCGCACGTTCCTCGGTGTGCCCGTGCGCATCCGCGACGAGGTGTTCGGCAACCTCTACCTGACCGACAAGCGTGGCGGAACACCGTTCAGCGAGGACGACGAGGTCCTGGTGCAGGCGCTGGCCGCGGCGGCCGGGATCGCCATCGACAATGCCCGCCTCTACGAGCAGGCCAGGGCTCGACAGTCCTGGATTGCCGCCACCCGTGACATCGGCACCCAACTGCTCTCGGGCGCCGACCCCGCGACGGTCTTCCGCTCGGTCGCCGAAGAGACCCAGCAGCTCAGCGGTGCGACGACGACCTTCGTGGCGATACCCATGGATCCCGACCAGCCGGCCGACGAGGTCACCGAGCTGGTCGTGATCGCGGTGGCAGGGGAGGACGCCGGCGTCGCCTCGGCCCCGATACCGGTGGCCGGGACGGTGATCGGCACTGCGTTCGCCAACCGCGCGCCCGACAGGTTCACCGGTGTCGATGTCGGCACGGGACCGCAGGGCGGACCGGCGCTGGTGCTTCCGTTACGCACCACCGACTCGGTGGCCGGAGTCCTCGTGGCGGTGAGAGCCGTTGGTGCGCAACCATTTCGGGTGGATGAGCTGGACATGATGTCGGCGTTCGCCGATCAGGCGGCGTTGGCGTGGCAACTGGCCAGCACGCAGCATCGGATGCGCGAGCTCAGCATCCTGACCGACCGGGACCGCATCGCCCGAGACCTGCACGACCACGTGATCCAGCGCCTGTTCGCCGTCGGGTTGTCGCTGCAGGGGACAATCGCGCGGGCCCGTTCGGCCGAATTGCAGCAGCGGCTGTCCACCTCCATCGACGATCTCCAGGACGTCATCCAGGACATTCGGACCACGATCTTCGACCTGCACGGTGGCTCGTCGGGCATCACCCGGCTCCGGCAGCGTCTCGACGAGGCGGTGTCGGCGTTCCCCGGCTCGGGGGTCCGGACCTCGACGCAGTACGTCGGACCCCTGTCGGTCATCGACGCATCGCTTGCCGACCACGCCGAGGCAGTGGTGCGCGAAGCGGTCAGCAACGTCGTCCGCCACGCCGGGGCCACCGCGCTGACGGTGACGGTGACGGTGGAGGACGATCTGGTGATCGAGGTGGTCGACAACGGGCGCGGGATCGACGCCGACATCACCGGCAGCGGTCTGACCAACCTGCGGCGTCGCGCCGAGGAACTGGGCGGTTCCTTCGCCGTGGTGGCCTCCGCCGACGGCGGTACCTGCCTGACCTGGCGGGCTCCGCTGCCCTGAGCGACCCTCCGGTCACGCCCCCGGGGTGGTACCGAACGTCTCGGTCAGGCCCCGTTCGCCCCGTTCTCCACCAATTCACTGGCGATCTGCAGCAACGGCACGTTGGAATCCTGGGAGAGCTTGCGCAGGACCTCGAAGGCCTGCACCGCATCGACCCGGTAGCGCTCCATGATCATGCCCTTGGCCTGGCCGATGACGTCGCGGCTCGACAGAGCCCGCTGGAACTGCTCGTCACGGCGTGCCGAGTTCCACGCCACCGACGAATGCGCGGCGAAGATCAGCCCGAGCGTACGGGCCTCCGCGGAGAACGCATGGGGCTCTTCGGCGTAGATGTTCAGCGCGCCGAGGGATTCACCGGCGATGAAAAGCTGAAAAGCCATGATCGAGCGGATCGGCGTCTCGGCCAGCGCGTCGCGGCGGTAGTCGGGGAAGCGTTCCTCGGCCTCCATGTCGGGAACGTGGACGGTCTTCTCGTCCCAGGCCGCGGTCAGGCACGGGCCCTCGAGATGGCGCTGCTGGATCTTGTCCAGCAGCACCGGCCAGTAATGGGTCGCCGCCGGCGTGTCGATGTGCTTGGCGTTGCGCGTCAGCGTGATCCCCGCGTATTGCGCACCCGGGATCTCGGCCGCGGCGTGTTCGGCCAACTCCGCCACCACCGTGTCCGAATCGGTATCGGGCCTGTTGTGCAGACCTTGCACCAGCTCGGCCACCCGAAGGTGCGCCGCCTCTAAGCCGGCTTGATCGTTCACCGTCACCGTCCGTGCTCTCAAACCCGATAATCAGGTCGAGATTACCGCTGACCGCGCATCGTCACCTTCGGATGCGCTGTGTCGACTCGATGACGCCGGTCCGTGCCGGCGTCACAGCGCGCGCAGGTAACGGTTGGTGACCAGCCGCTGCACCAGCGACGTCACCGGCGCGCCCAGCCTGCTCCACCACGTCGCGTGCCGGGAGAACGCCGCCACCTGCGCCCGCACCTCGGTGGTCACGGGGTCATAGGACACCAGGAACAGCTCCTCGCCCGACTCCGCGTGCCCAGGCAGCGTCCCGTAGGCGAAACCCCGCCGATCCTGCTCGTCGACCACGTAGACCACCCGGCACGGCGCCTTCACCGGGCCCAGGTGGACCAGCACGTCACAGCCGACATCGGCGACCGGCTCGGCGGCGTCGACCCGCAGCCCGGCGCCGCGCAGCATGCCCCACCGCATCCCCGCCGCCGCGGCCTGCTCGAACCGATCCCGGCCGCGGCCGATCACCGACGATTTGCGCAGGTGGTGGTAGCCGGCGGGCATCGTGGTCGCGGTGGCTCCCACCTCGGTGTAGGTCAGCGGCTTCCCGGCCAGCTCGTCGAGCTTCACACCTGCCAGCTTGGCACCGCTTCGGTACCGTCGTCACGTGACCTCCCGGCCCCGTCCGACGCGTGGCGAAGCTCTGCTGACGGGTGTGACAGCCGGGCCGTTGCCGAAGCCAGGGCGGCTACCGGGCCGGCCACCCAATACGGTGGCCAGGTGAGCGCCAACGAACCCGCCGATGCGCACCCCGGGGGAGGCTTCAATCCCCCCGAGCCGTCCACCCGCGGGGGCCCCGATTACGGCCGGTTCATCGACGCGGTCCGCACGCTGCAGGACCACGCCCGCAGCGCCGACGCACCCGACCACGTCATCACCGAGGCCGCCGACCTCATCGAGCAGGCATCCCGGTTGCTGGAGCCACATGCCGCCGACGAGTGGAACTCCCCGTCGGGTCGGCGCATGGACCTGCCCAACCGGGGCAACATCCTGGCCGTTCCGGTCGACCTGCATGTCACCGAGGCGGGGACGATCGTCGGAACGGCCCACTTCCGGCGCTACCACCTGGGGCGCAACGGCGCGGCGCACGGCGGCGCCGTGGCCCACCTGTTCGACTCGCTGCTCGGCTTCACCGCGTTCAAACTCAGCGGCAGCCGGGCCCAGCGCACCGCATTCCTGCACGTCGACTACCGCCGCATCGTGCCCGTCTGCAGGCAGGTCCGCGTCGAGGCCGCCATTGACGACATCGTCGACCGCAAGATCAGGGTCTCCGGGCGCATCCTCGACGACGACGACCATGTGCTGGCCGAGGCCCACGCGCTGTTCGTGAAGTTGAAGCCGGGGCAACCATGAACGACGGCGAGCGCGCCGGGTTCACCCGGCGGTGGGCGGCCTGGCGCGACGGGCTACGTAATCGGCCCGCTGTGGACGCCGGTTACCGGCTCGGGGTAGCCGTCACCGGTTTGGTGGTCCTGTGCGTCGGCATCATCGCGATTCCGTATCCCGGGCCCGGGTGGGCGATCGTGTTCGTCGGGCTCGCGATCCTGGCGACCGAGTTCGATTGGGCGCGACGGCTGCTCTCCTACGTGCGCCGGCGCTACGACGCGGCGATGGCGTGGTTCACCCAGCAGGGGCTGTGGGTGCAGGCGCTGGGCGTGGTGTTCACCGCCGCGGTGGTGCTGGGCACGTTGTGGCTGCTGGGTGCGCTCGACTTCGTCGGGGAAGTGTTCGGCTACGAGCCCCGGTGGCTGGATAGCCCTATTGGTATCGGGACGTAGCGACCGACCCCGATAGCATGGTCGCGGTCGACGCCCGACCATCACCGTTGGCACGCCCGAGAGTTTGGAGAACCCGCGATGAGCGCCCCCGTCAGCCCGGCCCCGGCAGTCCCGATCCGGGTCGCCGCCGGGACTACCGCAGGGCAGGCGGTGCGTGACGCCGGCCTGCCGGGACGGGGCGCCCCCGACGCCGTCGTGGTCGTCCGCGACGCCGAGGGACGCCTGCGCGACCTGTCCTGGGCACCCGACGAGGACGTCGAGGTGACGCCCGTTGCCGCCGACACCGAGGACGGGCGCAGCGTCATCCGCCATTCCGCGGCCCACGTGCTGGCCCAGGCGGTGCAGGCGATGTTCCCCGACGCGAAGCTGGGCATCGGCCCGCCCATCACCGACGGGTTCTACTACGACTTCGAGGTTGCCGAACCATTCACCCCCGAAGACCTCGAAGCGCTCGAGAAGCGCATGCGCCAGATCGTCAAACAAGGCCAGCTGTTCTCCCGGCGGGTGTTCGAGTCCAAGGACCAGGCGCGCCACGAACTGGCCGGCGAGCCCTACAAGCTCGAGCTGATCGACGACAAGTCCGGTGCCGACGATCCCGAGGTCATGGAGGTCGGTGGTGACGAGCTGACCGCCTACGACAACCTCAACCCCCGCACCCGCGAGCGCGAATGGGGCGACCTGTGCCGCGGCCCGCACATCCCCACCACCCGCTACATCCCGGCGTTCAAGCTGACCCGCAGCTCGGCGGCGTACTGGCGCGGCGACCAGAACAACGCCAGCCTGCAACGCATCTACGGCACCGCGTGGGAGACCCAGGAGGCGCTCGACCGCCACCTGGAGCTGATCGAGGAGGCGCAGCGTCGCGATCACCGCCGGGTGGGCGCCGAGCTGGACCTGTTCAGCTTTCCCGACGAGTTGGGGTCCGGTCTGCCGGTGTTCCATCCCAAGGGCGGGATCGTGCGGCGCGAGCTGGAGGAGTACTCGCGGCGCAAGCACATCGAGGCGGGCTACGAGTTCGTCAACACCCCGCACATCACCAAGGAGCAGCTCTACATCACCTCGGGGCATCTGGAGTGGTACGCCGACGGGATGTTCCCCCCCATGCACATCGACGCCGAGTACGACGCCGACGGCAATGTGCGCAAACCGGGCCAGGACTACTACCTCAAGCCCATGAACTGCCCGATGCATCACCTGATCTACCGCTCGCGCGGCCGTTCCTACCGCGAACTGCCGCTGCGGTTGTTCGAGTTCGGCAGCGTGTACCGCTACGAGAAGTCGGGCGTGGTGCACGGCCTGACCCGGGTGCGGGGCATGACGCAGGACGACGCCCACATCTACTGCACCCGCGAGCAGATGGGCGAGGAACTGGCGTCGCTGCTGCAGTTCGTGCTGGAGCTGCTCGCCGACTACGGCCTGGACGACTACTACCTCGAGCTGTCCACGAAGGACCCGGAGAAGTTCGTGGGCTCCGACGAGGTGTGGGAAGAGGCCACCGAGACGCTGCGCGAGGTTGCCGTGGCGTCGGGCCTGGAGCTGGTGCCCGATCCCGGCGGCGCCGCGTTCTACGGACCGAAGATCTCGGTGCAGGTCCGCGACGCACTGGGTCGTAGCTGGCAGATGTCGACCATCCAGCTCGACTTCAACATGCCGGACAGGTTCGAACTGGAATACACCGCGGCCGACGGGTCGCGGAAGCGACCGGTACTCATCCACCGCGCGCTGTTCGGATCCATCGAACGGTTCTTCGGCATCCTCACCGAGCACTACGCCGGAGCCTTCCCGGCCTGGCTGGCCCCGGTGCAGGTGGTCGGTATCCCGGTCGCCGACGACCACGTCGCCTACCTCAACGGACTGGTCACCCGGCTGCGGAAACTCGGTATCCGCGCCGAGGTCGACAGCAGCGACGACCGGATGGCCAAGAAGATCGTCAACCACACCAACCAGAGGGTGCCGTTCATGCTGCTGGCCGGTGACCGCGATCTGGAGGCGGAGGCGGTCAGTTTCCGGTTCGGGGACCGGACGCAGATCAACGGCGTGCCGGTCGACACGGCCGTGGACGCGATCGTGGACTGGGTGCGCCGCCGTGAGAACGCCACGCCGACTGCCGAACTGGTCGCCATCGACGCGCACGCGGACAAGGGGTGACGTGGATCCGGAGGACAGGATCGTAGACCGGGGAGTCGGCGAGCCGGACCACCTGCAGCGGTTGTGGACGCCGCACCGGATGACCTACATCGCCGACGCGGTGAAGGCCGGCTCGGCATCGTCGTCCGAGCCGTTCACCGACATCCCCAACATGTCCGACGAGGACGGGTTGGTGGTGGCGCGCGGCGAGCTGGTGTACGCAGTGCTCAACCTGTACCCCTACAACCCGGGGCACCTGATGGTGGTGCCCTACCGCCGGGTGGCGGAGCTGGAGAACCTCACCGACGCCGAGAGCTGCGAGCTGATGGCGTTCACGCAGAAAGCGATCCGGGTGATGAAGGCCGTGTCGCGGCCGCACGGCTTCAACGTGGGCCTCAACCTCGGCACGTCGGCCGGAGGCTCGCTGTCCGAGCACCTGCACATGCACGTGGTCCCGCGCTGGGGCGGCGACGCCAACTTCATCACCGTCATCGGCGACTCCAAGGTGATCCCGCAGCTGCTGCGCGACACCCGCGCCCTGCTGGCCACCGAATGGGACAAGCAGCCGTGAGTGACTTCTATCTGATGACGCGGGCCGCGTACGCGAAGTTGGCGCGGCCCCTCGCCAGAGGTGCGTTACGGCTGGGCCTGACCCCCGACAGCGTGACGATCCTGGGAACCGCGGGCACGGTGCTGGGTGCGCTGACCCTGTTCCCGATGGGGCAGCTGTTCGCCGGCGCCCTGGTGGTCGGGTTCTTCGTGCTGGCCGACATGCTCGACGGGGCGATGGCCCGCCAGCGTGGCGGCGGCACCCGGTTCGGGGCGGTGCTCGATGCCACCTGCGACCGGATCAGCGACGGGGCGGTGTTCTGCGGGCTGCTGTGGTGGGCGGCGTTCGGCCTGGACAGCCCCGAACTGGTGGTCGCGACGATGATCTGCCTGGTCTCCTCGCAGGTCATCTCCTACATCAAGGCCCGCGCGGAGGCGACCGCGCTGTCGGGCGACGGCGGCCTGATCGAGCGTCCCGAGCGGCTGGTGATCGTGCTGCTCGGCTGCCTGCTGGCCGACCTGCCGTTCTTCCCCCTGCCCTGGATGCTGCCCGCCGCCATGTGGGTGCTCGCCGTGGCCAGCGTGGTCACGGTGGGCCAGCGGCTGCACAGCGTGCGGACGTCGCCGACCGCGATGGACCGCGCCTGCGGTGAGCGCGCCGACAAACCGGAGCCCACCGACCAATGACGCAGCATGTGACGGCTGCCGGCGACGGCCACGGTGGCCTGCTCGCCGTCCCGTCCCTGGTGCGGTCCCAGCTCAGCGACTGGGGATACGCGGCCGGCTGGCGATTGGTGCGAGCCGCTCCGGAATTCGTGGCGCGCGGTGTGTTCGGGGCCGGTGCCGGTTATGCGGCGCGCAACGGCGGACCCGAGCAGCTGCGCAGGAATCTCGCCCGGGTCCTCGGGGTGGCGCCCGACGAGGTACCTGACGAGGTGATGCGGGCGTCGCTGGCGTCCTACGCCCGCTACTGGCGCGAGGCATTCCGGTTGCCGTCGATGGACCATGCCGAGATCGGCCGGCGGCTCACCGTGGCCGGCATCGACATGCTGTGGGCAGCGCTCGAGGCTGGCCGGGGTGCGGTGCTGGCGCTGCCGCACAGCGGCAACTGGGACATGGCCGGGGTGTGGCTGGTGCAGCACCACGGATCGTTCGCGACGGTCGCCGAGCGGCTCAAACCCGAATCGTTGTACAACCGGTTCCTGGCCTACCGGGAGCGCCTCGGCTTCGAGGTGGTGCCGCTGTCGGGTGGTCCGCGACCGCCGTTCGAGGTGCTGCGGGACCGGCTGCTGGACAACGGTGTGGTCTGTTTGATGGCCGACCGCGACATGACCCGCACCGGGGTCCAGGTCGACTTCTTCGGGGAGCCGAGCCGACTGCCCGGCGGCCCCGCCCGGCTGGCCCTGGCCACCGGCGCCGCCCTGTTCCCGGTGCACTGCTGGTTCGACGGCGACGGGTGGGGGATGGAGGTCTACCCGGAACTGGACACCTCCTCCGGCGACGTCACGGTCATCACCCAGGCCATGGCCGACCGGTTCGCCGCCAACATCGCCGCGCACCCCGCCGACTGGCACATGATGCAGCCTCAGTGGCTCGCGGACCTGTCCGCGGAACGCCGCGCCCGGCTGGCGGACGAGCTCGACCGCCGGGGCCCCGCGCGAGGCGCCGGGGACGATCTCGGGACCGGGTGAGGGCACGCTGATGCGGATCGGCATGGTCTGTCCCTACTCGTTCGACGTACCGGGCGGGGTGCAGTCGCACGTGCTGCAGTTGGCCGACGTGATGACCGGGCTCGGCCACGAGGTCAGCGTGCTCGCACCGGCGTCCGCCGAGGGCGTGTTGCCCGACTACGTGGTCTCCGGTGGGCGTGCGGTGCCGATTCCCTACAACGGGTCGGTGGCTCGGCTGCGCTTCGGCCCGGCCACCCACCGCCGGGTGAAGAGATGGTTGATACAGGGTGATTTCGACGTGCTGCATCTGCACGAGCCGAACGCCCCGAGCCTGTCGATGCTGGCGCTGAACATCGCCGAAGGCCCGATCGTGGCCACCTTTCACACGTCGACGACGAAGTCGCTGACGCTGTCGGTGTTCGAGCCGATCCTGCGGCCCATGCACGAGAAGATCGTCGGCCGCATCGCGGTGTCCGACCTGGCGCGGCGCTGGCAGATGGAGGCGCTGGGCAGTGACGCCGTCGAGATTCCCAACGGTGTCGACGTCGAGTCGTTCGCCTCGGCTCCGCCGCTGCCCGGCTATCCGCGTCGCGGCAGGACGGTGTTGTTCCTCGGGCGCTTCGACGAGCCGCGCAAGGGCATGAGCGTGCTCCTGGGGGCCCTGCCGGCGCTGGTGGACCGCTTCGCCGACGTGGAGGTCCTGGTGGTGGGCCGCGGTGACCAGCGCGAGCTGCGCGAGCAGGCCGGTCCGCTGGCCTCGCACCTGCGGTTCCTGGGGCAGGTCGAGGATTCGGAGAAGGCATCGGCGATGCGCAGCGCCGATGTCTACTGCGCTCCCAACACCGGCGGGGAGAGCTTCGGCATCGTGCTGGTCGAAGCGATGGCCGCCGGCACCGCGGTGGTGGCCAGCGACCTCGACGCCTTCCGGCGGGTCCTCGAGGACGGCAGGTGCGGCCGGCTGGTTGCCGTCGACGACTCGGCGGCCCTGGCTGACGGACTGATCGAGGTGCTCGCCGACGACGGTGTGCGGTCGGGTTACACCGCGCATGCGACCGCGGCGGTGGCGCGGTTCGACTGGTCGGTGGTGGCTGCGCAGATCATGCGGGTGTACGAGACGGTCGCCGGCTCGGGCGTCAAAGTGCGGGTGGCCGGACGTCACGAGACCAGCGGGAGGCCGCTGTGATCCCGGTGCTCACCGCGCTGATCGTCGCGGCGGTGGTGGTGTTCGTCGCCCTGGTCGCGGGATGGGCGTATCAGACCGCCAACCGGCTGGACCGGCTGCACGTGCGCTACGACCTGTCCTGGCAGGCTCTCGACGGCGCGCTGGCGCGCCGCGCGGTGGTGGCGCGCGCGGTCGCCGTCGACGCCTACGGCGAGGGACCCGACGGACGTCGCCTGGCCGCGCTCGCCGATGCCGCCGAACGTGCACCGCGGCAGGCCCGGGAGGCTGCGGAGAACGAACTGTCCGCGGCGCTGGCACGGGTCGACCCCGCCTCGCTGCCGCTGGCCCTGGTCGCCGAGCTGGCCGACGCGGAGGCCCGGGTGCTGCTGGCCCGGCGTTTCCACAACGACGCGGTCCGGGACACCCTCGCACTCCGGGAACGCCCGCTGGTGCGCGCGCTACGGTTGGGCGGAACCGCAGCGCTGCCAACCTATTTCGAGATATCGGAGGGTGGCGAGGTGTCCACCCGGGAGGTCGCGCCGGTGACCCGGCGCACGTCGGCGCGGGTGATTTTGCTCGACACCGACGGCGCGGTGCTGTTGCTGTGCGGTTCGGACCCGGCCAGCGGGGTGGAGCCGGCGCCGCGCTGGTGGTTCACGATCGGCGGGGCAGTGCAGGTCGGCGAGACGCTGGCGCAGGCCGCCGCCCGCGAGGTCGAGGAGGAGACCGGTCTGCGGGTGTCGCCCGCCGACCTGGTCGGACCGATCTGGCGCCGCGATGCGGTCATCGAGTTCAACGGGTCGGTGATCCGAAGCGAAGAGATGTACTTCGTGTACCGCACCGGCCGGTTCGAGCCCTCCGAGTCCGGCCGGTCCGGGCTGGAACGGACCTACATCCACGCCCACCGGTGGTGCGATGCGACAATGATCGCTGGTCTGGTCGCCATCGGTGAGACGGTGTACCCGCGCCAGCTCGGCGAGGTGCTCGAGGAGGCGAACGTCCTGGCAGACACGCCGGGCGCGCTGTCGGACAGGTCACTGCAGCCGATCAGGTGAGGACAGTGTCGTTCCTCACGTGTTTGCGCGGATCGAATGCATTTGCCGCCGCATCTAGACTGGATCGGTAGCGATTTAAGGAGATAGGTGTGGAATCCCAACTGTCGGGTGAAGGGCCGGGGACGTTCCCCTCGCAGGCCGAGGGCCCGTCCACTCGGGGAACCGCGCGGGTGAAGCGCGGGATGGCCGAGATGCTCAAGGGTGGGGTGATCATGGACGTGGTCACCCCTGAGCAGGCGCGGATCGCCGAGGGGGCCGGAGCGGTCGCCGTCATGGCTCTCGAGCGGGTGCCTGCCGACATCCGGGCCCAGGGCGGGGTGTCGCGGATGAGCGACCCCGACATGATCGAGGGCATCATCGACGCGGTCACCATCCCGGTGATGGCCAAGGCGCGGATCGGGCACTTCGTGGAGGCCCAGATCCTGCAGAGCCTCGGGGTGGACTACGTCGACGAGTCCGAGGTGCTGACCCCCGCCGACTACGCCCACCACATCGACAAGTGGAAGTTCACCGTGCCGTTCGTGTGCGGTGCCACCAACCTCGGCGAGGCGCTGCGGCGCATCACCGAGGGTGCCGCGATGATCCGCTCCAAGGGCGAGGCCGGGACCGGCGATGTCTCGAACGCCACCACCCACATGCGCAAGATCGGTGGCGAGATCCGCCGGCTGACGTCGCTGTCGGAAGACGAGTTGTACGTGGCCGCCAAGGAGCTGCAGGCGCCGTTCGAGCTGGTCGCCGAGGTGGCGCGGGCCGGCAAACTCCCGGTGACGCTGTTCACCGCCGGCGGCATCGCCACCCCCGCTGACGCGGCGATGATGATGCAGCTCGGCGCCGAAGGGGTGTTCGTCGGCTCCGGCATCTTCAAGGCCGGCAACCCGGCCGAACGGGCCGCCGCCATCGTCAAGGCGACCACCTTCTACGACGACCCCGACGTGCTGGCCAAGGTGTCGCGCGGACTGGGGGAGGCCATGGTCGGTATCAACGTCGACGACATCCCGCAGCCGCACCGCCTGGCCGAACGCGGCTGGTAGCGCCGGCAGATGGCGATCGAGGAGATCCTCGACCTCGAGCAACTCGAAGTCAACATTTACCGCGGCGGGGTCTTCAGCCCCGAATCCGGCTTTCTGCAGCGCACCTTCGGCGGTCATGTGGCGGGCCAGTCGCTGGTGTCGGCGGTGCGCACCGTGGACCCGAAGTTCCAGGTGCACTCGCTGCACGGCTACTTCCTGCGTCCCGGGGACGCCCGGGCGCCGTCGGTGTACCTGGTGGAGCGTCTGCGCGACGGGGGATCGTTCGCCACCCGCCGGGTCAACGCGATCCAGCACGGGGAGACCATCTTCTCGATGTCGGCGTCGTTTCAGACCGACCAGAGCGGCATCGAGCATCAGGACGCGATGCCGCCCGCCCCGCCGCCCGACGACATCCCCGACTTCAAGGCCGCCAGCCGGGTCTTCGACGACGCCAGCTTCCGGCAGTTCGACGAGTGGGACGTCCGGATCGTGCCGCGCGACCAGCTCGAGCTGCGCGACGGCATGGCCTCCCAGCAGCAGGTGTGGTTTCGCCACCGCGACCCGCTGCCCGACGACCATGTGCTGCACATCTGCGCACTGGCCTACATGAGCGATCTCACGCTGCTGGGCTCGGCCCAGGTCAACCACGTCGAGGAGCGCAAGCATCTGATGGTCGCCTCGCTCGATCATGCGATGTGGTTCATGCGGGCTTTCCGCGCCGACGAGTGGCTGCTGTATGACCAGTCGTCGCCGTCGGCGTGCGGCGGGCGGTCGCTGACCCAGGGCAAGATCTTCAACCGGTACGGCGACATGGTCGCCGCCGTCATGCAGGAGGGGCTGACCCGGTACGCCCGCGACTTCACCCCGGGCCGGCGGTGAGCGCGCGCATCGGTGTGCTCGCGTTGCAGGGCGACACCCGCGAGCATCTCGCCGCGCTGGGCGCCGCGGGGGCCGAACCGCTGACCGTGCGGCGTCGCGCCGAGCTCGATTCCGTTGATGCGCTGGTCATTCCGGGGGGTGAGTCGACGACGATGAGCCATCTGCTGCGTGAGTTCGACCTGCTCGAGCCGCTGCGCGCGCGGCTGGCCGACGGAATGCCCGCCTACGGTTCGTGCGCCGGGATGATCCTGCTGGCTTCGGAGATCCTCGACGCGGGTGCGGCGGGCCGGGAGGCGACGCCGCTGAAGGCGATCGATATGACGGTGCGCCGCAACGCGTTCGGCCGTCAGGTGGACTCGTTCGAAGAGGACCTGGAGTTCGGCGGCCTCGACTCCGGTGTGCACGCCGTGTTCATCCGCGCACCGTGGGCCGAGCGGGTCGGCCCCGGCGTGGAGGTGTTGGCCAGCGCGGCCGGACACGCGGTGGCGGTCCGTCAGGGCCGCACGCTGGCGACCGCGTTCCACCCCGAGATGACCGGCGACCGCCGGGTGCACGCCCTGTTCGTCGAGATGGTCGAGGGGCGCGCCTAGGCCGGCGTCACCGGATGGGCAGGCCGGTGATGGCCCGGCCCATCACCAACCGCTGGATCTCGCTGGTGCCTTCGAAGATCGTGAAGATCTTGGCGTCGCGGTGCATCCGCTCCACGGGGTATTCGCGGGTGTAACCGTTGCCGCCGAGGATCTGGATCGCCTCGTCGGTGACGTACACCGCGGTCTCGCTGGCCACCAGCTTGGCCATCGACCCCTCGGCGGAGGTGAATTCCTTGCCGTTGCGGGCCATCCAGCCGGCGCGGTAGACCAGCAGCCGGGCGGCGTCGATGCGCGCCTTCATGTCGGCCAGCTTGAAGGCGACCGCCTGGAACTCGCCGATCTTGCGGCCGAACTGCTCACGCTCACAGGCGTAGTCGCGCGCATACTCGTAGGCCGCACGAGCCACGCCGACGGCCATCGCCCCGACCGTCGGGCGGGTGCGTTCGAAGGTCGCCATCGCGGCCTGGCCGGCGGCTCTCTTGCCTTCGCGGACCTTGGCGATGCGCGCGTCGAACTTCTCCTTGCCGCCGACGATGAGCCGGCCGGGAATCCGCACGTCCTCGAGCACCACCTCGGCGGTGTGCGAGGCGCGGATACCGTGCTTGAGGAACTTCTGTCCCTGGCTCAGCCCCGGCGTGTCCGGCGGGATGATGAACGACGCCTGTCCGCGCGTGCCCAACTCGGGATACACCGACGCGACCACGACGTGGACGTTGGCGATCCCGCCATTGGTGGCCCAGGTCTTGGTGCCGTTGAGCACCCACTCGTCGGTCGCCTCGTCGTAGCGGGCGCGGGTGAGGATCGAACCGACATCGGAGCCGGCGTTGGGTTCCGAGGAACAGAAGGCCGCGACCTTGGGATCGTCGACGGTGCCGAACATCTGCGGCACCCACTCGCCGACCTGTTCGGGGGTGCCTGTGGCGGCGACGGAGGCGGCTGCCAGGCCGGTGCCCAGGATCGCCAGCGCGATACCGGCGTCACCCCAGAACATCTCCTCGAACGCGACGATCATGCCGAGTCCGCTGGGCTCGGTGGTCTGCTCGGCGAAGAACTCCATGGAGTAGAGGCCGACCTTGGCGGCCTCCTGGATGATCGGCCACGGCGTCTGCTCACGCTCGTCCCACTCCGCGGCGGCCGGACGAATGACGTCGGCGGCGAACTCGTGGACCCACTTCTGCACGTCGACCAGGTCGGAGGACAACTCCAGGGAGAACGTCATGGCTGGGACCTTACTTCGGAGTAAGTTCAGCGGCCAGTCGGTGTGGCTCACCTAACACGTTGGCCGCGCAGGCCCAGTGTGCGCCGCCCGGCGCTGATCAGGTGCTCCAGCATCTGCTCGTCGGTGCCTGCATAGTCCAGTCCGACAGCAGACGAGATGCCGGACATCACGATGGCGGCCCCGACCTGACCCGCCATCCCGGGTTGAGCTCCGGCGAGCAGCTCCATCTGCCGGGCCACCACCGCGGCCCAGGCCTGCCGGGATCTGAGCACCTGGCCGACGGCAGCGTCACCCGTGAGCACCGGGATCAGCGTCCGGTTGGCCACCGCCAGAGCGGCGAACCCGCGGAGCATGGCGTCGGCTTGGGCGCGGGCGCCGCGCTGGGCGCTCGCCTCGTCGACCAGCTCCTGCAGTTTCGTGATGAGCGGCTCCAACACAGCTTCCAGGAGTTCGTCGCGGGTGCGGAAGTGGTAGTAGATCGCTGACTTCGTGATTCCGAGTTCGTCGGAGATCATCTGCAGCGATGTGCCCGCCACGCTGTGGCTCCGGAACAGGTCGGTGGCGACGTCGATGAGCCGCTCGCGCGTGGTGCTTGCCGGATCGCTCACACCTCAGCTCGCAATGTAGCACTGCTAACAAACTGACGGCTTTTGACCATTCGTACAGTCTACAACTGTACGATCGGTAAGTAACCGACTTTACGTTTGGTCGTTTTTCGGAGGCCGCGCCCTGCGTCTCCGGAGAGGTCTTCCGAGGAGCACGTCGTGATCAACTGCCCGTCGTCCATCGCCGACGTCGACTTCTTCCGCGATGCGGCGCTGGTCGCCGATCCGTACCCGATGCTGGCCCGCATGCGCGCGGAGAGTCCCGTGCTTCGGGAACCGACCCAGGGCGTGCTGGTGGTCACCGGGTACGACGAGGTCTTGGCCGTGGTCGGGGACCATGAGTCGTTCTCCTCCTGCAATACGGTCACCGGCCCGTTCCCGGGCTTCCCGGTTTCGCTGGAGGGTCGGGGTGGGCCAGCGGTGAGCGAACTGATCGACAGGCATCGAACCGAACTGCCCTTCAGTGACCAGCTGCCGTCGTTCGACCCGCCGACTCACACCGCCCACAGGTCGTTGCTGGCCCGGCTCATCACGCCCAAGCGTCTGAAGGAGAACGAAGAGTTCGTCTGGCGGCTCGCCGACCAGGTGCTGGCGCCCTATGTGGCCGGCGGCGGCGGTGAGTTCATCGCCGATGTGGGCAATCCCGTTGCGCTGCTCGTCATTGCGGACCTGCTGGGGGTGCCCGAAGAGGACCGCGCCGAACTCACCGCGGTTCTCACCGGGGAGGTATCGCTGGGTAGCACGGCCGGTGCCCAGATGGACCACGCCCCGTTGACATACCTCTACGATCGGTTCTCCGACTACATCGCCGACCGGCGCGCAGCGCCCCGTGCTGACGTCATGAGCGAGATGGCGGCAGCCCGCTTCCCGGACGGGTCGATCCCGCAGGTCATCGACGTCGTCCGCGTGGCGGCGAATCTGTTCTCGGCCGGGCAGGAGACCACCGTCCGATTGCTGTCCTCGGCGATGAAGCTTCTGGCCGAGGATGCCGACCTGCAGGATCGTCTGCGGCGTGAGCCCGAGTTGATCTCCAACTTCATCGAGGAGGCGCTGCGTTTCGAGAGCCCGATCCGCGGCGACTTCCGGTTGGCCCGCGCCGACACGACGATAGGCGGGGTCGACATCCCGGCCGGCGCCACCGTCATGGTCCATTACGGGGCCGCGAACCGGGACCCCCGTCAATTCGAGAATCCCGACACCTTCGACGTCAACCGGCCGAATTCGCGCCGGCACATCGCCTTCGGCAGGGGCATCCACAGCTGCCTGGGCGCTCCGCTGGCACGGACCGAGGCGCGAATCCTCCTTCAGCGCCTGCTGGCGAGGAGCCGGGAGATCAGTATCGACGAGGCCCACCACGGTGAGGTCGATGGCCGTCGCTTCGACTACGTGCCCACATACATCCTGCGTGGACTGACCGAGCTGCATCTCACGGTGGTCGGCGCATGAAGGTCTACATCGACGATGACTCGTGCCGGGGGCACGGCGTGTGCGCCGCGGTGTGCCCGGACATCTTCACCCTGACCCAGCACGGCTATGCCGAAGCCGTCGAGACCGAGGTGCCGCGAGCACTGCACGATCGCGTCGCCGAAGCCGTCCATGCCTGCCCCGAACAGGCTGTACACACGAAAGAGAGCACATGTCTGTAGATTTCGCGAACCCGCAGCGGACCGCATTCGACCTCACCGGAAAAGTGGTGGTCATCGTCGGTGGCGGACAGATGCCGGGCGACAAGATCGGCAACGGACGCGCCACGGCCCTCGTGGCCGCACGGCACGGCGCAGAGGTGATAGCCGTCGATCTGAACATGGCCGCAGCACAGGAAACCGTCGACATGGTGCTGGCGGAGGGTGGGACGGCCTACGCCGTGCACGCCGACGTGGCGGAGAGGGAGGATTGCGAGCACATCTTCGATGTCGTCATGCAGCGCAGCGGCCGAGTCGACGGCATGGTCTACAGCGTGGCGATCAACCCGCCGTTCGACCGCGAACGCAACGAGATGTCCCTGGAGAACTTCAACAAGGGGATCGACGTCAACATGCTGGGTTGCTTCTACTGCAATTCGTTCGCCGCGCAGTGCATGGAGAAGAACGAGGGTTCCAGCACCGGCAGCATCGTCAACTTCTCCTCGATTGCGAGCCTGAAGAACGAAGTCGGCCTGAACATCGGGATCATGCCCTACGCCCTCGGCAAGTGCGGGCTGAACTACATCACCGAACTGACTGCGGCGCAGTATGCCGAGGTCGGAGTCCGCGCAAATACGTTGATGTTGGGACCGATCGATTCCACCCTCGGAAACCACGACTCACAGGATTTGTTCGGGATGGCCGCCGATGAGGTCGATGCGGCCTACAACGAAGTCCTCAGGCTGAAGATGGGGCGTGCCAGCAGCTGGGAGACCGCTTACGCGGCGCTCTATCTGCTCGCCGATGAGTCACGATTCATGACCGGTCAGCAGATCCGGTTCGACGGCGGTGCCACTCTGGTGCGTTGAGCCGTCACCCCGAGGTGATCGGCAGGAGCAACCGCGAGGAGGAGCGCACGGTGTTCCGGCTGCTGGTGCCAACGCTGGCATGCCGAAAATTCATGATCGCCGGTGTCCGTGGATTCTGGTCGTCACTGGTCAGTACCAGCCGCAGGCTGTGTCCCGCACCGAAACGACGGGCGTTGGGCACGAGAGGAATCCGGTACTCGACATCCTCGCCGACGGGTACCGCGACGGGGATCCGGCAGGACAGGACGGGACACCCGGGTGAGCTTGCCGGCACGTCGACCGCACGCAGGCTGGCGCGCAGCCAACCGGCGGTGACATCGGTGGTGTCTCCGTCGGGAGCGACGTCCTGCAGTGTGGCCATCCACGCGGTGTCGGCAGCCGTCGCCGAAGCAACGAGGCGCAGTTCGATCTCGCCGACGACATCCAGGTCGCTGTCGAGGGGCGCCGAAGTCCAGGTCAAGTCGGACGGCGGATCGATCGCACTCGGTTTCACCCGCCCGGTGCCGGCCGCCACAGTCATGTACTCGCGTGAGCCGCTCTCGCCTTCCTGGACGGCAAGAGTTCCGTCGGCACGCAGCGCGAGTTCGCAGTGGTTGGCCGGTGGCGGCCAGGATGCGCTGGAGTGCCAGCCGCTGGACCCGGGGAGGGCATAGCGCACCCGGTCGCCGTCGAGGATTCCGGTGTCACGGCCCTTGAGCCAGTGGTCGTACCAGGCCAGCGCCTCGGTGTGCAGGCTCTCCCACGGCCAGGTGAGGCCGAACTTGTCGAGCAGGCCCATCTGGACGTTCGGGTTGTGCGCCAACCCCTTCCACGTGATGAAGGTCGAGGGCAGGTGCAATGGCACGTTCTCCCAGTCGCAGCCGAGGTAGACAGGGATGTCGATGTTCGACAGCATCGGGGTCAGATCGCGTTCGTCCCACCAGTCGTCGCGGACCTGGTGGTTGACGAAGACGTCGAGCCAGAGCTGATCCCATGGGCGAGGGTCGTGGGGAAGCTTGAGCAACTCGTGCATCATCGTCACGGCGGCTTCGCCGTTCATGGTGCCGAACCTGCGATGCAGCGGACCGATGTGGAGTGCTCGTCGAGCGAGTTGCATCGGCAGGCTGCGCCAGAATTGATCGCTGCGAGCCGCGGTCAGGCCCATCATCGACAGGAACGGGGTGACGAAGGCCGAGCTGGCCAACCCGTGGTGTGACGCCGCCTCGAACAGGTCGGCGGTGACCGCGACCGGAAAGATCGCGCGCAGATGGGGAGGCCGTTCGACGGCCGCCTCCAGTTGCGTCATGGCGAAGTAGCTGATGCCGATCATGCCGACGTTGCCGTCACACCACGGCTGTGTCGCAGCCCACTCCACCAGGTCATGCATGTCGCGGCGCTCGGCGGCGTCGAAGAAGCCGAATTCGCCTCCGGAGCCACCCGTTCCACGCACGTTGGCGATGACATGCACGTAGCCACGGGACACCCAGAAATCGGTGTTGCCCGCCTCGATGAAGCCCATCGGTGCGCCGAGGTTTTGGATCTGGCGGGGATAGGGGGATGCCGCGACCAGAACGGGGAAGCGCCCTTCGGCATCGGGGCGGTGCACGTCGGCCATGAGCGAGACCCCGTCGCGCACGGGCACCGCGACATTGTGTTCGTGGCGCAGGGCATGCTGCGGCTCACTCAGATTGCGAAAGTCCCGGCCGGTGGTCTGGGGACCGTTCAGTTCCACGAGTTTCACGCTACGTTGAAAATAGTCTCAACGCAACGTGAATCTTCTGCTATGGTCCGGAGATGCCGAAGCGGCCGACGCCGGGTCCCCGGGACGAGCGAGGGGTGATGTCGGCACGCATCTTGGCCGCGGCACGCGAGGGATTCGCCCACGAAGGCTGGGCCGGGACAACGATCAGGGCCGTGGCGCGGGCCGCCGACGTGGATCCGGCCCTCATCTACCACTACTACGGTTCCAAAGAGGGCCTGCTCGATGCGGCGACCGAGCCGCCGGCGCGTTGGCTCGAGGCGGTGGCGCACACATGGCGTACGCCAGCCTGCGAGCTCGGCGAGGCGTTGCTGCGCCTCATGCTCGGCGCGTGGGCCGACGACGAGATCGGCCCGGTGTTGCGGGCCGTGCTGCTGACCGCTGCCCATGACCAGACGACACGGGAGAGGTTGCGCCGAATCGTCGAGGGCAGCTTGATGGGGGCCGCGCAGATCGGTGCCGACGACGAGGACCGGCGCATTCGCAGTGGGTTGATCGCCTCGCAGATCCTGGGCCTGGCGATGACGCGTTACGTCTGGCGGGTCGAGCCAGTTGCCTCGATGTCAGACGACGAACTCGTCGCCGCCATTGCGCCGAACCTGCAGCGCTACATCGACGCAGATCTGCGTTAGATCGCGACTCTGCGGACTGCACCGGGCCGTGGCCGCCCCTAGGCGCCCCGAGTCCGGTTTCGCTCACCCGCCTACCCGTAGACTTGTCAGTCGACGTTTCACCGGAAAGAGGATGTACCTGCATGAGCGGCCATTCCAAGTGGGCCACCACCAAGCACAAGAAGGCCGTCATCGACGCCCGCCGCGGCAAGATGTTCGCGAAGCTGATCAAGAACATCGAGGTCGCCGCCCGCGTCGGCGGCGGTGACCCGGCGGGTAACCCCACGCTCTACGACGCCATCCAGAAGGCCAAGAAGAGCTCGGTGCCCAACGACAACATCGAACGTGCCCGTAAGCGCGGCAGCGGCGAGGAGGCCGGCGGCGCGGACTGGCAGAACATCACCTATGAGGGCTACGGGCCCAGCGGGGTGGCCGTGCTCGTCGAATGTCTGACCGACAACAAGAACCGGGCGGCCGGTGAGGTCCGGGTGGCGATGACCCGCAACGGCGGCAACATGGCCGACCCCGGCTCGGTGTCCTATCTGTTCTCCCGCAAAGGCATCATCACGCTGGAGAAGAACGGCCTGTCCGAAGACGACGTGCTGGCCGCGGTCCTGGAGGCCGGCGCCGAGGAGATCAACGATCTCGGCGAGAGCTTCGAGATCATCTCCGAGCCAACCGATCTGGTCGCTGTGCGCACGGCGCTGCAGGAGGCGGGCATCGACTACGAATCGGCTGACGCGAGTTTCCAGCCCTCGGTGACGGTCCCGGTCGACATCGACGCCGCCCGCAAGGTGCTCAAACTGGTCGACGCGCTCGAGGACAGCGACGACGTCCAGGACGTCTACACCAATATCGACATCCCCGACGACGTCGCCGCGGCGCTCGAGGAGGACTGAGCCCGCCTCGGCTCACCGCGTGTCCCTACCCCGCATCGTCGGGGACGACGGCTAGGCTCTCGAACAAATGTTCTCCGTGAGGATGCTGTCGTGCGAGTGATGGGTGTCGACCCCGGGTTGACGCGATGCGGCTTGTCCATGATTCAGAGTGGGCAGGGCCGCCAGGTGGTCGCCCTCGACGTCGACGTCGTGCGCACGCCGGCCGAACAGCCTCTGCACAAGCGTCTGCTGACGATCTCCGACACCGTCGAGCACTGGATGGACACCCATCTGCCCGATGTGGTTGCCATCGAGCGGGTGTTCTCCAACCAGAACGCCAACACCGCGATGGGCACCGCCCAGGCGGGTGGGGTCATCGCCCTGGCCGCGGCGCGTCGCGACATCGACGTCCACTTCCACACCCCAAGTGAGGTCAAGGCCGCCGTCACCGGAAACGGGCGTGCGGGCAAATCGCAGGTCACCGAGATGGTCACCCGAATTCTGGCGCTGCAGCAGAAACCGACGCCGGCCGACGCGGCGGACGCGCTCGCGCTGGCGATCTGCCACTGCTGGCGCGCGCCGATGATCGCCCGGATGGCGGCCGCCGAGGCGATGGCCGCCGAGCAGCGCCGCAAGTACCAGGCCCGGCTCAAGGCGGTCCGCACATGATCGCCGCGGTGCGCGGGGAGGTGCTCGACATCGCACTCGATCACGTCGTGATCGAGGCCGCCGGTGTGGGCTACAAGGTGATGGCCACGCCGGCGACGTTGGCGACGCTGCGCCGCGGATCCGAAGCCCGGCTGATCACCGCGATGATCGTGCGCGAAGACTCGATGACGCTGTACGGGTTCGCCGACTCCGACGCCCGCGACCTGTTCCTGACCCTGCTCGGGGTGTCGGGGATCGGGCCGAGCATCGCACTCGGCGCGCTGGCGATGTACGACGGGGCGAGCCTGCGCCAGGCCATCGGTGACGGTGACGTCACCGCGCTGACCCGAATTCCGAAGGTGGGCAAGAAGACCGCCGAACTGCTCGTGCTGACGTTGCGGGACAAGGTCGGCGTTGCGGTGTCGTCCAGCGTCGCCTCCGCGGGCGGTTTCACCGTGCGCGGGCCGGTGGTCGAAGCGCTCATCGGGTTGGGTTTCGCTCAGAAGCAGGCCGAGGAAGCCACCGACAAGGTGCTCGCCGACGAGCCGGAGGCCAACCAGTCGGTCGCGTTGCGCGCGGCGCTGTCCATGCTGGGCAAGAAGTGACATGGGTCGTTTCTCGTCCGGTACCGAAGAGCCCGAAGACTCCGACGAGCGGGAGGTCACTCCCGCTCTGACGGTGGGCGAAGGGGACATCGACGCCAGCTTGCGGCCCCGCTCACTGGGCGAGTTCATCGGTCAGCCACGGGTGCGCGAGCAGCTGCAGCTGGTGCTCGAGGGCGCCAAGAACCGTGGCGGCACCCCCGACCACATCCTGCTGTCCGGTCCGCCCGGGCTGGGCAAGACCTCGCTGGCGATGATCATCGCCGCCGAACTGGGCTCGTCGCTGCGTGTCACGTCGGGCCCGGCACTCGAACGAGCCGGGGATCTGGCCGCGATGCTGTCGAATCTCGTCGAACACGACGTGCTGTTCATCGACGAGATCCATCGCATCGCCCGGCCCGCCGAGGAGATGCTGTACCTGGCGATGGAGGACTTCCGCGTCGACGTGGTGGTCGGCAAGGGACCGGGTGCCACCTCGATCCCGCTGGAGGTGGCACCGTTCACGCTGGTCGGCGCCACCACCAGGTCCGGGGCTCTCACCGGTCCACTGCGGGACCGCTTCGGTTTCACCGCGCACATGGACTTCTACGAGCCCACCGAACTGGAGCGGGTGCTGGCCCGGTCGGCGGGCATCCTCGGGATCGAGCTGGGCGCCGAAGCCGCCGCCGAGATCGCCCGCCGCTCCCGGGGCACCCCGCGCATCGCGAACCGGCTCCTGCGCCGCGTGCGCGACTACGCCGAGGTGCGTGCCGACGGAGTCATCACCCGCGACATCGCCAAATATGCGCTCGAGGTCTACGACGTCGACGAGCTCGGCCTCGACCGCCTCGACCGGGCGGTGCTGACCGCGCTCACCCGCAGCTTCGGCGGCGGACCGGTGGGGGTGTCCACGCTCGCGGTGGCCGTGGGGGAGGAAGCCACCACCGTCGAGGAGGTGTGCGAACCGTTCCTGGTGCGGGCGGGCATGATCGCGCGGACCCCCCGGGGACGGGTGGCCACGGCGCTGGCCTGGACGCATCTGGGAATGACGCCGCCGAGCGGAGCCGTGGGGCTGGGGCAGGGCGGGCTGTTCGACTAGCTGTCCCCACCACCGCGGCGAGGCACGGACCGATGGTGACGATCTGAGCGGGATGTGCAGCTCGTACCGGTTGCGGCGGGGTTATGGCCGCCCCGGCACGGGTATCCGCTGCGCATATCCGAGGAGGAGAATCATGGTCGACACACCCACCCGCAGTCGCGGCGGCGCGCTGCACATTCCCCGCAGTCGCGGTGCCGCCAGCGGGCTTCTGGTCATCGTTCTGGGTCTGTGGGGCGCACTGGTGCCCTTCATCGGGCCCTACTTCAATTTCGCCTTCAGCCCCGACCAGGCGTGGACCTGGACGGCGGGTCGCGGCTGGCTGGAGGTGCTGCCCGGCGCGGTCGCCGTGGTCGGCGGATTCCTGATGCTGACGTCACGCAACCGCGCCACCGCCATGCTCGGTACGTGGATGGCGATCGTCGCCGGGGCGTGGTTCGTGGTCGGGCGTGCGCTGGCCGGCCCGCTGGGACTCGGTGAGGTCGGTGTGCCGGTGGCCTCCACCGAGGCCCAGCGAGTGTGGCTGGAGCTGACCTACTTCTACGGACTCGGCGCGGTCATCGTGTTCCTGGGTGCGCTGGCGTTGGGACGGCTGTCGGTGCGCAGCACGCGCGACATCGCCTACGCGGAGACCCGTGCTCACGCCGTGGCCGACCGTGACGCCGTGGCCGACCGTGACGCCGTGGCCGACCGTGACGCCGTGGCCGACCGCGACGCCGAGGTCACCACGCACCACGGCGGGGCTGCCGCTCACAAGCCATCGGCGCGGGAGCGGCTGTCGTCGTTGTTCGGACGCCGGGGCCGGCGTGACGACCACAAGCTAGCGGTCTAGCAGGCCGAGCAGCCGCAGATCGCTGACGTACTTGGCGATGATGTCGCGCGAGACGTGCGGGATGTCTTTGTCGGGGCCGATCTTGGCTTCCTGCACGGCCGCCCGGAACCGGTCGGTGGGCGCCACCGACCCGCGCAGGGGCGTCTCGGGATGCTGGTAGTTGTGCAACAACGGCAGCAATGACCCCTGGCGCTGGCGTTCCGGCAGTGCGCGCATCGCCGTCTCGAACCGAGTCAGCCACATTTGGTACCCGCCGATGCGGCGCACCGGCGCGCCGGAGTCGATGAGCCAGTCGACGAACTCGTCGAGTCCGATGCCGTCGTCGTAGGGGTTCATCACGTGGTAGGTCTCGAAGGCCGAGCCGGTGAGCGGGCCGAGGGTCGAGATCGCCTCGGCGATGAATTCCACTGGCAGACCGTCGTAGTGGGCGCGTTGTCGGCGACCCTCGGCGTCGAGTTCGTAGAACGAGTCGGGTGCGATACCGGTGGCGACCAGACTGAGCATCAGCCGGGTGAACATGTCGGGCAGATTCAGCTGGCCGGCGTAGCTGGTGTCGGCGAGGATCATGTCGCAGCGGAACACCGAGACCGGCAGTCCGAACTGCTCGTTGGCCTCCCGCAGCAGCACCTCTCCGGCCCATTTGCTGTTCGAGTAACCGTTGGCGTATCCGGTGGCGAGGTCGTCGTCGACAGCGCGGGTCGCGCTGATCTGCCGGATGTCGCCGTCCTCGGTGAACCGGCCGGGCTCGATCCCGACGGCAACGCCGATGGTCGAGGTGTAGACGAACGGCTTGAGCTTGCTGGTGAGGGCGAGCTTGATCAGCTCCGCCGTGCCGACGACGTTGGGGCCGAACAGCTCCCGGTACGGCAGCACATGGTTGACCAGTGCCGCCGGGTCGACGATGAGGTCCACGGTGTCGGCCAGGCGCTGCCACGTCGACGCATCCAGCCCGAGGTCGGGCTCGCCCTTGTCGCCGGCGAGCACCTCGAGGTGGCCGTCGGCCATCTCGAGGTAGTGCGCCAGCAGGTCGGGATCCCCGCTGTCGAAGGTCCGGTCGAGCCGGTCGCGGGCTGCGGTGTCGTCCCGGCCGCGAACCAGACAGATCACGGTGCCGCCCACCAGCTGCATCCGTTGCAGCCAGTCCAACGCCAGGTAGCGGCCGAGGAATCCGGTGGCACCGGTGAGCAGCACCGTCCGGATCTGCGCGCTCGGGCCGGGCAGCGCCGTAGCGGCGGCCAGGGTCGGAGCATCGAGGAACCGGTCCAGCGTGAGGTCGCGGGCGTGCGCCTGTGGTGCGCCCGCGCCGTGCACCGATGCGAAGGTGGGTCGGGTACCACCTGGCTCCCGCACGGCATCGATGTAGGCGGCGAGCGCGGCGAGGTCATTGGCCGGGCTGACGATCACCGACACCGGAACCTCGACGTCGAAGACGTCGGCCAGCAGATTGGCGAACGTCAGGGCCGACAGCGAGTCACCCCCGAGCTCGGTGAAGTGGGCGTCGGGGGCGATGTCGGTCGACGTCGCGCCCAACAGCGCTGCCGCGGCGCGAACAACCGTGTCCTGCACCGGGCCCTGGCCGCCATCGCGCCGCAACGACTGCAACTCGTCGGACTGCTCGGCCGCCAGCTCGGCGTACAGCGTCTCGAGCTGGTCGCCGTACCGCTCTTTCAACTTGGGCCGGGCCAGCTTGCGGATACCGGTGAGCATCCCGTTCTCGGTGGTCCACGGCGTCGTCTCGATCAGGAAGTCGCGAGGTATCTCGAACGACTGCAGGCCGCCGGTCCGCGCCACCTCGTGAAGCGATTCTGCGACAGCTGATTTCGGATCCGAAGCAGCCAATGCTTCTTCGGTCGGCACGACCACGGCAAGTAGATACGGGCGGGCACTGTTGCCGTAGAGATAGATCTGGCGGATCAACGGGCTGTCGGTGAAGCCGGCCTCCAGTGCCGACACCGCGACGAACTCGCCCTGGGAGAGCTTCACGACGTTGTTGCGCCGGTCGAGATAGACCAGGTGGTCGGGTCCGACCTCGGCGACGATGTCGCCGGTGCGGTAGTAGCCGTCGGCGTCGAACATTGCCGCGGTCACCTCCGGCCGTCGGTAGTACCCGGGAATCAGCGTTTCGGACTTGACCAGCAACTCCCCGCGGGGATACGGGCGGTCGGTGTGGAAGTAGCCGAGCTCGGGCACGTCGAGCAGTGTGTAGTCCGACACCGGTGGCCGCTGGACCTGTCCGTCGACGAACACCGCGCCCGCTTCGGTGGACCCGTAGCCGTCGACGAGGTGGATGCCGAGCAGCTCCTCGGCGAACGCGGTCATCTCGGGTGACAGGGGAGCGGACCCGGTCATCGCGGTCACGTAACGACCGCCGAGCACCTCGGTGCGCATCTGCGCGAACACGGCGGCGGCGTCGTGGTCGGCTCGCTTGCCCAGGATCGTGTCGAACTCGTTTCTGATCGTGTCCCAGATCCGTGGCACGAACGACAACTGGGTGGGACGGACCAGCGCGAGGTCCTCGAGGAAGGTCGAAAGATCGCTGCGCGCAGAGAAATACGCGGTCCCACCCGCACCCAGGGTGCCGTAGAGCAGGCCGCGCCCCATCATGTGGCTCATCGGCAGGAAGTTCAGGGTGATCGAGGGCGCGGAACTGTGATCGCCCCAGTTCGCGCGGAAGGACTGTCGCCAGGCGCCCGCCGCCAACCGCTCGGGATACATCGCTCCCTTCGGTGCGCCCGTACTTCCCGAGGTGTAGATGAGCAGGGCGAGCGGGTTGTCGTCGGTCGCGATGGTGGGGGTGCGGGGCGGCAGGTCGGCGCCGCGTTGCACGAGATCACCGATCGTCGTGAGCTCCACGGTGTTGGCGCTGTTCTGGCGGAGGGTGTTTCGCGCAGCGGCTACCTCTTCGCGGTGGTCGTCGAGCTCGAGGCGCGCGTCGAAGACGATGATCCGCGAGACGGTGGGAGTGGTGAGGGCCAGTTCGACGGCGTCGCCGAGATGGTCGACGGCAGAGGCGATGAGCACGGGTTCGGTTTCGGCGACGATGGGTGCCAGCGCCGAGAGTGCTGAGCTGGTCTGCAGCGGGACCGAAACCGCACCGATCGTCGCCAGCGTCATGTCGATGGTCGTGTAGTCCACGCTGGTGAAGCCCAGTAGCGCGACCCGGTCGCCCGCAGCGACGTCGTCGAGCGCCGCAGCCAGCGCGCCGATGCGCCGGGACAGTTCTCCGTAGGTGACGGTGTCGAAATGGGGCAGCAGCCGCGGGGTGATCCGGCCGCTCTGCGGGTCAGTGGTGAATTCGATGGCGCGTTGACCCAGTGCGGGCCGCTCGGCGTAGCCGTCGAGGACGGTCGCGATGATGTCGGGCAGTCGCATGTCGGGTCGATCGAGGGCCGACGAGACCGCCTCGTCGGGCATCGCGGCGGCGAATTGCGGATCGGTGGAGCGCAATTCGGTGATGCGGTCAACGATCTGCGGGTCAGGGTCGTGGTGTGTCATCAAGCATCCTCGAAGCGAATCTGGGACATCGGGGGCGCGTCGTTGCGTCTGCCAAAAACTACGTTAGTAAAACTAAATGTATTCCAGTCAGGGGCCGGCAGGGGCTGTCAATGTGCTGTGCATGGGTCGCCGACAAGGTCTCTGCGCATCACCGCGCCGGATGTCCGGCCCGTCTTGCCGGGTACTCTTGTATAGAACAGCTAATTAATGTGATCTGACTCACGGAAGGAGAGTGGCGATGAGCGGGCAGCCGCGGTCCCGGCGATTGGCGCAGCTGGTCGAGGCACGCTCGAACGGCGCCGGATGCGACGACGCAGCCGCCGTCGTCCTCGGGCCGCAACGATGCGCGCTCTACGCCGCTCTCGGCGTCCCGCAGCGCGACTGGTGGCCATTGGCGCGCTGGGCCGACAGGGCCGCCACCGGTGAGGTCCGCGCCGCCCTACATGCCTACGCCGACGTCCTGGTGGCCGACCGCTGCCGGTTGCCGGGCGACGACGTGGTCTCCGACCTCATCGCGTACGACGCCGACGGTGACGCGCTCACCGCCGACGAGATCCGTGACATCGTCACCGCACTTCTCGCCGCCGACGAGTCGGCGGTGTTCGATCAGCCGGTGTAGGCCATCACATGCTTGATGCGGGTGTAGTCCTCGAGTCCGTACATGGACAGGTCCTTGCCGTGTCCGGACGATTTGAAGCCGCCGTGCGGCATCTCGGCGACCAGCGGGATGTGCGTGTTGATCCACACGCAACCGAAGTCCAGCGCATTGGACACCCGGATGGCCCGTGACACGTCCTTCGTCCACACCGACGAGGCCAGGCCGAATTCGACGCCGTTCGACCAGGCGATCGCCTCGTCTTCGTCGCCGAACGACTGAACCGTGATGACCGGGCCGAAGATCTCCTGCTGGATCATCCGGTCGTCCTGGCGCAGGCCCCCGACGACGGTCGGCTCGACGTAGAAGCCCTTGTCGCCCTGGCGGTTACCACCGACGGCCACCGTTGCATGGGCCGGGACGTCCTCGAAGAAGGACAGCACGCGCTCCATCTGGTTGACGTTGTTGACCGGGGGAACCCAGGCGTCCTCGTCGTCGGCGGGCCGGCCGAACGTCGTCGTCGCACCCTTGGCCTGCTCGGCCAGGGCTGCGGTCAGGTCAGCGGCGATCGACGCCGAGGCCAACACCCGCGTCGCGGCCGTGCAGTCCTGGCCGGCGTTGAAATAGGCTGCGGTGGCGATGCCCTCTGCGGCCGCGGCGATGTCGGCGTCGTCGAAGACGACGACCGGTGCCTTGCCGCCCAATTCCAGGTGCGTGCGTTTCAGGTTGCCCCCGGCGCTGACCGCGACGGCCTTGCCCGCGGCCACCGAACCGGTGATCGCCACCATCTCCGGTGTCGGGTGCGCCACCAGATTGGACCCGGTGACGCGATCGCCGGTCACGACGTTGAGCACCCCGGCCGGCACATGCTTGGCCATGAGTTCGGCCAGCATCACCGTCGTCACCGGGGTGGTGTCACTGGGTTTGATCACCACCGTGTTACCGGCCGCGAGCGCCGGGCAGATCTTCCAGATGGCCATCATCATCGGGTAGTTCCACGGCGCGACCTGACCGATCACGCCGACGGGTTCGCGGCGGATCCAGGACGTGTGGTCGGCCATGTACTCGCCGGCCGACTTCCCCTCGAGCACCCGCGCCGCCCCGGCGAAGAACCGGATCTGATCGACCATCGCGGGGATTTCCTCGGCCATGGTGACGTGGTTGGGCTTGCCGCAGTTGCGGCCTTCAGCGGCGACCAGGTCCTCGGCGGCCTTCTCCACGTCCTCGGCGAAGTCCAGCAGGGCCTTCTGCCGCTGGCCGGGGGTGGTCTTCTTCCAGTCCTTGAACGCCTTGGCGGCCGCGGCGTAGGCGGTGTCGATGTCCTGCTCGTTGGACACCGGTGCGGTGCCGTACTGCTCGCCGGTGCTCGGGTCGATCAGCGGCATGGTGGCACCGCTCGACGAGTCGACCCGCTGGCCGTCGATGAAGTTCTGAACCGTGGTCATGGATTTCTCCCTAATCGTTGGGCGGTCGCGGCGTTCTACAGGTCGCGCAGAATCAGTTCGAGGACGTCGAGCGCCTCGCGCAGGAGTTCGTCGCTGATGCTCAGCGGCGGCAGGAACCTCAGCACGTTGCCGAACGTGCCGCACGACAGCACGATCACCCCGGCCTGGTGGGCGGCAGCGCACAGCGCGCGGGTCAGCTCCGCGTCCGGCTCGGTGGTGCCTGCCTTGACCAGTTCGACCGCGATCATCGCCCCGCGGCCGCGCACGTCTCCGATGCGGTCGTCCTCGGCCTGCAGACGGAACAGCGTGTCCTTCATCAACGACTCGATCTGGGCCGCGCGTGCGACCAGGCCGTCGGCCTCGATGGTCTCGATGGTGGCCAATGCGGCCGCGCAGGCCACCGGATTGCCGCCGTAGGTGCCGCCCAGTCCGCTGACGTGCGGGGCGTCCATGATCTCGGCGCGTCCGGTCACCGCCGACAGCGGCATCCCGTCCGCGATGCCCTTCGCGGTCACGATCAGATCCGGGACGATTCCTTCGTGCTCGCAGGCGAACATCGCCCCGGTGCGCGCGAAGCCGGTCTGCACCTCGTCGGCGATGAACACGACGTCGTTGGCGCGGCACCAGGCCAACAGTGTGGGCAGGAAGCCCTCGGCGGGGACGATGAACCCGCCCTCGCCCTGGATCGGCTCGATGACGACCGCGGCCAGGTTCGCCGCGCCGACCTGCTTGTCGATCACGGTGATCGCCCGGCGCGCGGCCAACTCGCCGTCGGTGGCCAGTTCCTTGCCGAACTCGGCGTCGCGGAACGGGTAGGACAGCGGAGCCCGGTAGACCTCGGGTGCGAACGGGCCGAAACCGTGCTTGTAGGGCATCGACTTGGCGGTCAGCGCCATCGTGAGGTTGGTACGCCCGTGGTAGGCGTGGTCGAACGCCACCACCGCCTGTTTGCCGGTGTAACTGCGGGCGATCTTGACGGCGTTCTCGACGGCTTCGGAGCCGGAGTTGAACAGCGCGGAGCGTTTCTCTTCGCTTCCCGGTGTGAGCCGGTTGAGGGATTCGGCGACCGCGACGTACCCCGCGTAGGGCGTGACCATGAAACAGGTGTGGGTGAAGTTCGCGGCCTGGTCGCTGACGGCCGCGACGACCCGAGGGGAGGCGTTGCCGATCGTGGTGACCGCGATTCCGGAGCCGAGGTCGATGAGCCGGTTGCCGTCGACGTCCTCGACGATGCCGCCGAATGCCCGCGCCGCGTACACAGGCATGGTGGTGCCGACGCCGCGGGAGACCGCTGCGTTCTTGCGGGCGATCAGCTCCGAGGACCGGGGACCCGGGATGGCGGTGGCGAGATGCCGACTCTGCTCCACGGTGCTCACTGGTGACCTCCCTGATGTTCCGCTGCAGAAAGTGCAAAGACCTCGACGACCGCCGCTGGGTAGAGCCTAGCCGCTGGATGCACTGATCCGTCGCGAACCCTGCCAGCTTATGACGAGATCAGATGTGTTGCGCGCTGAGTGCGACTGATTCCGTCGCCTTCGGTGGTCGTCGGTGCGCACGCTGCCGGAACAGGCCCGTGACACTGGCCGGGCGCGGGCGCCCCCGCGTGGCGAGCGGCCCCGTCCGCAGTACCCGGGGGCGAAATGCGTGGTCGCCCGCAATGGCACACTGGTCAACGAATTCGCACCCGAATGCCTCGATACGAAAGACTGTCTCCTCATGGATCTGCTCGTCTTCCTGCCCCTGCTCATCATCATGGGCGCGTTCATGTTCTTCGCGTCGCGGCGTCAGAAGAAGGCGATGCAAGCCACCATCGACCTGCACAACTCGCTGCAGGTCGGCGACCGCATCCACACCACATCGGGCCTGCAGGGCACGATCACCGGCATCGGTGAGGACTATGTGGACCTCGAGATCGCCCCGGGTGTGGTCACCACCTGGATGAAGCTGGCTGTGCGCGACCGCATCACCGACGACGACACCGACGCCGAGGACGAGTACGACGATCTCGAGGACTCCGGTGACGACCTGGGCGCCCGGTCCTCGGCCACCGAGATCTCGGATCGGCCCAACACCAAAGAGTGACGACGAGGGTCACAGAACAAGCACGTACCCTTTGCGGTGCTGACGAACTGATCTCGAGGAGACCCTGAAACGTGGCATCGTCTTCGACGCCGGTGCACCCTGCGCGCTACCTGGTCCTGTTCCTGGTATTGCTCATCGGTGCCTACCTGCTGGTGTTCCTGACCGGGGACAAAGAGCCCGATCCCAAGCTCGGCATCGACCTGCAGGGCGGGACCCGGGTGACGCTGACCGCGCGCACGCCGGACGGCAGCGCGCCCACCCGCGAATCGCTCAACCAGGCCCAGCAGATCATCAGCGCGCGCGTCGACGGTCTCGGCGTGTCGGGTTCCGAGGTCATCATCGACGGGCAGAACCTGGTGATCACCGTGCCGGGCAACGACGGCAGCGAAGCCCGCAGCCTCGGGCAGACGGCGCGTCTGTACATCCGGCCCGTCATCCACGCGATTCCCGCCGAGGGGGCCATGCCGCCGGGTCAAGAGGAGGGTCCAGCGGGACTGCCGCAGGGCTCATTGCCGGGCCTGCCGCAGGGTCTGCCCGGCATGCCGCCCGGCGCGGCGCCCGGACAACCCGCCCCGCCCGCCGGGGCGCCCGGACAGCCCCCGCCCGCCGGGGCGCCGGGTGCGGTGCCCGGACAGCCGGCACCGCCGGCCGGTGAGCCGGCGCCGCAGCCCCGCCCGTTCCCCGCCCAGCCCGCCCCGACCCCGACACCGGGTCCCTCCCCGAGTCCGGCACCGCCGGGTCCCGCGCGGCAGTCGCCGGGCGACGCCGCCGAACCCGGTCAGCAGGACGCCCCGCTGGCCACCCGGATCCAGGACGAGAAGCGGCTGCGCCAGAGCAGCGAGCAGGCGATCCAGATCCTGGCGATGCAGTTCCAGGCCACCCGCTGCGGTGACGAGGACGTGCTGGCCGGCAACGACGACCCCAACCTGCCCCTGGTCACCTGCTCGACCGACGGCAACGAGGTCTACCTACTCGACAGCTCGATCATCAACGGCGAGCAGATCGCCAACGCCAGCTCCGGATTGGACCCCCAGCGCGGCGAATACGTCGTCGACGTCGAGTTCAAGAGCGACGCCGCCAAGACGTGGGCGGACTTCACCGCGGCCAACGTGGGCACCCAGACGGCGTTCGTGCTGGACTCGCAGGTGGTCAGCGCCCCGCAGATCCAGGAGCCCATCCCCGGTGGGCAGACCCAGATCACCGGCCAGTTCACCCAGGACACGGCGCGCGAGCTCGCCAACGTCCTCAAATACGGCTCGCTTCCACTGTCGTTCGAGTCGTCGGAAGCAGAGACGGTGTCGGCGACGCTGGGCCTGTCGTCGCTGCGGGCCGGCCTGATCGCCGGCGCCGTCGGGTTGGCGGCGGTGCTGCTGTACTCGCTGCTGTACTACCGCGTGCTGGGCCTGCTGGTGGCGTTGTCGTTGGTGGCCTCGGGCGCCATGGTCTTCGCCATCCTGGTCCTGCTGGGCCGCTACATCGGCTACACGTTGGATCTGGCCGGGATCGCCGGCCTGATCATCGGCATCGGTATGACCGCGGACTCGTTCGTGGTGTTCTTCGAACGAATAAAAGACGAGATCCGGGAAGGACGCTCGTTCCGGTCGGCGGTGCCGCGAGGCTGGACCAGGGCCCGCAAGACGATCCTGTCCGGCAACGCGGTGACGTTCCTGGCCGCCGCGGTGCTGTACTTCCTGGCCATCGGCCAGGTGAAGGGCTTCGCCTTCACCCTGGGGTTGACCACGATTCTCGACGTGGTCGTCGTATTCCTGGTGACCTGGCCGCTGGCCTTCCTCGCCTCGAAGTCCACGACGATGGCCAAGCCCGCGCTCAACGGGCTCGGAGCCGTCCAGCAGATCGCACGCGAACGCCGAGCGGCCGCGCACGCGGCGGGACGGGGCTGAGGCATGGCCAGACGTCAGCGAACAAACGACCCTGTCGACACCCGGGCCACCGGAGTCGAGGCGCCCGACCTGGAATCGGGCACCGCAGCGCCGCGTCGCAACTTCTTCGTGCGGCTCTACACGGGCACCGGCGCGTTCGAGGTCATCGGCAAGCGCAAGCTCTGGTACGGCATCAGCGGCGGCATCGTGCTCATCGCGCTGGCCGCGATCCTGCTGCGCGGCTTCACCTTCGGCATCGACTTCGTCGGCGGCACGAAGGTGTCGTTCCCGCGGGGTGAGGGACAGGCCACCACGCAGCAGGTCGAGACCGTGTTCACCGACACGGTGGGTGCACCCCCGGAGTCGGTGGTGATCGTCGGCAGCGGCGACTCGGCGACGTTCCAGATCCGCTCGGAGACGCTGAGCAACGACGAGGTCATCGCGCTGCGCAGCGCGCTGTTCGACGCGTTCCAGCCCGTCGGCGCCGACGGCACCCCCAGCCCGCAGGCGGTCAGCGATTCGGCCGTGTCGGAGACGTGGGGCGGTCAGATCACCCAGAAGGCCCTGATCGCGCTGGTGGTGTTCCTGGTGCTGGCGGCCATCTACATCACGGTGCGTTACGAGCGCTACATGGCGATCGCCGCGTTGACGACGCTGCTGTTCGACCTCGTCGTCACGGCCGGGGTCTACGCCCTGGTGGGCTTCGAGGTCACCCCGGCAACCGTCATCGGCCTGCTCACCATTCTGGGCTTCTCGCTCTACGACACCGTGATCGTGTTCGACAAAGTCGAAGAGAACACCGAGGGGTTCGAACACACGACCCGGCGTACGTTCGCCGAGCAGGCCAACCTCGCCGTCAACCAGACCTTCATGCGCTCGATCAACACCAGCGTGATCTCGGTCCTGCCGATCATCGCGCTGATGGTCATCGCGGTGTGGCTGCTGGGCGTGGGCACCCTGATGGACCTGGCGCTGGTGCAGCTCGTCGGTGTCATCGTGGGCACCTACTCGTCGATCTTCTTCGCCACGCCGCTGCTGGTGAGCCTGCGTGAGCGCACGGAGCTGGTCAGCAAGCACACCCGGCGGGTACTCAACCGCCGCGCGACTGCCGCGGCGAAGGCGGCCGGCGGATCGGGAAGTGACGCCGACGACGCAGCCGACCTCGGGGCCGACGAGGACGACGACGCCGTCCAGCCGGCGTCGGTGTCGGCCTCGACGGCACCGAGCATCCCGCCGGACAAGCCCGCCCCCGGCGCGCGCCCGGTGCGTCCCACCACGAGCAGGACCGGGCGGCCTTCGGGTAAGCGAAGCCCCCGGAACCGGTAGCCGGGATGGCCCGACGTAGGGCGCGACGCGTCACCGTGGCGGCCGTCGTGCTGTGTCTGCTCGCCGGCCCGGCCCTGGCGTCGTGCGCGGACCAGGCCGCCGACTCCGTCGACTACGCCGTCGACGGTGCGCTGGTCAGCTACAACACCAACACCGTCGCCGGAGCCGCCTCCGGTGGCCCCCAGGCGTTCGCCCGGGCGCTGACCGGGTTCACCTATCACGGCCCGGAAGGGCAGATCGTCGGCGACCACGACTTCGGGACCACCAATCTGGTCGCCCGCAACCCGCTGGTGCTCGACTACGAGATCAAACCGGAAGCGGTGTACTCCGACGGGAAGCCGGTGACGTGTGACGACATGGTGCTCGCGTGGGCGGCGCAGTCCGGGCGGTTCCCGGCCTTCGACGCGGCCAGCCGCGCCGGTTACACCGACATCGCCACCGTCGAGTGTGTGCCGGGGCAGAAGAAGGCCCGGGTGTCGTTCGCCCAGGACCGGCCGTTCACCGACTACGGGCAGCTGTTCACCGCGACCTCGCTGATGCCCGCCCATGTGCTGGCCGACGAGCTCGGTCTCGGCGACGGCGGGGTGACGCGGGCACTGCTGGACAACGACGGTCCGGTCGTCGAGCGCATCGCTGCGGCCTGGAACACCGTCTGGGATCTGACGCCGGATCTGGACCTGGCCCGGTTCCCGTCGTCGGGTCCCTACAAGTTGGACTCGGTGTCCGCCGACGGCTCGGTGGTGCTGGTCGCCAACGACAAGTGGTGGGGGACCATGCCGATCACCGGGCGCGTTGTCGTCCATCCGCGCAGCTCGGACATGCAGGACCGGGTGGACGAGGGCGCTTATGACGTCGTGGACATCGCGTCGGGTTCCCTGGGCACGCTGAACCTGCCCGATGACTATCAGCGATCCGAGTCGGCCTCGGCGGGCGTCGAGCAGCTCCTGTTCGCCCCGCAGGGGCCGCTGGCCGCCGTGCCGGCGCGTCGCGCGGTGGCCCTGTGCACGCCGCGCGACGTCATCGCCCGTAACGCCGAGGTGCCGGTGGTGAACTCGCGGCTCAACACGGCTACCGAGGACGCCTACGGCGCGGCCGAGACGACGCCCGAGGCCGGCGAGTTCGCTGTCGCCAATCCCGACGCCGCGCGGGCCGCGCTGGGCGGGCAACCGTTGACGGTGCGGATGGGTTACCAGACACCCAACGCCCGCCTGGCCGCGCTGGTCGGTGCGATCGCGCGTTCCTGCGCTCCCGCCGGCATCACCGTCGAAGACGTCGCCGGCGCGGACACCGGGCCACTGGCGCTGCGCAACAACGAAATCGACGTCCTGGTGGCCGGCACCGGGGGCGCGGCGGGCAGCGGGTCCTCGGGATCCTCGGCCGTGGACGCCTACACGCTGCACAGCGCCAACGGCAACAATCTGCCGCGGTACACCAACGAACGCATCGACGGCATCATCTCGACCATCGCGGTGATCAACGACCCGAAGGAGATCGCGAGGTTGCTCGCCGAGGCGGCACCGATCCTCTGGGGGGACATGCCGACCCTGCCGCTGTACCGTCAGCAGCGGACCCTGGTCACCTCGACGAACATGTTCGCGGTGAGCGCGAATCCGACACGATGGGGAGCCGGGTGGAACATGGACCGCTGGAAGTTGAGTCAGTGAGCGGCTCGGAGGTCTCCCCGGTGCCTGAGGTCTCTGACGTTTCCGACGCCCCTGACGTCTCCCGGGTCTCTGAGGTCATCGCGTCCCTGCTGCGTGAGGTGCCCGATTTTCCCGAGCCGGGCATCCAGTTCAAGGACCTGACACCGGTGCTGGCCGACGCGCGCGGCCTGGCCGAGGTGAGCAAGGCCATCGCCGACCTCGCACGTGGCGCGGACCTGGTCGCCGGGGTGGATGCGCGCGGCTTCCTGCTCGGCGGCGCGGTCGCCCTCGAACTCGGCGTGGGTGTGCTCGCGGTGCGCAAGGGGGGCAAGCTCCCGCCGCCGGTGCTCAGCGAGACCTACACGCTCGAGTACGGCACCGCCACGCTGGAGGTGCCCGCCGAGGGCGTCGACCTCGCCGGGCGTTCGGTGGTCGTCATCGACGACGTGCTGGCCACCGGGGGAACGCTGGCCGCGACGCACGCGTTGCTCACCTCAGCGGGTGCACAGGTGACCCGGGCGGTGGTGATGCTCGAGCTGGCCGCCCTCGGTGGCCGGACGGTGCTGGACCCGCTGCCGGTCACCAGCTTGTACACGGTCTGAACGGATATCCTGCCTACAGAGCACCCCGGGAGGTGAACAATGGCCGGCGAGGTCAACACGGATCACCGCGCGAGCCAGACCGTGCAGTCACCACCCCTCGGCGGTACGGCGGGACCCGAAACTCAGCCCATGGAGGTGCCCAAGCCCTCCACCAGCGCCTCCCGGCGGGTACGGGCCCGGCTGGCCCGGCGGATGACGTCCCAGCGCAGCGCCGTCAACCCGGTGCTCGAGCCGCTGGTCGCGGTACACCGGCAGATCTATCCGAAGGCAGACCTGACGCTGCTGCAGAAGGCCTACGACGTCGCCGAACAGCGCCACGCCGACCAGATGCGCAAGTCCGGTGATCCCTACATCACCCATCCGCTGGCGGTGGCCAACATCCTGGCCGAGCTCGGCATGGACACCACGACGCTGGTGGCGGCACTGCTGCACGACACCGTCGAGGACACCGGCTACACGTTGGAGGCGCTGACCGAGGAGTTCGGCACCGAGGTCGGCCACCTCGTCGACGGGGTCACCAAGCTGGACAAGGTCGCCCTCGGCACCGCCGCCGAAGGCGAGACGATCCGCAAGATGATCATCGCGATGGCGCGTGATCCCCGCGTGCTGGTGATCAAGGTGGCCGACCGCCTGCACAACATGCGGACCATGCGCTTCCTGCCGCCGGAGAAGCAGGCCCGCAAAGCCCGCGAAACACTGGAAGTCATTGCCCCGCTGGCGCACCGGCTGGGTATGGCCACCGTCAAGTGGGAGCTCGAGGATCTGTCGTTCGCAATCCTGCATCCGAAGAAGTACGAGGAGATCGTGCGGCTGGTCGCCGACCGGGCCCCGTCGCGCGACACCTACCTGGCCAAGGTGCGCGCCGAGATCAACGCGACCCTGTCGGCGTCGAAGATCAACGCCGTCGTGGAAGGCAGGCCCAAGCACTACTGGTCGATCTATCAGAAGATGATCGTCAAGGGACGCGACTTCGACGACATCCACGACCTGGTCGGCGTGCGCATCC